>DBVZ01000065.1:10443-10622 GCA_002308255.1 Lachnospiraceae bacterium UBA1251 | reverse complement strand
CAGACTTTCTTTCTTCTGTGGAAATTGTTCTTTCTTCTGAAACCGCCTTCTCTTTTTTCACCGTTATTGTATGGCATAAGAATAACTCCTCTCTGATCAGAATTAATTGAACGGAAGTTCTTCGTCGATTCCCTCCGGAATATTCATGAATCCGTCATCCGCTTCCTGCGGAACGCCGG
>DBVZ01000065.1:10249-10398 GCA_002308255.1 Lachnospiraceae bacterium UBA1251 | reverse complement strand
TGGCTGAAACCGCGGCCGGAACCGCCGTAAGAGGGTTCGGCTCCGCCGAAGCCCTGTCCGGATCCGCTGTAGGACGAGCTGCTGTTCTGCGCGAACGCTGCGCGGCTCGCATCCGATGCGGCCTTGCTTTCCGCGAATTCCTGATTGTC
>DBVZ01000065.1:9981-10196 GCA_002308255.1 Lachnospiraceae bacterium UBA1251 | reverse complement strand
TAACTGCCGGTCTGAATACGACCGCTCACCGTGATCCGGATCCCCTGATGGAAATACTTCTCGGCGAACTCCGCCGCTCTTCCGAATGCCACACAGGAAATAAAGTCAGCCGACTGTTCGCCGTCCCTGCGGAATCTTCTGTCCACAGCGAGTGTGTAGCGCGCGATCGCGAGCGGGTTCTCTCCGGAGGAATACCGGACTTCCGGATCTCTTGT
>DBVZ01000065.1:5759-9863 GCA_002308255.1 Lachnospiraceae bacterium UBA1251 | reverse complement strand
CAGCTTCCTCAGCCGGAGCTTCTTCCGTCTCCGCCGCTTCTTCCGCTTCTTCTGCTGCTTCTTCTGTCTTCACATCCGTCTCGTTCGGCTCGCCGATCTCCGCCTCGTCATCCAGGCGAACGATCAGATAACGCAGAACATTGTCCATGATGCGCATATTCTGTTCCAGATCATTCGGAGTATTGGGCTGGCCTTCGAATTTGATGAAGTAATAATATCCTTCATGCATTTTCTGGATCTCATAAGCCAGTCTCTTTTTGCCCCATTCTTCGGTTGCGCCGACTTTGCCGCCAAAACGTTCGATGTAACCCTGCGCGCGCTTTACGACCGCGACACGCTTCTCATCTTCGATTCTGGCATTGACGACAAGCGCCAGTTCATACTTTGCCATTTACTAATCCTCCTTTTGGCCATTTGGCTCCCTTCATCATTATTTAAAGGAAGCAAGGTGAAACTCTCACGGACTACGAGTATAGCACAGGGCAAAAATGAACGCAAGCGTGAATTTCCGCAAAATACGCAGAAATCCACGCCTGTTTTTTTCTTTCCGCTTTTGCTCCGCGGGATCTGTCCGCGCGGAAAAAGAGCGCCTTATCCCTCTTCTTTTCCCTTCAGGACAAGTTCCTCATCCCGGATCTCGCCGGTCGCCACGATGTTCGTCGGACCGGAAAGATAGAGATCTTTCACGGTTTTCCCCTCAAGAACGACATCCACCGTCAGCGTTCCCCCTGCCATATGCAGTACGAACGAATGTGTGACGAGATCTCCTTCCCTGCGGATGGTCCCGGCCGCCGGCGCTTTCCGGTCCGCAGGGCTTCCCTCCGTACCTTCGCATGCATTTCCGCAGCCGGCGGCGCGAACCGCGAGTGCCGCTCCGACCGATCCCGTGCCTGTGCCGCAGGCGTAGGTGAAGTCCTCCACGCCGCGTTCATAAGTATACTCGAGAATCTCTCCGTTCTCCTGTATCTCAAAGAAATTGACGTTCGCTCCTTTCGGGAAGGACTCGTGAAAACGCATTTTCCGGCCTGTTTCCCGCAGCCTGTCCTTATCGAAGCCAGCCAGATCCCTGATCGGCACACATGCATGCGGGATTCCGGGATCGCCGAGCACCACATAATATGCTTCATAAGTCTCGCCGTCCACGGTGAGCGGGTGCGACGTCTCTATGACCGAGGGGTCATTGAGACGGATCCGGAAATTGCGTTCATCAAGACGCTGCCCGGTCACAATGCCGGCAGTCGTCTCGATCACCTGACGGCTGCCCTCTGAAAAGCCGCTCTCGACCGCATACCGGCAGATACAGCGGGCGCCGTTGCCGCACATCTCCCCGACGCTGCCGTCCGAATTGAAGAAAAGCATCTTGAGATCGCCGCCCATCGTCGGCTTCTCGACGATCATCATACCGTCCGCACCGATGGACAGGCGCCTTGTGCAGAGCGTTCTCGCAAGATCGGGGAACACTTCCGCGGGAAGTTTTTCTTCTATATTATTGATGAGGATGAAGTCGTTTCCGGCTCCGTTCATTTTCCAGAATTTCATTTGCACTTCTTTCCCGGCGCCGCCTTTCGGAGCGCCGGTCGTTCTTACTGCCGCGGAAGATCAATGCATGTTATTCTTTGATCTTCCAAAGTCCCAGTGCCGGTTTCGGCACATAATAGATCTCTTCGCCGTCCGGAAGGGTGTTCCAGCCTTCTTTGAGCTTCTCGGGATCATACCGCTTAACGGCTTCCTTATAATCCATCCACTCGTAGCCGACGCCGTTGATCTCCTCCTCGGACATAAGTTCCGGGTTGGTCGCGTAAGTGATCGTGAAACGTCCCTCCGAGGAACCCTGGATGAGATGCGCCGCGCTCATGAGCTTGCCCTCGAAAACCTTTCCCTGACGGTAAAGCCCGAGAACGCGCTTTGTGCCGGTATATCCGAGTGTTCTCGTCATCTCGTCCATTTCCTCGTTTTCACCGAAAGCCTGGATGCCGGGACCGAGGAGCAGGAGCTCGCCGCCGTCCGCGACGATCATGCGGCACCGGTACACGCCTTTGTTGCCGACCCAGGTCGTCTTGAGTTCCTTCGGATCAAGATAGGCGACAACTTTCTTCGCGGGACGGTCGAGATAGGTGATATTGAGTTCCTGCGCGAGAGCGCACGCATTTTCAAAGGGCTTTCTCGATTCGCCGATGAAAACGCCTCTCAGCTCGACATTCCCTTCTCCGTCGTCTTTAGTCACCGTCTGGATGAATACGACCGGGATCTTTCCGTCAAGGAAATGCTGCTGCGCGTAATCGTAGCACTTTCTCGCCGGCGAATCCATAACGCCCAGTGTCTTTTCAAGGCCGCAGATCGCGCTGAGCATATGAGATTTGTTGATCATGCTCCGACCGCCGAGACCGACGAAGAGATTCTTCGAATAATTCGCCATGCCGACGACTTCGTGCGGCACGACCTGTCCGACGGAAACGATCATGTCATAGCCGCCGTCCACAAGATTGTGGTTGACTTCGACTTCGATCTCCTCCGGGAAGAGCCCCCGGGAGATCTCGGCGTTGAATTCCGCCGGAACGGCGCCGAGCTTGACGGTATCGGTCTGCCAGTGATGAACAAGATAGGCGCTGTCCGGGATCTCCGTCCCGAAAAATGCCTCTTTTTCCTCTTTGCTCATTTCCATGTGGGTGCCGAGGGCAGGCATAATGTCGACCTGTGCCGTATCCTTCAGCTTCCTGTAAATGATCTTCGTAAATTCTCCCGCGAAGGAGAAACATCTCGTATAGTCCGGCGGAACGATCAGGACCTTCTTCAGACCGCTCTTCTGCGCGAGCATCGCGTCAACGGCTTCCTCCATCTCCTGCTGTGTGACCGCCCGTCCTTCCGGAGTGATGTAGATTTCTTTCATTTCCGTAACCTCTTTCGTGCTGAATGTCAGATGCCTTCCGCTTTTCTTTACGCTTCCCCGACTTTGACGACGACCTTCATGTAATTGCCCGGATTCTTTTCGATATCCGTGATGGTCTCCGGCGCTTCCTCCATGGAGACGGTCTTCGTCAGAATCTTGATGATATCCACTTTCCCGGAGACGATGAGGTCGATCGCTTCCTCAAATTCGCCCGCGCTGGTGCGCGCGCCGCGGACGTCGATCTCTTTTTTCGTAAATACGTCCGTCGGAAGGGAAGTCTCTTTTTTCGGCCAGCCGGTAAACGTGATGCGGCCGGCATTGGACACGAGGTCCAGAGATCCTCGGATGCACGGGTTGGCGCCGGTGCACTCCATGACCTGCTGCGCCATCTGTCCGCCCGTGATCTGCGCGACGACCGCCGCCGGATCTTCTTTTCCGGAATTGATGATATACTCGATGCCCAGCTCTTTCGCGAAGTCAAGACGCTCCTGTACGATATCGATCAGGATCGCGTGCGCGCCGTAGGCTTCCGCGACCATGCCGGCGAGGAGTCCGATCGGGCCGGCGCCGTAGATCGCGCAATACTCTCCGGCTTTCAGACCGCCCCGGTGAACGCCGTGCAGGGAGATCGTGAGCGGCTCCGCCATCGCCGCCAGCGTCCAGCTCATCTCCGCCGGTTTCTTTACGAGGAGTTTCGACGGATGGCAGAAATACTCCGCCATGCCGCCCTCGGTCTGTACGCCGAGAACTTTAAGGCTCGTGCAGCAGTTCGTGCGTCCGATGGAGCAGGGATAGCATTCGCCGCAGTAAATATACGGATCGATAATGACTTCGTCGCCGGCTTTGAAGCCTTTCGGATTGTCTTCCTCGTCGATCGCCTCGATAATGCCCGCGAGCTCATGGCCGATCACTCTCGGATAAGAAACGAGGCCGTTCGTCCCGCGGAAAGCTCCGATATCCGATCCGCAGACGCCTGCCGTCATGATTTTGATCAGTGCCTGACCCTTTCCGGGTGCTGCCGGCTTCTCCATTTCCACGCAGGAAATATCCCAGGGCTTCTCCAGTTTGATTGCTTTCATTTCCGAGCTCCTCTCTTTGTTGGTGAAATAAGAATTCTGTGCAGTCCGGAGGCGTTTTTCCCGCCTCCGCCAATCTCTTGCTTTTTAATTGATTTTATCATACAGGGTCCGCTGTTCACAATATACAAATCCCGTTCG
>DBVZ01000065.1:5516-5707 GCA_002308255.1 Lachnospiraceae bacterium UBA1251 | reverse complement strand
CCTTTCTTTGCTTCCGGCTTCGAATCGCCGTGTTTTACGAAAAGCATGGTCACAAATGCCGCCGCCACGAAGATCACCGCATAGGGGAACAGAACCGTCATGCCCAGCCTGTCCATGAGATAACCGGAAAGAATCGGCGTCATGACCTGTGCCGCCATGGACGCGGTGTAATAGAATCCCGTGTATTTTCC
>DBVZ01000065.1:0-5472 GCA_002308255.1 Lachnospiraceae bacterium UBA1251 | reverse complement strand
TTCACGTTGATCGTCGCCCACGCGATGCCCGCCAGCGCGAACATGGCGTTCATAAGAGCCGTCGGCGATTCCGCCCGCATGAAGGCGGCGGTCCCGAACGCCGCCGCAAGCATCACGACGCCGGCAAGTATCGTCTTTTTCCGGCCGATCTTCGAGGCGATGATGCCCACCGGCAGATAGGAAATGATCGCCGCAGCCTGCGCGATGATCAGGGTGAGGTTGTAGTCCTTGTGCAGGATCGTGCTCGCGTAGACCGAATACTTGGAGGTGACCGCGTTGTAGCCCGCGAACCACAGGACGATGGAAGCGAGAATGAAAAGCAGTGAGCGGCGCTGACCGGCGCTGAGGCGTCTGCCGGCGAATCTGCCGTTTTCCGTCTGCAGCTCTCCGTCATGTTCTGCCGCCTCCGCCTTCTCCGGCCCGTCGAGTCCGAAGCGGCGGCTCTCCTCTTCCATTTCCTCCGCAAACCGGGGCTCCCGCACCGTGAGCATGAAGATCAGAAGAGCAGCGATCATGACCGCGGCGATCACGCAGAAATAGGTCATATAGCTCATCATGGAATTGCGGACGGCGCTCGTCGCGAAAACCATGCCGAGAACAAGCACGAGAATGCCGCCCGCGCTGCCCATCAGATTGATCACCGCGTTGGCTTTTGAGCGCAGGGGCTTGATCGTGACATCCGGCATCAGTGCGACCGCCGGGGAACGGAACGTTGCCATGGAGATCAGTGCGATGAGCAGAAGCGCGATAAAGATGACCAACGTTCCTTTGTGCTCCGAGGAAATGCGGCGCACGACGGCGTTTCTCGCGGGAACCACATATTTCGTATAGTCCTGGTTGGTCACCGCTTTCTCATTTTCCACGGTCACGGAGCGGATCTCTTTATACTCTTCTTTCGTAAATAAATGCGAAGGGATAAATGTCTCCCCGTCCGGCGTCAGAAGTTCTTCGGACGCGGTCTCGTCGTAGATCCTCTCCAGCACGGCGGGATCGTCGATCTTCGCGTAATCGCCGATCTGTTTAAGCTGCATGCCGTCGACGACGGACAGCCCCACGAACGCGGCCACGGCGACGACCGTCCCGAAAAGGATGTAGGGCGTGCGCCGCCCCATTCTGCTCTTCGTGCGGTCCGAGACCGCTCCGAAAAGGGGAAGCATGAACAGAGCAAAGATATTGTCGAGCGCCATGATGACGCCCGATACCGTCTGCGGCATGCCGAACTTGTTGGTCAGGATCAGGGGAATGATATTGTCGTAGGCCTGCCAGAACGCGCAGATCAGAAAAAACGCGAATCCGACGCAGACAGTCCTCTTATAGTTCAGTTTCATTTAAGTGCTCCTCCTGTAAAGCGCTTTTTCAGTACGGGGACTCCTGTCCTGGAAACTGTCTTTATTATACTTCAGCGCTTTGATTTGGACAATTCCCATTGATTCCGCACTTTTCATTTCCCTGTTTTTTGCTATACTTGAACTGTAAGGAAACTCTTCCGGAACCTTTCCGGCATGCCTCTTTCCAAACCGCCTGTTCACTTCCGAAGAAAGGGATCAGCTATGTCCAAAGCGCTCACGAAAATACTCGCCGCCCTTCCCGTGGCCGCCGCTGCCGCTGCCGGCGGGAGCATGCTCATGGTCGGACCCGGAAAATATTCCGAAAAAGCGGCGGCACCGTTCAGGAAACGCTGCTTCGCGCACCGCGGGCTTTATTCCGAAGACCAGTCGGTGCCGGAGAACTCTCTTGAAGCTTTCGGCCTCGCCGTCGAAAAAGAATACGGGATCGAGCTGGATATCCAGCTCTCAAAAGACGGGGAGATCATCGTGTTCCATGACGATGATCTGAAAAGAGCCTGCGGCGTCGACCGTCCCGTCCCGGAGCTCACGCTCGCGGAGCTGAGGGAGCTTCGTCTCTTCGGAACGGATCAGCGTATCCCCCTGTTTTCGGAAGTCCTTTCTCTTACGGAAGGCAAAGTTCCCCTGATCGTCGAGCTCAAGACGCAGGGACCGCGCAACGAGGAACTCTGTCTCAAAGCGCGCGATCTGCTGCTCTCCTACCGCGGCAGTTACTGCGTGGAAAGCTTTGACCCGCGCATCGTCCGCTGGTTCCGCATGAACGCGCCGTGGGTCTTCCGGGGACAGCTGGCCTGCCCGAAATCCTCCTATAATGATGATACGCCCCCGGCGGCAAAAGAACTGTTCAGCCGGTGCCTGTGCAATTTCTACGGAAGACCGCAGTTCATCGCCTACGAAGTGGGCGGCAAGCCTGCGTCCGTCCGGCTCGCAGAAGCGATGGGTGCTTTCCGCGTCTGCTGGACAAGTCACTGCAGGGCAGATCAGGCCGGCAATGACGCCGTCATTTTTGAGCATTATCTTCCCTGATCCTCCGGACAGACTTTCCTGTCCGAACACTCTGATCCGAATACGTCAAACAGGCCGGAGAGCACAATGCTCTCCGGCCTGTTTTCTGTTCTTCCGGGATCCCTTCCGCCGGAATCCTCTCATTTTATTTACTCAAACGGGAAGGTGTAGGGGAGTCCGAGCTCATCCCTTACCTCAAGGATCTCCTTCTGCACGGTCTCGCCGACCGGCACGCCCTTGTCTTTTCTCTCGAGCCAGATCAGGTATTCTTTCTCTCCCGCTGTGTAAATGCGGTCGTATCCCGGAGCTTTCTGCGATGCACGGAGAGCGCGGCAGATATCTCCCGCTGTCTTCCGGAAAACGTCGATCCCGGCGAACGCTTCGGGATTGATGACAAAGAAGAAATGTCCAAGACGGTACATGCGCGGGGATCCGTCCTCCGCGACGCCGGTCAGGGCTTTCATGAACTGTCCGCCGGACAGTGCGGCCGAAAGGATCTCGACGACCGCCGCGTACCCGTAGCCCTTGTAACCGCACATCTCGTCGCCGGGGCCTCCTCCGAGCGGCGCCAGGGCTGCCGTTCCGTCCACCAGCATTTTCAGGATCTCATTGCTGTCCGTAAGCGCTTTTCCGTCGTGACTCACGACCATGCCCGCGGGCGTGTCTTTTCCGGAGCGCGCGTAATACTCGATCTTGCCCCTTTGTACGATCGACGTCGCGCAGTCGAGGCAGAACGGGAATTCCTCGTCCGTCGGAAGCGCAAAGGTCAGGGGATTGGTCCCCATCATGTTTTCGACGCCGAAAGTCGGAGCGATGGAAGGTCTTGCGTTGGTTCCGGTAATGGCGGCAAGCCCCTCTTTGGAGGCCATTGTCACCCAGTATCCCGCAATGCCGTAATGCGTCGAATTCTTGATCGCGCCGCCGGCCATCCCGTATTTTTTCGCTTTTTCGATCAGCATTTCCATCATACGGTAGCTCGCGACCATGCCCATGCCGTCATGAGCGTCCATGAGCACCGTGGTCGGGGTCTCTTTCAGGATCTCGATCTCTGTCTTCGGCAGCAGCGTTCCCTTTTTGATACGGTCGATATAGATCGGTTTGAACCGGTTGCACCCGTGGCTCTCAATGCCCCGCCGGTCCGATTCCAGCAGGACGTCCGCGCAGATCTCCGCATCCTTCTCCGGGACGCCGTATCCCTTGAAAGCGTCGATTAGAAAACTGTTCATGAGTTCCCACGAAACATAGGGTCTCGTCTCCATCTCCATCCTCCTCTTTATGCATCAGGCGCAGGGTATTGCATAACTTATTATATCATCCCTTTTTGTCTTTGTCTGCCGCATCCTCTTTCTGTACGTTCTCAACCGCCTTCATTTCGGCCTCGGGCAGTTCTTCCTCCGGCATCTCTTCTGCGCCGTTTTCGTCCAGGATCCACGGAGACAGACCGTAATTACTCAGAAAGTTTTCGATCTCCAGCGGATTCACCTCAAGCGAAGAGTCCGTGATCGTCACGGGGATCCTCAGCGTTTCCTCTTCCGTGCAGACCTCGGCCGCAAATATGAAAGGGAATTCCATATAGCAGTCACCCCCGTTCCCGGTCATGCCGTAATAGTCCGCAAGACCCGCCGCAAACGCAGGCGCCTCTCCCGACCAGTTCCATCCGGAAAGGGCCGCAGTATCCCGGGTATTGATACCCAGACTGAGAATTTTTCCGCTGCTCTCATCGAGGAGTACAAACAGATCAAACCCGTCTTCAAAGGTAAAAGAACTCACCCAGACGATAAAAGGCTCCCGCAGAACGGGGCTGACCGTCATACCGACGGCCGAATCGGCGTACCAGCTTCCCGACCCGATCACATCTCTGTAATAAGCCAGGATTTTCCGATACTCTTCCGCGACGTCGAAATCCAGGAGTTTTCCGGCCTCTTCCAGCGCTGTTTTTTCAGCCGTCTCCCGGTCCATTTTCTGTCCTGCCTGAAGCTCGACAAAATCGATCTGCCCGCTGTCAAAGGAACGGACCATCCGGATGCGCTCCGCAAGATGGGCGGATTCCGACGCGAAGCGGACCGCTTCCGTCTTATAGCTGTTTTTTCTCCTGGCAAGCGCAAGATCCTGCACCCCGGCGGTGACGCCCGGAATAAAATAAGCCAGCACGACGACGATCAGGACCGCGGCGGCGATCAGGTCTCTTACGGCCCTGCGGCGGAGCCTGTCCGCTTTCGCTTTATCCCGCATCCGCGATCACCCCTTTCTCATCCGGATCCGCAGCCGTCTCCGAAGGGATCCGCACACAGACCGTCGTCCCTCTCCCGGGCTCGCTCTCAAAATCCATTGTGCCCTGATGAAGCGACACGATCTTCTCGCAAAGTGCAAGTCCGAGACCGGCGCTTCCCTCCTGCCGCGCCCTGGCTTTATCGACGCGGTAGAAAGCCTCCGTTATGTGTTTCAGTTCTTCCGGCTCCATTCCTTTACCGGTATCGGCGACCGTAAACTGCCAAGCCCCGTCTTTTTCCTCCGCGCTGACCCGGATCTCCCCGCCGTCCGGCATCGCTTTCCGGGCATTATCCAGCAGATTGATAAGAAGCGTGCGGAAAAGATCGGGCTCGACGCAGCATTTTCCGGTCTCGCTCCGAGAGAGGATCCGGATGCCTGCTTTTTCGTAGACCGGCTTCAGGTGTTCCGTAATATCCTCAAGAAGTGCCGCCGGAGAAACGGGCTGCCGCCGGATCTCGTTCTTATCGGCCACGAACAGGTCGAGGAGCTTCAGCGACATGTTCTCAAGCCGTTTTCCTTCCGAAAAAATATAATTCACCGCATCCGCCTGTTCCTCGGGTGTGAGGGACTGGGAGCGGATCAGGTCCGCGTACCCGATGATCGACGTCATCGGCGTCTTCAGTTCATGTGTAAACGCCCCCATGAACTGTTCTTTTTTCTCCGCCTCCTCCCGGATCCGGCTGATATTCTCCTCAAGATTCTCCGCCATCCGGTCAAAATCGCGCGAGAGCATCCCGATCTCATCCTCCGTCGGGATATTGGTCCGGTAAGAAAGATTTCCGGAGGCGATCTCCCGGCTCGCTTTCGAAAGTTTCCGAAGGGAGCGCGTCACAACGGTTGACATAAGATA
>DBVZ01000114.1:4889-5147 GCA_002308255.1 Lachnospiraceae bacterium UBA1251 | reverse complement strand
CCTCTTCCGAGACCACCTCGTTTTACAGCCATTTATTTCTCCTTTCCCGCTTTCAGAATTTCCTTGGACAGTTTCCGGTAAGCGATCGCCCCGGTTGAAGAACGGTCATACCGGTTTACCGGCATCCCGTAACTGGGCGCCTCCGCCAGCCTGACGTTTCTCGGGATAACAGTTTTGAAGATCTTCACGTCAAGATTGTCCTTTACCGTCTGTACCACTTCCTGAGAAAGTCTTGTTCTGGCATCATACATGGTAAAT
>DBVZ01000114.1:1211-4822 GCA_002308255.1 Lachnospiraceae bacterium UBA1251 | reverse complement strand
CGCATAGTATTCGCACTGGATCGGTATGAGCACCGAATCCGCAGCGGTCAGCGCATTGATGGTCAGTAAGGAAAGAGACGGCGGACAGTCAATAATGATCCTGTCATATGTCTTTTTTACGGAAGAGAGTGCTTCTTTCAGCCTTGTTTCTCTGTTTTCCTCGTCCATCAGCTCTATTTCCGCACCGGCAAGGTCTTCATTGGAAGGGATCAGAAAAAGATTTTCAAAGTCCGTCTTTAAAACAACGTCTTTTGCTTCCTTTCTTCCGGAAAGGAGATCATAGACCGAACTCTCGAGATCAGCCTTTGAAACACCCAGTCCACTCGTCGTATTTCCCTGCGGATCCATATCCACAACGAGGATCTTCTTTCCCTTTGCGGCCATGCAGTCCGAAACATTAATGGCAGTCGTCGACTTTCCGACGCCTCCCTTTTGGTTTGATACAGCTATGATTTTCCCCATATTTACTCCTGTGTATTACTTTTCGATCAGAGCCAGGAATTCAGTAGTTTATTTTAGCACTTCCTCTGCACATCGTCTATGACAAAATGTTTCACGTGAAACATTTTTCTGCTATAAAGACAGGGAACATAATTTTTATTATTTGTACCACATCAAGAGGAGGAATGTTTCACGTGAAACATTCCTCCTCTTTTCTCATCAACAGATGAATCTGCCGTTTATTTGGAGCGGTGCCGGCACCTTATCGAATCGGCATTTTCAGAGGCACGCCTGCTTTTCTGGGATATTTTTTCGGTGTCGGATGAATTTTTCGAATTTGGATCAGATTTCGATTGTTCTCGCCGATCCTGTAGTTCTCAACGGCTTCCACTGATCCTCCCAGTATTTTCAAAGCTTTTTCAGCTTCTTTTATTTCACTTTCTGCCGTTTCCGCTTTGTAAGCAGCAAAGATTCCTCCTTCTTTTACAAAGGGAAGACAGTATTCCGCAAGAGTCGTCAAATTTGAGACTGCTCTTGCAGTGACCAGATCAAATCCTTCTCTCATCCATGCGGTATGTGCAGCATCCTCCGAGCGGGCATGGACGGAGATGATTCCCTCGAGCCCCATCTTTTCAAATACTTCCTGATGGAAGTTAACCTTTTTACCCACGGAATCAAGAAGAACGGCACGGACCCATGGGCAGCAGATCTTCAGCGGGATCCCCGGAAGGCCCGCCCCGCTGCCGACATCCAGCATCGTTTCTGTATTTTTCAGATCAATAAATTTAAGAATGGCAAGGCTGTCCGCATAATGCTTCCAGGCCGCTTCCTCAAGATCCGTAATTGCAGTCAGGTTCATGACCCTGTTTTTTTCCACCAGAAGATCATGAAAGAAGAGCAGCTGTCCGATCATCTCTTCCGATACGGATATGCCGCTGTCATTCAGCGCATTTTTTAGTATTGATTTCCTGTTCTCATCCGATACGATCATGATATTTGGCGTTCTGAAGACTCCTTTTTTTCATTACAGTACCAAAAAGTATCGTCTTACTTACAATATTTGATATTATGTTAATATTCAAAACGAATTATAGGCTCTTCGGAATTCCTTTCTTCTTTCAGGCTTCCGTCCTTCTGCGTGCATACGCCTGTTTTTCAAGATAGACCAGAAGAACAGAGATATCCGCTGGAGAAACGCCCGCGATCCTGGAGGCCTGTCCGATGCTGGAAGGGCGGAAGCGTTCCAGTTTCTGGCGCGCTTCGAGTCGAAGGCTCCCCACATCGCGGTAATCAATGTCCTCGGGTATCCTTCTCGTCTCCATCTTTTTAAAGGCTTCCACCTGTTTTTTCTGTCTCCGGATGTATCCTTCGTATTTTATTTCGATATTGACCTGCTCCCGTACATCCTTCGGCAGTTCCGGCCGTCCCGGATCAAGCGGTTCCAGAAGATCATAGGACAGTTCCGGTCTTCTGATCAGTTCCGCCGCGGTAAAGCCGGCGCCGGTGACAATGCTTCCGTTCTCCTCAAGGAAACGGTCCAGTTCTTCGCTGTGCGGGATCCTTGTTCTTTTCACGCGTTCCGTTTCTTCCGCGATCTGTTTCTTTTTCAGCAGGAGAGCATCATATTGTTCCTGCGTGATGAGACCGGCCTGATATCCTTTTTCCCGAAGTCTTAAGTCCGCGTTATCCTGACGGAGCAGGAGACGGTACTCGGCCCGGGAAGTCATCATGCGGTACGGTTCCAGGTTTTCCTTCGTCACAAGGTCATCGACCAGTACGCCGAGGTATCCTTCCGAGCGGTCGATGGTGACCGCTTCTTTTCCGAAGATGTACTGACCGGCATTGATGCCCGCAAGAAGGCCCTGCGCGGCTGCTTCCTCATAGCCGGAACTGCCGTTGATCTGCCCTCCGGCAAACAGGCCCCGTATGGCTTTGAATTCCAGCGTATTCTTAAGCTGTCTAGGATCAATGCAGTCGTATTCGATCGCATATGCCGGCCGGACGATATGGGCGTTTTCGAGTCCCGGCACGGAGCGGTACATTCTGACCTGGACGTCTTCCGGCAGAGAACTGCTCATGCCGTCAATATATACCTCATTGGTATAGCGTCCCTCGGGCTCGATAAAGACCTGATGGTGTTCTTTTTCGGCAAAGCGCACCACTTTGTCCTCGATGGAAGGGCAGTATCTGGGGCCTGTTCCGTGGATCACTCCGGCATAAAGCGGGGACCGGTCCAGATTAGCCCGGATGATCTCGTGCGTTTCCGGCGTCGTGTTCGTCAGATAGCACGGCACCTGTTCGATCTGAACGTCCGCCGGGTCCGTGGAGAAAGAAAACGGTTCTACCGGGACATCTCCGGGCTGGATCGACATTTTCGAAAAATCAATGCTTCTTTTATCGATCCTGGCCGGCGTTCCCGTCTTGAAGCGCACCAGCCGGATCCCGTTTTTAAGCAGGGATTCCGACAGATAATTTGCCGGAAGAAGACCGTTCGGACCGGAATTCGTGCTGACGTCGCCGTAAATGCAGCGCGCCTTCAGATAGACGCCGGTGCACAGGATGACTGCTTTCGTATGATAAACGGCTCCGGAGCGGGTCTTCACTCCTTTTGCCGTGCCGTCCTCCACGATCAGTTCCGAGACTTCACCCTGCGAGATCACCAGATTGTCCTGGTTTTCCAGGACTTTCCTCATGGAGCGGCTGTATTCCTGTTTATCGGCCTGCGCGCGCAGGGAATGCACGGCCGGTCCTTTGGAGCGGTTGAGCATTTTCGACTGGATGAAGGTCTTGTCGATATTTTTGGCCATTTCTCCGCCGAGCGCGTCGACTTCCCGCACGAGATGCCCTTTTGAAGTGCCTCCGATATTCGGATTGCAGGGCATGAGAGCGATCGAATCCACACTGACCGTAAAGATGATCGTCCGAAGGCCGCGCCTCGCGCAGGCGAGCGCCGCCTCGCAGCCCGCATGGCCTGCCCCTACAACGGCAGCATCATAAAATTCTTCCTGTCTGTATTCACTCATTTTTTATTTTCCCATGCAGAACTTGCTGAAAATCTCATTGATCAGGTCTTCGCCGGTCTCCTCGCCGATGATCTTTCCGAGAGACTGATAGGCATCCATGAGATCGACCGTATAGACATCTTCGGGCATTCCGCCGCGGATCGACTC
>DBVZ01000114.1:0-1183 GCA_002308255.1 Lachnospiraceae bacterium UBA1251 | reverse complement strand
GTTATGTAAACCTGTTCGTTGAATCTGACTTCTCCTCCGAGAAACAGATCCAGCACATAATCCCGCAGCTGTTCGATCCCCTGGTTTTCTTTTGCCGATACGGCGATGACCGGTGCGTCCGCCGCGGCGCTGACTTCCGCTTCCCCTGTTTTCTGTTCGAGGTCCGATTTATTCAGAAGAACGATCATTTTCTTCCCGGAAAGCTTCGCAAGGAGCTCCCTGTCCTCCCCGGAGAACGGGGACGCCGCATCCAGGACGTACAGGATCAGGTCCGCGTTTTCCGCACATTTCAGAGCCTTTTCGACCCCGATCTTCTCAATGATGTCCTCCGTGCTGCGGATGCCCGCCGTATCCATCATTCGCAGGGGTACGCCGCCTATGGAGATCTTTTCTTCCAACACATCACGGGTGGTACCCGCTATTTCCGTCACGATGGCCGTATCGGTCCCGCTGAGGACATTCATGAGGGTCGATTTTCCGACGTTCGGACGTCCGAGAATCACCGTGGCGATGCCTTCCCGCATGATCTTTCCGTCATCGGAGGTGCTGTACAGCGTCTGCAGTTCCGCAAGGATCTTCTGCAGTTTTCCGTACAGCTCGTCACTGTATCCCGTGAGGTCGTAATGCTCCGGATCATCCAGAGCCGCTTCGATGTAGGCGGTCTCATACAGGATCCGTTCCCGGCAGGAGAGTACCGCTTCCTTCATGGCTCCCTTCAGCTGGGCGACCGCGCTTTTTTCCGCGTACTCGTTATCCGCGCTGATCAGATCCATGACCGCTTCCGCCTGCGTCAGGTCGATCCTTCCGTTCAGAAAAGCTCTTTTCGTAAATTCTCCCGGCTGCGCGGGGCGAACGCCGTTCCGGAGCACCGCCTGCAGGACTTTCTGCAGAACAAAGATCCCGCCGTGACAGTTGATCTCCACGACATCTTCCCGGGTATAGGTTCCGGGCGCCCGCATGACGCTTACCAGGACTTCGTCCAGCATCTCTCCGTTTTCCACGATCGTTCCGTAGTGGATCGTATGGCTTTCCGCTTCCGAAAGCCGCTTCCCGCTCCNNGCAGCCGGTCCGCACAGCGGACCGCATCCGGACCGGAGATGCGCACGATCCCGATCCCGCCCGGCGAAATGCCCGTCGAGACAGCGGCTATCGTATCTTCATTATCGTAAAGAACAGACATGTC
>DBVZ01000058.1:21536-34445 GCA_002308255.1 Lachnospiraceae bacterium UBA1251 | reverse complement strand
AAATGGACGCCTGCTTCGAGCAGCTGTTTCATGGAAATTACACTCATGTTTCTTCTCCTTTTTGGTTGTTCTCCCATATGCTTCCGTTGGATAAGACCGCATTCGCGGCACCGGATATCCAAATCCACATATGTGTTTCCTTATTTTTACAGCATCGCTGATTATAACATCAGCATTTCCCATCGTCAAGCCTGATTCCTGTTCTTCTTCAGGAAAACGAACAGGCTTGCGGCGGTCATGAGCACGCCTGCGGCAAGAATGATGAGAATCGCGGTATACTGCTGCTGTTCCGGCATTTCCTCCAGATGCAGGAGCTCGATCACGACCGAATACAGATTGAATCCGAAATGGAAAAGCATCGATGTGAAAATACTGCCGGTGTACTCATAAAGCATTGCCATGATCACACCGATAATAAACGCGGCGATTCCCGTCACGACGTCGAAATGAACAATCCCGAACAGCAGAGCCGAAACAAATGCCGCGGTCATATAGCCGGTAAACTGTCTCATTCTCCGGAAGATCACTGCCCGGAAGAGCAGTTCTTCCAAAATCGGCGCGAGCAGACAGGTCACGATAAACATTCCCCACGGCGGCAGGCTGCTCAGCATGTCGTAGCGGTCCGGATTCATTTCGTACATCCACTCCCCGATGGGAGTAACCGCGATGATGATATTGATCGTAACGGAAATGCCGAATCCCATGAATAAAGCCGTCAGAGCATTGAACCAGCCCGGCTTCTTCTCCGCGCGCAGAGATGTCTTCTTTCCGGTCATCCGGAGCGTATCTTTCTTAAAGATCGCGAACATGACCGGAATCGAGACCAGACTGCCGATCCCGGACAGGATCATGTTGAGCGCGGCAATATCCGAATTCATCAGCTCCTGAAGGATCGCCTGTCCGGCATTGGAGATGTCCTGGCCGGAGGAAGCGTACTCTCCGACTTTGATCACGCCGTACACGGCTCCCCCGATCGCGGAGATGATATTGGTGATCCCGAACCAGATGAGGAGCGGGATCAGGATCTGCAGGAACTTCTGTCCGAACGTCACCGGCGCTCCCGCATTTCCCCGGCGGACCGGCTGCCCGCCGCGAAGAAGGATCCTGGCAAGTTCGGTCACATTTCCCGCGACGCAGCCCGCACCGCTGTCGATCAGTTCCTCCGCGCTCCCGTAGCCGTACGCGGCGCCGACCGCGCCGATCCCGGCTCCCCGGGCAGCCTGCATGTCATAAAAGCGGTCTCCGGCGAATACGACTTCTTCTCTGGCATTCTGCCTGCCGAGCACCGTGAGCGCCTGCTCGATCAGGGCTCCCTTGGGCACGTCCGTTTCGTCCGGCCTGCATCCGATGATCACGTCAAAAAACTGCGCGAGCTGCAGATCCTGCAGCGTGCGCACAGCCTGTGCCGTCTCCTTCGATGTTACCGCACCCAGTGTCATTCCCGCCCTTTTCAGGGCATAAAGCATCTCCCGCACCATCGGATAGGCCGAAGCGATATACATTCCCTGTGTATTGTAAAACGCGCGGTATGCCTCTGCCGCACGGTCCGCTTCTTCTTCCGTAAGGGAGGCGTACTCTCGGAAGGCCTGCCGGAGCGGAGGACCGATGAAACGGCGCAGATTCCGCATGTCCGTCTCCGTCTTTCCCACCGAATACAAGGCGTTCTGAACGCTTCTCACCATGCCTTCGGTGGAGTCGACCAGTGTTCCGTCCAGATCAAATAGAATCGTTCTCCACAAAACAGTATTGTCCTTTCTGTATGTTTTTTACGTAAATGATTCGATGCAGCCCCTTTTTATTCGGAGAGAAACATTTCCCGGAAGAGCCGCCGGATCTTTCCCGCCGAATAGAGGGACCCGAAGGCGACCACCGGTCTGCCGCATTCCACGGCGGCACGGACCGCGTCTTCAATATTTTCAAAACTTGTTATGATTCCCGGGAATTTCCCGCCCTTTTTTTCCTCTCTGATCACTTCTGCCAGTTCGGAACCGCGAAGCGCTCTCGGACTGTCCGGCGTGATGCAGATGTAGTTTGCCCCGTACGGTGCAAGCAGTTCCAGTACCCGGCGGTAATCCTTGTCCGCCAGCATTCCGATCAGGAAAGTCAGCTCCCGCGGAAGATACGCCTCGATGTTCTCCACCAGCGCCTCCGCGCACTGCGGATTG
This sequence comes from Lachnospiraceae bacterium UBA1251, assembly GCA_002308255.1. GTDB lineage: Bacteria > Bacillota > Clostridia > Lachnospirales > Lachnospiraceae > Chordicoccus. The sequence goes on along the minus strand of DBVZ01000058.1, from coordinate 32,280 downwards.
TGTCCGCCGTCCAGAACAAAAACCGGATCTTTGCAAAGCACCTCAAATCGGACCGGCCATTCGACTTTCGCGAACCCTTTCCGCACCGCTTCTTCCGGGATCGTATATCCGCGGTCCCGCAGCGCTTCCACGACAGCCAGGACCGCTGCCGCGTTCCGGAGCTGGTGTGCTCCTAAAAGAGCGAGTTCATATTCCTGCCCGCCGCAGCGGAACCTCTGTCCTCCAAGGTCGTGGGAAAGGGGCTCGGGTGACGGTGACTCATAGAGCCGGTCTCCCTTTTCCGCGCACACTTCCCTGATCACTTTCATCGCTGCCGGTTCGCTTGCATAACTGACCACAGACGATCCGGGCTTAATGATCCCGCACTTTGTCGCAGCGATCTTCTCAATAGTATCCCCGAGATAGTCCGTGTGATCGAGTCCGATATTCGTCAGGACCGCCACTTCCGGGGCATCTATGACATTTGTGGAATCAAGTGCGCCTCCCATGCCCACTTCCAGCACGGTGAAGTCGCATTTGCGCTCCGCGAAATAAACAAGCCCGATTGCCGTGACAAGTTCGAACTGGCTCGGATGATCTTCCATGGCGTCCGCTTCCCGTGCAACGATTTCCGTGATCCGCGTGAGATCCGCTTCGGGAATGTATTCGCCGTTCACGCGGATCCGCTCCGTGAAGGTCTCGATCTCCGGGGAGGGATAGAATCCCGTGCGGTATCCCGCTTCCCGCAGGATCCGTTCGGTCATGGCACAGATGCTGCCTTTTCCGTTGGTTCCCGCCACGTGAATGAATTTCAGCTGTTTCTGGGGATCTCCCAGCCTGTGAAGAAGTTCCTCCGTCCGTTCCAGCCCGAGGCGGAATGTGCTCCAGACATAAGTATTGACGTAGTCGAGTACTTCCTGCATCGTCATGATCTTTATCTTCCTCCGTTATGCGTGATCGAGGAGAGCCTTCTCAGGATCGTCGGCGTAATGATGCTGTAAGCCAGTCCTTTCGCAATAGCGATGCCGAGTCTCGGCAGCATCGTTCCCGTCACAAAAGCGAGGGAGAACGCGCCGAAAAGAAGTTTGCTGTAGAAAAACAGCGAGATCCTGTTCAGGATAAATACGAGAAGCTCCGATCCGAACATAATGAACCGGATCTCCTTCGTGGAATTGTTAAAAGTGGCTTTCTTCGCGTAAAGACCGACCACCCATCCGACGATGATATAGGGGATGACCCACAGCGGCGTGCTGAGCTCCAGACCGAACTTGACCATCTGCCCGATCAGGGTTCCGATGCCTCCCACCAGAGCACCGTTAAGAGGCCCGAACATCATTCCCGCCAGAATCACGGGAAAGCTCTCGAAAGAGAGTTTCAGATTCATCGTATTGATTTCAAAGTAGCCGAGGACCGCGCAGACTGCCGCGAGCATCGCGTTGATCGTGATCTGCTGAATCGTGAGTTTTCTCTTTGTTCCGGACATAATAAAACCTCCTTCCTGCAGTATCCTTACTACATAAGGAGGTTAAACCCGATATGCAGCAGCGGGATGCGGAAACCGATACCGCAAGCTCTTCAGCTTTCGTTCCTCCGGCAACTCCCTGTCCGGCGGACACTTTACGCATCGGCACCTACTCTGCCAAAAACTGTTGTATTGCTGCTCTCAACATACCATATTTACGATACGGATGCAACGAATAGATCCCCGACATTTAGTGAATTTTTGATGAATCCCCCGTCCGTCACATATGTTCCGGCGCTTCAAATCCGAGAATGTCGATTCCTTTCTCCATCACGTTTTTCACCAGCCTCAGAAGTGCGATCCAGGATGCCTGCTGCACCGCGTCTTCTTCCGCGAGGATCTTGGTTTCATGATAGAAAGAATTGAACGCATTTGCCAGTTCATAAATAAACTGACAGATCCGGTGCGGCATCAGATCTTCGAAAGCACCTGCCAGAACCTCTCCGAATCCGGTCAATGACAGCATCAGTTTCTTTTCCGCGGCACTCTTCGGCGGTAGAATTTCCTCTTCGGCTGTCTTTCCGTTCTCTCCTTTTCCGGCGGTTTCATTTTCGTATTTTTCCAGGATCGATTTGATCCGTACGATCGTATAAAGGATATAGGGGCCGGTATTCCCCTCAAATGACGTAAACTTCTCTATATCAAATATGTAGTCTTTCGTCGCCTGATTGGACAGGTCCCCGTATTTCAGCGCAGCCAGTCCCACGATGCGGGCAGTTTCTTCCGCATCTTCCTCCCGGACGTTCCGGTTCTCGAGGATCTTTCTCTCCATCTCTTCGTTGATATCCCGGATGAGATACTCGAGACGCATGACGCCGCCCTCGCGTGTCTTGAACGGTTTCCCGTCTTTTCCGTTCATGGTGCCGAATCCAAGATGCCTCAGTTTCACATGTTCCGGTACCAGGTCTGCTTTTTTCGCGACGCGGAAGACCTGCACAAAGTGCATTTCCTGGCGCTTATCGGTGAGGTAAATGAGCTCGTCCGGCGCATAAAGCATCTGTCGTTCCAGGATCGTCGCAAGATCGGTCGTTGCGTAGAGCGCCGCACCGTCGGATTTCCGGACAATGCATGGCGGGATCTCCTTGGTATCGCTCTCCTCCGCGACATCGACAATGAGCGCTCCCTGGTCGGCATGCGCGATGCCGCGCGCTTCAAAATCAGCGATCATATCCGGAATATAGGGCTGCACGTCCGCCTCACCCTTCCAGAGGTCGAAATGGACATTCAGATTCTCATAATTCGCCTTGAGGTCCGCTACGGAGACCGTGACGATATGTTTCCAGAACGCACGGTAGCCGCGGCGTCCCGCCTGAAGGGCCTGTGTTGCCGCAAGCGCCTTCTCCCTGTATTCTTCATCGGTTTTCGATCTTGCGGAAGCTGCGGGATACATCTCCTCGAGCTCGGAAAGCGTGAAGGGCGGCTCTTCCGGGTATTCGCCGTCATAACTCTCGTCAAAATACGGAAGATCCGGCCTGCGCTCCTGCATTTCCGTGATGAGAAGCCCCATCTGCAGCCCCCAGTCTCCCAGATGCACGTCGCCGATCACTTCATGCCCCAGGGCCCGTCCGAGTCTCTTTAAGCATTCCCCGATGATCGCCGAACGCAGATGGCCGACATGCAGCGGCTTTGCGACGTTCGGTCCGCCGTAGTCGATGATGATCTTCCGGGGGCTTTCTGCCTGCGTGATCCCGGTCCGGGGATCTGACGCCATCTGCATAAGATACCCTGCCAGAAAAGCCGGGGACACATCCAGATTGATAAATCCCGGATTCACTGCTTCCGCTTTCCCGAACACGGCGTTCTCCGCGGTATTATTGTTTTCCGAAAGTGCGGCGATCACGTCCTTCGCGATCATGATCGGCGCTTTATGATACTGCTTAGCCGCAGCCATGGCGCCGTTGCACTGGAATTCGCACAGATCCGGGCGGTTGGATGCCACGACCCTGGCATACCCCTCGTCATATCCTGCTCCGGAAAAAGCGCGGCGCAGTTCGTTTTCAAGTATTTTGATCAGGTTTTCCATGATATGTTTGCTCCTGCCGTATTTTTAATTCTGTATCATAAATTGGGGAGAGCGCTTTGTCAATCCGCGGGTTTTTCCTTCCGCCGTCTCTACGTGCGTTCAGACCAGTTTCAGATCCCGGAACAGTTTTTCGATCTTTTCGCCCGGCGCCATGACGGACCCCTGCATCATCGGCGGTTTTCCGCCGCCCTTCGCACCGAATGTCTCCTGCAGGCACTTCTGCATCGTCCGCACGGGTTCTCCCGCCGCGCATCCGAGACAGTAACGGTAGCCGGCTGTGTCATCGCCGTCAAACACGGCGCAGAATCCGCGGTGGCGCTCCATGAGCTCGTTGACCGCATTGCGGATGCTCGCGGAATCCAGTCCTTTCGTGATCAGGCAGACATTCTCCTGCTCTTCCGGAATGCTGCGGATCTTCTCTCCCAGCAGTTCCGTCTCCGCCGCCGCAAGAGCTTTCTTTGTCTCAAAGACCTCATTCTTCATCGCCTCGACTCTTGACGGCACAAGGTCCGCAGACGTTGACAGGAACCTGGCTGTCCGCGTAAGGATTCCGTGTTCTGCCGCAAGGTACTCAAAAGCCCTTTTTCCCGCCAGCATATGGACCCGGACGCCGCCCTTGTAATTCTGCAGGGAGATCACTTTAAAAATACCGATCTCTCCGGTCTTTGCAACATGCGGCGCACAGCAGGCACAGATATCGTATCCCGGGTAAATGATCAGGCGCACCTGGCCGTCGATCTCGATCTTGCTGCGGTAAGCAATACCCGCAAGCTCTTCTTCCGTCGGGAACTTCTGCACGGACGGCAGGTTCTTCCAGACTGCCCTGTTCACTTCCATTTCCAGTTCCGCAGCCGTCTCCTCGGTGAAAGCCCCGGAATAATCCATCGTCACTTCCGTATCGCTCAGATGGAAGCCGACATTTTCAAAACCGCAGCGGCTGTGTACGAGCCCGGAGAAGATATGTTCCGCGGAATGCTGCTGCATATTGGAAAAACGGTGTTCGAAATCCAGTTCTCCGCGCACCGCGGATCCTTCCTTAAACGGCAGGTCCGTCACATGAGTAATCACGCCTTCCCGGATCTGCACGTCAAGGACTTTTGCTGCCTTCCCGCCCGTTTCCGCCTGCCCGTCCGAAACTCCTCCGGAATCTGTCCCCGTGTCCGCAGGCGTTATTGTTCCTCTGTCGGGGCTCTGTCCCCCTTCTTCCGGAAAAAACGCTGTCCGGTCCAGCACTACGGCATAACGCGGCGCCCCTTCCGGATCTCCCTTCCGGCACAGTTCGCTGCAGCTGATCACTTCTGCTTCGAAACTGCGCATATAGGCGTCGGCATAATACAGTTTTTCTGTTCCCTGTCCGATGTTGGAAGCCATTTTCCCTCTCTTCTCTTCAGTTGATGCCGATCAGATCTCTTACAACTTCTCCCGCTATGATAAGTCCCGCGCAGGGCGGCACAAAGGAGATGCTGCCGGGCGTCCGCTGCCCTGTCCTGACCGGTTCTTCTTTTGAATACGCGACTTTCAGGCGTTTTACGCCCCTCTTTTTCAGCTCGCGGCGCATCACTTTCGCGAGAGGATCCATTTCCGTTTTAAAAAGATCACTGACACGGAACTGTGCCGGGTCAAGCTTGTTCCCCGTTCCCATGGAACTGATCACTCTCACGCCCGCCTCCTGCGCACGGAGAATGATATCGATCTTTGCCGTCACGGTATCGACTGCGTCAACAATGTAATCATAAGCGGAAAAATCGAATTCCGACGCATTTTCGGGCAGATAAAAACAATCATGCACAATGACCCTGATCTCCGGATTGATATCCTTCACACGGGCAGCTGCCGCTTCCGTCTTGCGCATACCGAGCGTGGAGTGCAGCGCGATGATCTGACGGTTCAGGTTGCTTTCACAGACCGTATCATTGTCGATCAGATCCAGCGTGCCGATTCCGGCGCGGGCAAGCGCTTCCACGACATAGCCTCCCACGCCGCCGATCCCGAATACGGCGACTCTCGATTTCTTTAGTTTCTCAATATTATCTTCCCCGATCAGGAGCTCCGTTCTCTCAAACTGACTCATGTGCCCACCGCTCAGATTCTTTTTCTCATCCCTCGCTGTCCGGAATCGTCCGGTTCATGCTGCCGGTCCGGTATCCCTCAAGATCCAGCGCAGAATACGCAAAGCCGATCTCTTTGAACGCTTCCGCGATCTGTTTCCGGATATCCGGCTGTGCGGCCTTTGCGATCTCCTCCGGCAGAAGCTCGATCCTTGCCGACATACCGTGAATTCTCACCCTCATCTGCCGGAAACCGAGATCCATAAGCAGCTGTTCCGCTTTTTCCACCATCAGGAGTTTCTGCTCGTCAATGGTCTCCCCGTAGACGAAGCGGGAAGCGAGGCAGGCAAACGAGGGCTTATCCCAGGTCGGGAGCCCCATTGCCTTTGAGAGTTCCCGGATCTCTGCCTTGTAAAGGCCCGCTTCCCTGAGCGGGCTCCGGATCCCGAGTTCGCTGACAGCGCGGTGTCCCGGCCGGTAATCACTCATATCGTCCATATTGGAGCCTTCCGCGACACAGGCAAGACCGTTTTCTTCCGCGACGGAAAGGATCTTCGAGAAGATCGCCTTTTTGCAGAGATAACACCGGTCTTTCGGATTTTCCCTGAAGCCCGGCGTCTCCAATGCCCTGACGGAAAGCCGGACCTGACGGATCCCTTTCTCCTCACAGAACAGTTCCGCCTCTCTCTGCTCTCTCATAGGAAAGATCTCCGACACGGAGGTGATTGCGACCGCATTTTCTCCGAGTTCCTCCGATGCGACGGCGAGCATGTAGGTCGAATCCACGCCGCCAGAGAACGCGACAGCGACACTCTTCATCTCCCGAAAGACCTCTCTCAGTTTTTTTTCTTTTTCTTCAATACCGGGCATCTCTTTATCCTCTGTTTCTCAATGGATATTCCGTCTGAATGGTATCATTTTATCCCAGATGATGCATATTTCCAATAGGAATCTCGGGCTTTTAATGCATCCGGCCAGGCTCCGGGAACATCTTGAATAATTACAGCAAACAATTTTTATGCACTATTACGGAAACCAACTGTTTGACTTTCGTTTCCGCAGGTTTTAAACTTGATTTAATAGTTTAATATAGGAAGATTATAGTCATTAATCAAAAGGTCCGCAGTTTCCATTAACGACGCAGCGCCAGGCTTTATCCGCTGCCCACACCGGCCGGGAACGGGTTCCCCGGCCAGAGAGAGAGCAAACCGTGAAAGACCTGAAACATCTGGCCTTCTTTGAAAAACTTCTGCTGGAGGCCAACAACGAACTCATCCGGAAGGCACAGCAGGGCGGCAGGATCTGTATCGCCTATACCTGCGAAAATACACCCGAACCCCTTCTGAATCTCGCGGGGACCTTTTCCGCGAGACTCCGTGCGCCGAGGACCGGCTCCATGGAGATCGCCACCTATTATCTCACCAGTTTCTTATGCGAATACAGCCGCGCCCTGCTCGAGAGGGCGATCGAAGGCGGCTTTAATTTCGCGGATGCCATCATTACGCCGGACGGCTGTTCCATGATGAACCGCTGCGTGGAAAATATGGAACTGCTCTCCGCGCTCGGGAAAGGGAAAGACAAGTTTTTCTACGAGTACATGGAGATCCCGATGAAGGCCGACGACAACGGTCTTGCACTCTACACCGTGCAGTGCCGCAATCACATCCTGAAACCGCTTGCTGAAAATTACGGCATCGATATTTCGGAGGAAGCGATCCGTGCCGCCGTCGCGGAGCATAATCATCTGTGCGAACTCATCCGGGCGATCGGGGATTTCCGGAAAGAGGAGAACCCGCGCATCACGGGGTACGAATTCCACCTCATCACCCTCGCAACCTACGCGGCTCCCAAAGATCTCCTGATCCCGCTTCTCGAAGAGACGCTGGAACAGCTCAGGACGAGGGAACCCGACGAAAAATCCCCGTTCCGCGCCCGCGTCCTTGTAGCCGGTTCCGAGATCGATGACATCGATTTCATCAAACTCGTCGAGGAGAGCGGCGCCTATGTGTGCGCGGACCGATTCTGCTGCGGCTCGTTCCCCGGACGCGATCCGATCGTCCTTACGGACGACGAGGATGCACTGACGCAGATCTGCCGGCAGTACATGTACCGCGGACAGTGCCCGCGCTACATGGATTCCTCGAAAATGGATCTCCGCCGCATTTACGTCGCCGATCTCGCGAAAGAATACGGGGCGGACGGCATCATTTACGAACAGATGAAATTCTGCGATCCCTGGGCTTACGAGAAAATGCTGGGTTCCCACATTCTCCGCGAGGAATATGACTATCCGGTCCTTGCCGTCGACCGTCCGTACAACATCGGCACCTCGGCCGGACAGATGCGGACCCGCGTGCAGGCATTCGTAGAAAGCATCGAGATCAAAAAGATCCAGAAAGGAGGCGCAAATGGCTAAGAAAGTCGGCGCCGACAGATTCGGTGATTTTTATATTGACGGCGGAAAAGTGAGGAAACGGCGCGAGTGGCGCGGCTTTTCCGATACCATGTATGATTATTCGCGGTGGCTTAAGATCATGATGACTCTCGGAAAATTCGTCATGAAGCCCCGCAATGTCAAGGCGATGCTCCGCTACCGCTGGATGGCCAATTATCTGGCGGTCCCCATGATGGTCGACCGTCATACCCAGGGGCTTCGGGGCGAGTATCTCCGCATCTGCCACGAGGAGCAGGACCTCATCATCGACGACGTCGCGAAGCTCCTCGATAACCTGTTCCGGGGCGACCGCCGCATCGGAAATGACGAGGAATTCTCCAAAAAAGTCGTTCTGGTCGATGAAAACGAGATGACGACCGTAATGATGGGCTTCCCGAACCTGAAATGCTTAAGCCGCGAGACCCCGTCCACTTACGTATCCGTCCTTCTCAATCAGCATGCCGCGGAGTACTACATCGATGTCGCGCAGGAATTCGGCCTCGCCGGCGATGTCTGCCCGATGCCCGAAGCGGAAGCCGGCGTCTCGATCGATGACGACGCACCTGTACTTGGTGCTTGCGCACTGCAGTGCAATACGACCTGCGACGGATCGCTGCTCGGGAACGGCGTAATCTCCCGGCGTCTTGAAAAGGAAGACGGCATCCCGGTCTTCCAGCTCGCCGCCCCGCTTCGCCACCGCGAAGACGATGTTCAGGACTACGCTGCACAGGAGATCAAAAACGCGATCGCGTTCGTCGAAGAGCACACCGGCGAAAAATGGGACTGGAAGCACTATTTCGAGTGTGCGCGCCGCGTGAACTTCGCGACGCAGTGCCGCCAGGAATGGCTGGAAATGAACCGCACGCCTTATCCGCAGGTCTTCGGCTCCAACCTCGCCCTGTACACCGAGACGAACTACATGGCGATCTGCGGCAAGATCCCGGAATTTGAGACCGCGGACCGCCGCATCACCGCCCTTGCCAGGAAAGCCTACGAAAAGAAAAAAATGGCCGCGAAGGAATACCGCCACCGCGCCATTATCTGGGGCGTCCAGTCCCACTATTACATGGATTTCCTCGTCTGGCTCCTCAACTGCTGGGGCATCGTACCGCTGACCGACATGCTCTCCATGGTCTCGACCCGCGTCCTCAAAGAGGAGGACACGCCGGAGAACCGTGAGACCGCTTACTACGACATGGCGTGGCTCACCGAGAACATGATCATGCGCAACCGCACGCACGGCGGCTACAAGGTCCTGCTTGACGAGCTCTGGGAATTCGTCGAGATGTTCAACGCCGATATGGTCATCCTCTGGGAACACATCAGCTGCAAAGCCCTCGACGGCATGCACGGCATGTTCGAGGAAAAAGCCCGCGAAAAGGGGATCCCGCTGATCTGGGTCCAGCACGACCTGTTCGATCCCCGCATCATTTCCCGTCAGGGTGTCCGTGACCAGGTCAATACGTACATGCGTACGGTCATGAACGAAGAACCGATCGACCCGTCTCTCGAGGTACTGCACGACGAGCAGTCGTGGTAAGAAAGGATACACACTATGTCAAAACCGCTTAAAATATTTCTGAAACTGCTTCTTGCAGTACTCGGCTTCTTTGCGGTGACTTTCACGGTCTATATTTTCAATCTTGACATGAAGCTCACGGCACTGATCGAGCCGATCCTTCTCAAGCACTACGACAGGATCCAAAAAGACACGCATCTGTAAACCATTCAGGCTGAAATAACTTTTTGAAAGGGAGGAACTGTTTTATGGCAAAAATGACCCGTGATCAGAAGATCTTCAAACTGGGCAAGATCATCACGGACCGCGCGGCAGTCTTGCTCGGCGCTGAGAAAATATCGACCGGATCTCCGGAATACTGGGGCATCGACTGCGGCCTGCAGTACGCGGAGCGCCGGTACGGCAAAGAGATCGCCGATGACTGTCTCGATCTCGCCCTGAAAATGGGCAAGCGCAAACCCAAGACATTCGCGCAGCTTCAGAAGCTGAGCGGCTACGATGCCGGGCATCTGGAGACCGTGCTCGAAGCCCTGTGCCAGGCGAGTCTTGTGGAATGGCACTTTGAAAACCTTGACGGAAAGAACCCGAATCATGAAAAACGCTGGGTACTGGATATGTTCGTGCCGGGCAGCGCGGAGATCATGACGATGCGTCCGGAAATCTCGCCGGTCACCCCGCAGGTCGCGGATTTCTTCGAACGCATGACCTATCTTCCTTTGGCGGGCATCACTCAGATGGTCCCGCCCGGAGGCGCCGGCATCGGCATGCACGTCATCCCCGTCGAGCAGGCGATCCCCGCGCAGTGCGAATCGCTTGACATCGAGCATCTCTCCCACTGGCTGAAAAAATATGAAGGCCAGATCGGCGTCGGGATCTGCTCCTGCCGCAAACAGCAGCGGATCCGCGGTGAGGGCTCCGGCGATATCGAACAGTACTGGTGCATCGGCGTCGGCGATTTCGCGGACTACTGCCGCGAGACCGGCATGGGACACGACATCACTTACGACGAGGCGATGGAGATCCTGCACAAAGCGGAAGAAAAAGGCTACGTCCACCAGATCACCAATATCGACGGCGAAAATAAGATCTTCGGCCTTTGCAACTGCGCGGTAGGCGTGTGCAACGCGCTCCGCACCTCGCAGCTCTTCAACACCCCGAACATGTCCCGCTCGGCTTACATCTCCGAAGTTGATCCGGAGAAGTGCGTGGCCTGCGGCAA
>DBVZ01000058.1:17053-21501 GCA_002308255.1 Lachnospiraceae bacterium UBA1251 | reverse complement strand
CTCTGCACAAAGCACGGCGAGATCGAGTATCCGAAGCAGGAACTGCCATCCGACAACGTCTGGGGCGAAGACAAGTGGAACTGGAATTACAAGAACGAAAACGGTGTCATTCAGACCTGGCCGACCGGCACGGCACCCTGCAAAGCTGCCTGCCCGCTGCACATCGCGATCCAGGGCTACATCAAGATGGCGAGCGAGGGAAAATACCGCGAAGCGCTGGAACTCATCAAGCGCGACAATCCGTTCCCGGCTGTCTGCGGAGCGATCTGCCACAAATACTGCGAACTGGAATGCACGAGAGGCACCGTGGACGAAGCACTCGCGATCGACGATATCAAACAGTTCATCGCGGCGCAGGATCTGAAAGCGGAATACCGCTACGTCCCGCCGATGGTCTCCACAACAAGAGAAAAATTCGACCAGAAGATCGCCATCATCGGATCCGGTCCCGCAGGTCTTGCCTGCGCGTATTTCCTTGCCATCGAGGGCTACTCTCCCGTCGTGTTCGAAAAAGCGCCGGTCCCGGGCGGCATGATGACGCTCGGCATCCCGAACTTCCGTCTCGAAAAAGAAGTTGTCAACGCGGAAATTGATATCCTCAAAGAGATGGGTGTCGAGATCCGCTGCGGCGTTGAGGTCGGCAAAGACGTCACGATCCCCGAGCTCCGCGAGCAGGGCTTCAAGGGCTTCTTCGCGGCAGTCGGTCTGCAGAACGGCGGCCGCCTGAACATCCCGGGCGACGACGCCGAAAACGTCATGTCCGGCGTCGATTACGTCAAACAGGTCAATCTCGGAACGGCTGAAAAACTGCACGGCAAAGTCGTCGTCATCGGCGGCGGCAATATCGGCGCGGACGTCGCGCGCACCGCGGTCCGTCAGGGAGCGGAAGAAGTTCACCTGTACTGCCTCGAATCCTATGCGGAAATGCCGATGGGCGCCGAAGACCAGGATCTTTGCAAAGAAGACGGCATCGTGATCCACGACGGCTGGGGCCAGACGGAGATCATTACGGAAGACGGCAAGTGTGCGGGGATCAAATTCCATAAATGCACGTCCGTCAAGAACGCGGAAGGCCGGTTCGATCCTAAATTTGACGACAGCATTACAACGGAAGAATCCTGCGAGACCGTTCTCTTCTGCATTGGCCAGAGAGTGGACTGGAAGGAACTCCTCAAAGGGACCAAAGTGGAATTCAACCGCAACGGAACAGCGATCGCCGATCCGGTCACACTGCAGACGGCGGAGCCGGATATATTCGTTGGCGGCGACGCGTACCTCGGTCAGAAATTCGTCGTCGATGCTCTGGCGACCGGCCGGGAAGGCGCAGTTTCCCTGCACCGCTTCGTCAACGAAGGCCAGTCCCTGACGATCCACCGCAACACAAGGCATTTCACGCCTCTTAATAAAGAGGATATCGTCCTTGCGCCGGAAGCTTACAGGAAACCGGCCCGCGCGGTCAAGGGCATCGATAAGTCCAAAGTCCGCACCATGAGCGACGAACGCCTCATCTTCACCGAAGAGCAGATCAAGTCCGAAGCTTCGAGATGCTTAAGCTGCGGACGCAGCGTTGTCGATGCCAACAAGTGCCTCGGCTGCGGCATGTGCACGGTCCAGTGCAAATTCGACGCGATCCATCTGACGCGCGCCATGGGCGACGCATACTCGAAGATGATCCCGGCGGAAGACAAATTCAAGGCCATCGGCGCTTATGCCGCGAAGAGAGGCCTCAGGATCGTCAAAAAGAAAGTCGCGGACAGGACCGTGAAATCATGATCCTGACCCTGCCAAGGAGGAGACAGTATGCATGAACTCGGTCTGGTGAATTATGTTGTAAAACAGGTCAGCAGGATCGCTGAAGAAAACGACGTGGAAAAGATCTGTTCCGTCACCCTCGAATTCGGAGAAGTCTCCGGCATCGTCTCTTCCTATCTTTACAGTTACTGGGACTGGTATACCAAAAAGTTCCCGCTATTTACCGGGACGAAGCTGCACTGTGAGACGATCCCCGCCATCACCTGGTGCGACGACTGCAAACAGACTTACCCCACGGTGCAGTACGGAAAAACCTGTCCTCACTGCGGAAGCGGCAATACCTGGCTGATGCAGGGCAATGAGATGAATATCAAGGAGATCGAGGTCGAATAGGTCCCGTCCCTCGCCGGATGCGTAAGGGGCAAAGGCCGAAAGGAACGCGATAAAAAGGAGAAAGCGATGACGAATCAGGAAATGCGCGAGCTCAAGGAACGGCTCGGAATCATTGATTATAAGATCAATTATAAGACAGGCGTTCATCTGGGCGTGGTCGAGAATTTCTTTTCCGGGAAAACGGAGGAGCTCGATCCCGCGGATCGGAAAAAGATAGAAGCTCTGCTGAACGCGGAATGTAAAAAAGCGAAATGAGTTCCAACCGGAAAGAGAAGGGCAGCCGTACGGCCGCCCTTCTTTTCTGCTTGACGGTTTACATATCGGTGTTATAATTGTTATATAAATCCGTTATATAACAGTTATTTTTCATTGTTTCTATCATTTCGGAGGTGCTCTTATGCTAAATAAACGGCAGCAGACCATTCTCGACTTTATAAATGAACACGGTGAAGCGAGGAACAGCCAGCTGCAGGAACTGATCGGCGACTGCTCTTCGATGACGCTCTGGCGGGATCTTGAAAAGCTTGAAGCGGACGGAAAAATCGTACGGTTCCGGGGCGGGGCTCAGGCCGGACCGGAAAGAGAAGACGGTCAGGGTCAGGAGATCAATTTCCTGAGACGCGCGCGTCAGAACACGGGTGAGAAAGAAAGTATTGCCCTGATCGCCGCCGACCTCATGCAGCCGGACCAGTCCTTTTTTCTTGATGCGGGAAGCACCACTTTTACGCTGCTCCGTTATATTCACCAGGGAAATTATAACTTTATAACGAGTGCCGCAAATATCGCTTCGGAACTGGCACGCCATCCGGGTTATGACGTTACGATGCTGGGAGGCCAGCTGAACCCCAATACGCTCTCCTGTTCCGGTCCGATGGCCGAGCGCATGCTGCAGGAGATCAATATCGACATTGCCGTCATGGCTTCCTCCGGCTATTCGCCCGGCAGCGCCTTCACAAGCGGACGGCTCTCGGAGGCGGAATTAAAAAAACTTGTGATCCGCAAGGCATTTTTCACTATCATGCTGCTCGATCACTCCAAACTCTCCAAGCGTCATCCTTTCACCTTTGCCACGCTTGACGATGTTGACATCGTGATCGGCGACAGTTCTCTTCCGGCCGAATTCCGTGAGGCATGCGCGCTCCATAAAGTGCAGCTGTTCACCTCCGATGACGGTCTTCCTTCCGAAGAAAGAAAGCAGATCCTGCTCTCGCTTCTGCAGGCAAAAGCTGCCGGCTGACACGGAAGGCTGTCCGCGCTATCGGCAAACCTGTCAAAGATACCCGGAAACAGATTCGCGGCTTCCACAAAGTGCCGAAAATCTCTTTTTATCTTGACAGTTGTATTACATCTTGTTATGATGTTAAAAAGTGTTATAAAACGTTATAAAAGTTCAGTTCTAACATAAACCAAGTACTCAAAACGGAGGAAACATCTATGGCAACAGTAGTCATCATGCCCCGCAACGGCCAGTCGGTTGAGAGCTGCGTCATCACTGCCTGGAACAAAAAAGTCGGGGAAGAAGTCCATGTCGGAGACATTCTCTTCAGCTATGAGACAGACAAGTCCTCATTTGAAGAAGAGGCGAAGGTCGACGGAACACTTCTTGCCACATTCTGGGAAGAAATGGACGACGTTCCCTGCCTCGAAGAGGTCTGCGTGATCGGAAATCCGGGCGAAGACATCTCCATGTACGGCAAAAAAGGAGGCGACGCCGCACCGGCGGAAGCTCCTGCGGAACAGGCCGCACCGGNNCCCGCAGCCGAAGCAGCTCCTGCAGCAGCCCAGGCGGCGCCGGCGGCAACCGCACAGGTCAGCGCAGGTGTTTCCCCGCGTGCGCGCCATACGGCGGAAAGACTGCATGTTGACCTTGCAGCCGTCACTCCGACCGGCCCGAACGGCCGCATTATCGAACGCGACGTCCTCGCCGCTCAGAAGAGCACCTCTGCAGCTCTTCAGAACGGCTCCACAGCCGGCATCACCGGCACAGGCATCGGCGGCCGCGTGACTTTGAAAGATATGGAAGCAGCAGCGGCACCGGTCAAAGAAACCCCTGCAGCTGCACCGGCAGCGGATACGGCCGGCATGACGGAAGCACAGGCAGCGCACAAGACCGGTTTCCGCGACGAAAAGATGGCCCGTATGCGTCAGGTCATCGGAAAGTCGATGAAGCACTCTCTGAACGACATTCCGCAGCTGACCCACATGCTTTCCTTCGACGCCACCGAAATGATCGCCTACCGCAATCAGCTGAAGGCCGCGGCCGACACTCTCGGACTTCCGAAGATCACCTACAACGATCTGAT
>DBVZ01000058.1:16813-16953 GCA_002308255.1 Lachnospiraceae bacterium UBA1251 | reverse complement strand
ATCGTTCCGACGATCTTCAACGCGGATACGAAGTCGCTTGTCGAGATCTCCAAAGAAGCGAAGGAACTGGCTGCCAAAACACAGGAAGGTTCCATTTCTCCGGATTATCTGTCCGGCGCTTCTTTCACGATCTCCAACGT
>DBVZ01000058.1:9290-16755 GCA_002308255.1 Lachnospiraceae bacterium UBA1251 | reverse complement strand
CTCGGCGTCGGCGGCTTCACCGACAGGATCAAGGTCGTAAACGGCGAGATCAAGGCATACAAGGCGATGGGACTGTCCCTGACATTTGACCATCAGGCGATGGACGGCGCGCTTGCCGCGAAATTCCTTAAAGACCTTGCGAACAGCCTTGAGAATTTCTCCGCTCTTCTTGCACTGTAAATCATAAAAATGTAAGCGGCCCTTATTCCGGAGCCGCTTACAGGCACATTATAAACGAGGTATTGATTATGGCATATGATGTAATTATTTTAGGCGGAGGCCCGGGCGGATATTACGCTGCGGAACAGTGCGGCGGAGCCGGTCTCAAGACTCTCAGCATCGAAGGGCGCGCATACGGCGGNNGGCGGCACCTGCCTCAACGAAGGCTGCATCCCGACCAAAGCGCTCCTGTATTCCGGCAAGCAGTATATCCACGCAAAGGAATCCGCCGTATACGGCGTCAAAGCCGAAAACGTGACGATCGATCACAACGCTGTTATCGACCGCAAGAATAAAGTCGTCAAAACACTGGTATCCGGCGTTGCGGCGACCCTGAAATCCAAAAAAGTTGAAATGGTCAATGCCTACGGCGTGATCAAAGGCAAAGGCGCGGAAGGCTATATCGTCGAAGCGGGCGGCAAAGAATATGAAGGTAAAAACCTCATTATCGCGACCGGATCCGACTGCGCGATCATTCCGATCCCGGGCCTTAAGGAAGCGCTGGAGAGCGGCTATGCCGTGACGAACCGCGAATTCCTCGATATGCGCGAAGTTCCGAAACACCTCGTCGTCCTGGGCGGCGGCGTCATCGGTCTTGAGATGGCCACCTACCTCGCTATGATCGGCGTTAAGATCACGGTCGTCGAAATGCTCGACCATATCGCCGGCGCAACGGACAAGGATCTCGTCAAAGAGCTGCAGAAGGGCTTTGAAAAAATGGGCATGGAGTTCATCCTGAACGCCCGCGTCACGGAAGTGAAATCCGACCGTGTCGTTTACGAGAAAGACGGCAAAGTCTGTGAAGTCGAAGGCGACAAAGTCCTCCTCTCCATCGGCCGCCGCGCACACACACAAGGTGTCGGCCTCGAAAATATCGGGGTTGAACTGAACCGCGGCGCTGTCGTGACAGACGAGCATATGAAGACCAATGTCCCGAATGTCTACGCGGTCGGCGACGTCAACGGAAAACTCATGCTGGCGCACACCGCTTACAGAGAAGCGGATGTCGCTGTCAACACGATCCTCGGAAAGCAGGATGTGATGCGTTACGACGCGATCCCGAGCGTTCTCTATACGCTTCCGGAGCTCAGCTCGGTCGGCGATACCGAAGAGATGGCTAAAGCCAAGGGGATCGATGTCAAGGTCATCAAGCTTCCGATGGTCTACAGCGGACGCTACCTTGTTGAAAACGAAGGCGGCAAAGGCTTCATGAAGCTCGTCTTCAACAAGAAATACGGCACCCTGATCGGCGCGCAGTTCCTCGCGAACTATTCTTCCGAATTCATCGCGACATGCGCGACGTTCATTGAGATGGAAATGACTGCCGAGGATATCAAGCAGGTCGTCCTGCCCCATCCGACGGTCATGGAAGTTATCAGAGACGCGGTCAACCAGTACTAATAATTAAAAAAGGAGAATAACCATGTCAAAACAGATTTATGTCGACCCGATCGCGACCCGTGCACCGCGCACGATCACTTTTGATCCGATCGACGTCAACAAGTATCAGGGCACTGTCAAAGACGAACTGAAGAACATCCCGAAAGCCGACCTTGTCCAGATCTACAAAGACATGCTCTATGTCCGCGAGTTTGAGACCATGATCAATCTGATCAAGACGACCGGCGAATATCAGGGCACCGCTTACAATCATCCGGGTCCGGCGCACCTCGGCATCGGACAGGAAGCCGCTTACGTCGGCCAGGCTTATTATCTTACCGTTGACGACGCATCCTTCGGCTCTCACAGAAGCCACGGCGAGATCATTGCCCGCGCGATGAGAGCTGTCGAAACGCTTCCCGAAGACCAGCTGCAGTCCATCATGGAAAACTTCGACGGCGGCAAGATCATGAAGGTTATCGGCAACAGCGGAAAATCTCTTCGCGAGATCGGACGCGACTTTGTCCTCTATGGGATGACCTGCGAAACATTCGGACGCGAGAACGGCTTTAACCGCGGTCTCGGCGGCTCCATGCACGCATTCTTCACCCCGTTCGGCGTATATCCGAACAANNNTCCGGCCCGATCGCTCCCGGCGCTGCCCTTTACAAACTCTCCAATCACAAACCCGGCATCGTCATCTGCAACATCGGTGACGGCGCATGCGCGTGCGGTCCGGTCTGGGAAGGCATGGTCTTCTCCACGATGGACCAGATCCGTGATCTGTGGGGAGATGAATTCGGCGGCATGCCGATCCTCTTCAACATCTGGAACAACAGCTACGCGATGGGCGGCCAGCCGGTCGGCGAGACCATGGGCATGCACGACCACGCGAGAATCGGCGCAGGCCTTATGCCGAACGAACTCCACGCGGAGAAGATCGACGGCTACAACCCGCTGGCAGTGCTCGATGCTTACAGAAGAAAGAAAAACGTCGTCAAGGAAGACGGCCCGGTCCTCTTCGATATCGTGACCTACCGTTATTCCGGACACTCTCCGTCCGATGCGAGCACCTACCGCACCAAAGAGGAGATCGAAGACTGGCAGACCCAGGATTCCATCGAGGCGTACGGCAAACAGCTCGTCTCCGCACGCTGCGCCACAAAGAAGGCACTGGAAGAGATCAAAGCGGAAGTCGCCGAGGATATGCACCGCAACATGAAGCTCGCGATCGATCCGGAGATCTCCCCGCGCGTAGCGGTCCTCACCACTGAGCCGAACGCGATCGCTGACCTCATGTTCTCCAACCAGGAAGTCCGCAGCTTCGATACCACACGTGAGCCGGAAGTCACCCTTCCGTACGAAGAAGGTCCGCGTCCGCAGATGTGGGCGAAGAAGATCCGTCAGGGCATCGACGAGAAGGGCAACCTCGTCAGCAAGAACCGCGTCTATCAGATCCGTGACGCTCTGGCTGAACCGATTCTGAAGAAGTTCTACGAAGATCCGACGCTTGTCGCATTCGGCGAAGACGTCCGCGACTGGGGCGGCGCATATGCCGTTTACCGCGGATTCACGGAAGCGATCCCGTATCACCGCTTCTTCAACTCTCCGATCTCCGAAGCAGCCATCATCGGCGCCGGCGTCGGCTACGCGATGAGCGGCGGCCGTGCGGTCGTAGAGCTGATGTACGCCGACTTCCTCGGCCGCTCGGGCGATGAACTCTTCAACCAGCTCTCCAAGTGGCAGTCCATGAGCGCCGGCGTGCTCAAAATGCCGGTCGTCGTCCGCATGTCCGTCGGCTCCAAGTACGGCGCACAGCACTCTCAGGACTGGTCCGCGCTCTGCGCGCATATCCCGGGCCTGAAGGTCGTGTTCCCGGCTACGCCGTATGACTGCAAGGGACTTATGCAGTCCGCGATCAACGGCACGGATCCGGTCATCTTCTTCGAGAGCCAGAGAGTCTATGACTACGGCGAGAGATTCCACAAAGAAGGCGTTCCGGAAGAGGAATACGAGATCCCGATCGGTGAGCCGGATGTCAAGCGCGAAGGTACGGATGTCACTATCCTCTCCATCGGCGCAACGCTTTACCGCGCTGTGGAAGCTGCTGACATTCTCCAGGAGAAATACGGCATTTCCGCAGAGATCATCGACGCGAGATCGCTTGTACCGTTCAATTACGAGAAAGTCATCGAGTCCGTCAAGAAGACCGGCCGCATCATCGTCACCGGCGACGCCTGCGAGCGCAACTCCTTCATGAGACATCTCGCTTCCAACATCACGGAAATGGCGTTTGATTATCTCGATGCTCCGCCTGTTGTCGTCGGCGCGAAAGACTGGATCACCCCGGCACACGAGCTCGAGGAATGCTTCTTCCCGCAGCCGAGCTGGATCATCGACGCCATCCACGAGCGTCTCCTTCCGATCCCGGGCTACACCTGCTCGCACAACTGCACCGTTCTCGAGCAGATCAGGGAGAACAAAGCGGGCGTATGAGATCCTTCCCGGAAAAAGCTCATACCTCTTAAATAAAAAACCGTTTTCCGAAGGCGCTGCAGTCACTGCGGCGCCTTTTTCCCGTCCGTTCCCTTTTCCGTTTCTCACAAATGTGTTAACATAGAACAGCTGATCATCTCCTGTATTCTCAGACAAAGAAAGAAGGCGCAAGCTCCATGCCCGCATCCGACAAGAAATACCTGTTTGAATCCATGCCGATCCCGAAAGCACTGGCGACGATGGCCGTTCCGACCATTATCAGCCAGCTCGTCAATCTCGTCTACAATATGGTGGACGCTTTCTTCATCGGCAGGACCGGGAATTCCTACATGATGGCAGCCACTTCTCTGACCCTGACAATGACGATGATGAACGTCGCCTTCTCAAATCTGTTCGGCGTCGGAGGCGGAAGCCTCATTGCCAGGCTGATGGGTATGCAGAAAGAAAAAAAGGCAAAGTCAGTCAGCGCCTTCTGTTTTTTTGCCTGTATTGCCCTTGCTCTCGGCTACTCCGTCCTTATTGCCGTTTTCCTGAATCCCGTGCTGCGTTTTCTCGGAGCATCCGACGCCACGATCGGCTATGCGAGGCAGTATGTGCTCTTTGTGATCATTATCGGCAGCGTGCCGACGATCCTCTCGCTGACCCTCGCCCACATTCTGCGGAACGCAGGTTATTCTTCGCAGGCAAGCACAGGGCTCTCCGGGGGCGGGATCCTGAACATGATCCTCGATCCGCTTTTTATGTTTGTCATTCTTCCGAGAGGATATGAGGTGGCCGGCGCCGCTATCGCCACTCTTCTTTCCAATATCATTGCCTGCCTCTACCTTCTGTACGCTTTCCGGAAAGCCTCCGAAACAGCCCCTCTCAGCAGCAGACTGCATGACGCGAAAGAGCTGGATCCGGACAACCGGAAAAGCATTTTCGCAGTCGGCATTCCGTCCGCGCTGCTGACCGGTCTGTTCGATCTTGCGAATATCTGCGTCAATATCCTCTCCTCCGCGCACAGTGATCTCGTCCTTGCGGCAATGGGCATCGTCATGAAGGTCGAGCGGATCCCCAACGCGGTCAATGTAGGCATCTGTCAGGGAATGCTTCCGATCGTAGCCTACAATTTTTCTTCCGGCGACCATGAGCGGATGCGCGGAACGATACGGTTCGCGCGAATTGTCGGGCTCTCCGTTTCCGCTGTCAGCATTCTCGTGCTGGAACTTCTGGCATCGCCCGTCACGGGCATATTTCTCAGCACGAAATCCCGCGATGCGGAAACAGCTGTCATCACGCTCGCATTTGCCGCTCTCTTCCTGCGGATCCGGTGCGTCGCTTCGCCCTTCCAGTTTATCAACTACAACTCTTCTTTCTGCATGCAGGCCATGGGATACGGAAAGGCAACCATGCTGCACGCTTTCGTGCGCGAACTTGTTTTCTATATTCCTATGATGTTTGCGCTGGATCATCTGTTCGGCGAGACCGGTCTTGCCTGCGCGCTGCCGGCGGGGGAAGCGCTCGGGGCTGTCTTTGCCCTGCTTCTGCTCTCCCGTCTGCTGAAAAAAGACAGAAGAGAGTCCGGAGAATTCTGACAGCACCGGCTTCATTTCTAAAAGGAGAAAAACATGAGTACCGAGCTGAGCACTTTATGCTATATCGAGCAGAACGGGAAATACCTGATGCTCCACCGCGTAAAGAAGGAAAATGACGTCAACAAAGACAAATGGATCGGCCCCGGCGGGCACTTCGAGCCGGACGAAAGTCCGGAGGAATGCCTTGTCAGGGAAGTCTTTGAGGAAACCGGCATGACACTCACGGATTACCGCTTCCGCGGGATCGTCACGTTCGTTTCCGGATCCGGCATAACGGAATATATGCACCTGTTTACGGCAGCCTGTCCGCTCCCGGAAGGCGCGCCTCTTCCGGAATGCAGCGAAGGGGTCCTTAAGTGGGTCTCGATCGAGGACGTCTGGGGTCTCAATATCTGGGAGGGGGACAAGATCTTTTTCCGCCTTCTCGACGAAAATATCCCCTTCTTCTCCCTGAAGCTCGTCTATGACGGAAAAGACGGCCTGGTTTCGGCTGTCCTGAACGGAAAGGAGCTGGAACTGTTTGATATCATCGATGAAAAGGGAAACCTGACCGGTGTCGTCAAAGAGCGAGGCGTTGCGCACCGTGACGGCAGCCGGCATCATACTGTTCATATGTGGATCGTCCGCCCGAATGAGAAAAGCGGCTGGGATATCCTTCTGCAGCGGAGAAGTTATCTCAAAGAATCCCATCCCGGGCTTCTTGACACCTCTGCCGCAGGCCATATCGAACACGGCGCCCTGCCCGCGGATGCGGCTCTCCGGGAACTTTCGGAGGAACTCGGCATTACAGCCCTTCCGGAGCATCTCATCCCGTTCGGCACCTGGAATATTCATTTTGAAGGGGAATTCCGCGGCTATCCCTATATCGACAACGAGCTCACATACGAGTATTACTATACGCAGCCGGTCGAGACCAAAGATCTCATCCTGCAGGAATCGGAAGTCGACTCTGTGCTCTGGATGGATTTTGAAGAGTGTCTTGCGCGTGTCCGCTCCGGAGATCTTTCACACTGCCTTTATGAAGGGGAACTGCTTCTTCTTGAAAATGCACTAAAAAAACAGCAGGTCTGAGACCTGCTGTTTTTATATGATACATGCTTTTCATCACGGACTGCTGTTGAGATACTCCTGAATGCCTTCTTCGGAAACGGGGTAAGACGGAATATCCTCATAAACGGGAGGCGTGTCACTTGCATACTGTATGTCAAAGTCTGCCTCATCCAGGACAGTTCCTTTGTTTCCGTGATAGGTGCCGTCCCCATGGTCATAAGTAAATTCTTCAATAATCTCCAGACCGTTCCGATCGTCTGCGATCCTGCAGACAGTCACTGTATCGGACATCCCGATGTTAACCGCCTGGATCTTCATTTTCCCGTCTCCCAAAAGTACAACGAAGAAAGAATGGGCTCCAAGATCAAAATCATGAAACAGCTGCTTTGCTCCCAAACCATTAAAAGTATAGGCTTCCGTTGTATGTACCGTATTATCGCCCCGATCGGTATTTCTTATTCCCAGAACCAGTTCCGGCGTCCCGTCAAGATTCAGGTCATTAAACGCAAAGCAGATCTCTCCTCCGAAATTAAAATACTCATAGAATAAATAATAATTAATCCCGTTATTTAAATCATTATAATATCCATTGTTATACCTTTCCAAAAAGGCATCCGGATCTGCCTGAAAGGTATTGATCCTGTCGATGTAGACCCCGACCACATAAAGGTATTCCGAATAAATGTCTTCTCCCATATGCGCCCCGAGGACAGGTTCTTCCCCTGCCGGCAGCTGTGTCGGGG
>DBVZ01000058.1:9122-9279 GCA_002308255.1 Lachnospiraceae bacterium UBA1251 | reverse complement strand
CCGCAGGCGTCTCCGTCACAACAGGCGTCGGAATCTGCGTGGGAGCCGGTGCGGCCGGTGACTGTGTGATCGCTGGCGCTTCCGCTGCCGGTGCCGGTGTTTCCGCCGCGGAAATGATCTCGACGCTCTCGGCGCCGTTCCCGGACGGATTGCCATA
>DBVZ01000058.1:3367-9049 GCA_002308255.1 Lachnospiraceae bacterium UBA1251 | reverse complement strand
GCCGCTCCGCCTCCGCCGATGAGAACGACTGCCGCGATGATCGCAGTGATCTTCACTCCAATCCCGGCACCTGCCGCATGGGCTGTTCCCGCCGCAGCCGCAGTACCCGCCGTTCCCGCAGCAGTGCCGACTGCCCCTGCGGAAGCGCTGACTGCTCCGGCTGTTCCGGCNNNNGGAAGCCAGTCCGGACAAAACGGAATACAGGATCTGTCCTGACGGGATTTCCGCCGCCTGGACCGAATAGCTCCGAAGAAGGACGAGCAGCAGCGGAATCGGCGCGAAACCGTATAGCTTCGTTCCTTTTCTTTCAAGAGCCCTGACCTGCGATTCGATCTTATTTCTGCCGTACTGCAGTCTGCTTTTAACGGTCGCCTCCGGGATCTCCAGCTCCTGGGCGATCTCCTTTACGGAGAGCTGTTCGTAGTAGAACATCGTGACGCAGGCTCTCTGGTCTTCCGGCAGAGAATCGAGGATCTCCCCCAGAAGGCGCGCCGTCTCCTGACGGTCAATCACCATGTCCGGGCTGTTTTCCGGACGGTCGTCCGCAAAATCGACGGCCTCCTCGGAATCCTCGGGAACCATCTCGGAGAACATGACCGGTTTTGCGCGCCGCAGGTAGTCCACCGCTCTGTTGTGGGCGATCCGCTTCATCCAGGGACCGAACTTCTCCGCGTCCTGCAGCTGCGAAAGATGCCGGAACGCACCGAGATAACTGTCCTGGACGATATCCAGTGCCGTGTCCTCGTCTTTGATAAGGAATTTAACGGTATGATACACACTGCTGTAAGTCCTGTTGTACAGTTCCGCAACAGCCTGATTGTCTCCCGCTGCGGCGGCATCGATGAGACGCCGGTCAAACCCCTGTGCCTGTCCGCAGAAGGTACAGAACTTCGAGCCGTCCGGGATATCGGATTGGCAGTGATAGCATTTCACTTCTGTTTCTCCCTCCGCAGTGACAGCTTGTTTTTAACAGATACCGGATCCATTTTATCATATCCTGTTTATTTTTGAATCAGTTCTTCCCGGTATGACGTTTTTCTTCTTCATCCTTTACAGATACGTATTCCGGTACTGTTCCCGGATCGATTCCGGCACAAGGCTTCCACCGGTCGCCCAGACGATGTGGGAGGCATTTCCCATCTTCCCCGCAAGACCCTGCGCCTCGATATAATGCCGCGTCTCTTCGCTGACACATATTTTTGCTGCCCCCATAAAGGAAGCGCAGGCGCTGGGTTCCAGGAAAATATTCTCGGAAGCAAGCAATTCCCTCATAAAATCATACAATTCGGCGTCACGGACCGTAAATTCACCGCTGAGAAAATCTTTCATTACTCCTCCGACGAATCCGGACGCTCTTCCCACCGCGAGCCCGTCCGCGTGCGTAAGACCGGTCAGGCCGATATCCTGCACACTGATCGCGTTCTGCAGCCCGCTTGCCATACCGGCGAGCATGCAGGGGGCCTGTACCGGCTCCACAAAAAAGCAGTGTACGTTATCCCCGAAGACCTGCTTCAGTCCAAAAGTAATGCCTCCGGGCGCGCCGCCTACTCCGCAGGGAATATATACAAAAAGCGGATGCTCTCCATCGACGGTGACGCCCTGTTCATCGAGCTGCCCGACAAGCCGCTTTGCGGCTACCGCATATCCGAGAAACAGATCCCGGGAATTCTCATCATCCACAAAATAGCTCATCGGATCCGCATCTGACTGTTTTCTTCCGTTCTTTACGGCTTCCCCGTAATCCGCCTCATATTCGATCACCGTTACGCCCCTTGCGCGCAGCAGGTCTTTTTTCCACTGTTTCGCATCTGCCGACATATGGACGATTGCATCGTAACCGATCGCAGCACTCATAATACCGATGCTCATGCCAAGATTTCCGGTTGATCCCACCTGCACCTTGTACTGCGAAAAGATCTTTCTTGCCGATTCATCTCCGAGCGCAGAATACGCGTTCTCCGACTGCGCTCCTCCTTTCAGATCCTCTTCCGTAAGAAGGCCGTTCGCGATGGCAAGCTCTTCGGTATGCTTCAGAACCTCATAGATCCCGCCTCTTGCTTTTACAGATCCGGCAATCGCCAGGTGGGAATCCTTTTTCAGAAGCAGCGTTCCTTTAAGACACGCGTGATACTTATCATTCAGGATCTCCCGCATCGCCGGGATCCTTACGAGTTCCGACTCGATCAGGCCGTTCCGCGGTTCCGTCTCCGGAAATGCCCGCATGATAAACGGGGCAAATCTTTTGAGCCTCGCTTCCGCGTCGTCAATGTCCTTCATGGACAGCTCCGACCGCTCTTTGGCAGTTGAGACGGGAAGCTTATCCGGGTTCACCCAGACAACTTCTTCCTCCCGGTTCATCCGGCCGAGGATCGGCCATGTCTCAAACAATGTTTTCTGATCCGGTATCATCATCTTATTCACCGTTCTTCCAAATGGGCCGGTCCGGTCACAATATACGCTGATTTCACGATATCGGACCGACCCGTTCTTGTCAACTTCTGTTTTTCAGGTCCCTTAGACGCTTCACTCAGTCCTCAAATGATCCTGCCGGATACAGCGGGAATCCCGCGATGAGCGCCTGTGCCTGTTCCCTGCATGCTTTGATGTTTTCCTCATCATTCGGAGCTTCCGCCACTTTGTTCATGATCGCGGCGATCTCACGGATCTCCGGCTCTTTCAGTCCCCGCTGGGAAACCGCAGTGAGGCCGATGCGGACGCCGCTTGTAACCGACGGTTTTTCCGGGTCAAACGGGATCATATTCTTATTGACGGTAATGCCGACGGCATCGAGCGCATTCTGAAAATCTTTTCCGGTGATCTTTTTCGCACGAAGATCCGCAACGAGCAGGTGGTTGTCTGTCCCTCCGCTCACAATACGGAAGCCGTATTTCGTCAGCTCTTCCGCAAGACATTTCGCGTTTTTCACGACCTGTTCCATTGTGGCGCGGAATTCTTCGCTTGCCGCGTACTTAAAGGACCAGCATTTTGCTGCCATCGTGTGCAGCTGGATGGAACCGATCGCACCTGGGAAAGTTCCTTTATCGAGCATTTTCGCGTATTTTTCCTTGCAGAATACCATACCGCTTCTCGCGCTGCAGAAAGTCTTGGTCGTTGAGGACGTCACGAAATCCGCGTACGGAATCGGGCTCGGAATCACTTTTGCCGCGACAAGACCGGCCACGTGTGCCATATCGACCATGAAATAGGCACCGACCTCGTGAGCGGCATTGGCGATGCGCTCGTAGTCGATCAGTCTCGAATAAGAGCTGGCTCCGGCAATAATAAGCTTCGGACGGTATTCTCTTGCCTTGGCTTCAAGTGCATCGTAGTCAATGAGTTCCGTCTCCGGATCCATCGCGTAAAACTCAAAATGATAAATCTTGCTGACCCAGTTCGCGGGCGAACCATGGGTGAGGTGGCCTCCCTGGTCCAGTCTCATCGAGAGAACCTTGTCACCCGGCTGCAGAACGGAAGCAAAAACACTGTAGTTTGCCGTGGAGCCCGAGTAAGACTGAATGTTCGCATGTTCCGCACCAAACAGCTCCCGCGCGCGCTCACAGGCGAGTTCCTCAACCTTATCCGCGATGCCGGAGCCGGCCTGGAAACGTCTGCCGGGATATCCTTCGAGTGTCTTATTGGTAAACACGCTGCCGGTCAGCTCCATAACTGAGAGCGGCGCCGTGCTCTCGGAAGCGATCATTTCGATGTTGTGTTCCTGGCGGGAAAGTTCTTCGTCAAGAAGGCCTGCAAGTACCGGATCCGTTGCTCTTGTATTTTTCAGCATTTTCATTCTCCTTTTCTCTTTTTGATGCTCTGTTTATCAGATCTTCTGCCGGAATCCGCGTCCGGCAGGAAACTGCGGATTCCGTGATATTATTTACAAATTACCTCCGGCATGCATTACCGGTTCTGGTACTTATCCCAGACGCCGGTCGAATCTTCGATGCCGAACTCCTGCGGATGGAATACAGGATCTTTGCCCGCCTTCTTCTGTGTCTCATAATCCCGAAGCAGCGCGAATCCCTTCCTGGAGAGAAGCAGGATCGCCGCAATATTGAGCCACGCCATCAGTCCGACGCCGGAATCGCCCATGGTCCAGATGATATCACCGTCGAACAGCACGCCGCTGAAGCAGGAAACGATGAAAACAACGCGGATGATCCAGATCGCGATATTGTTTTCCTTGACCATGTAGCGGATATTGGCTTCCGCCTGATAGTAATATCCCATAAGGGATGTAAATACGAACATGATAATGATGATCGCGAGTGCCTTGGAGCCGAAAACACCGAACGCGCTTCCGAGCGCCGTCTGTGCCCACAGGATGCCGTACTGCAGTCCCGGGACATTTTCAACGATCATGCTGACGCCGTCTGCCCCTACAGTGTTCCAGGTGCCTGTCAGAAGGATCATGAGACCGGAGGCCGTGCAGACTACCATTGTATCAATATAGACCGAAAACGCCTGAATGAGACCCTGTTTCGCCGGATGAGAGCACTCGGCGGCAGCGCTGACGATCGCTCCGGATCCCTGTCCCGCCTCATTGGAATAAACGCCGCGCTTGACGCCCCAGGCGATCGTTGAGCCGAGGATACCTCCGAAGAGCGGATTCAGGCCGAATGCCGAAGAGAAGATCAAGCCGAACATCGAAGGCACTTTCGTGATATTCATGCACAGAACGATCAGCGAAAGGACGACATAGATCACACACATAACCGGTGCCATGTACTCGGCGACGTTGGCGATCCGCTTGATGCCGCCGCAGATGACCAGAGCGAGGATCGCGCAGAAAACAGCGCCGACAAGAATCGTATTAAGACCGAATGCCTGATTAAAAGTCGAAGCGATTGAATTGATGTGCAGTCCGGGCATCAGGATTCCGGGGCCGAGGATCGTCGCGATCGCGAAAATGATCGCGTACGGCTTGCAATGAAGCGCTTTCTCGATGAAATAAGCGGGGCCGCCGATGTATTCGCCGTTTCCGGTTCTCTCTTTATACGCCTGCGCCAGTGCGGATTCCATAAATGCGCTTGCCGCACCGACAAGAGCAAGGATCCACATCCAGAAAATCGCGCCGGGACCGCCGAAGAAAATCGCTGTCGCCACACCGGCGATATTTCCCATACCTACACGTGAGCCGACCGTCGCAGCGAAAGCCTGGAACGGTGTGATTCCCGTCTCCGATTTTTCACCGTGTACGAGCAGATGTACCATATCTTTGATAAGTCGAAACTGCGGGAACTTCATTGCAACAGAAAACCAGATTCCCGCAAGGAGACACAGCACGACAAGCGGTGTGCTCCAGAGAATTGAATTGAGGCCGTCCATTGCGCTTTTAAATGCTTCCATAAAACCCTCCTGCACTTAGAAATAGTTTTTTGATACTGCTATTATAAAAAAGCAGACCGGGGGTTTTCTTTTCTCTATTTTTGCATATTATTTACGGATTTTGACCATATTTTCATCAGCATCCGGGCCTGAAGCAAAAAACAGCTCCCCGCTGCCGTGACGGCAGTGGAGAGCTGTAATCGATGCAGCTGCAGTGTTTCAAATCTTTTATTCCTTCCCGGCAGAAACCCGTACCCTCTTCGTCAGAAGCAGCGGCACGATCGCAAGCAGGATCGCAATAAGCCCGTACGCAAAAATACTGCCGTTCGGAATATACTGCGTCTGCCCGCTGAC
>DBVZ01000058.1:460-3330 GCA_002308255.1 Lachnospiraceae bacterium UBA1251 | reverse complement strand
CCGATCATCGGGATCAGGACGAAGAACAGGATCCAGATCCCCTCGAACTGACCGCGGCTGTCTGCGGGATAAAGCTGTTTCGCCCAGATCTTTACCGACTGCAGGAATGAAATGTAGCCGATCCCGACAAGCAGAATTCCTCCGAAAATAACGGGATGGAACAGTTTTGACGTATCAAGCCCGACCGGGCTCACCCTGGTCATGACGGCGAGACCGACTGCGTTGAGGATACATCCGAATACCGCGACTTCCCGCTGTTTTCCTCTGTTGATCAGCCCCGAGACCGAAACTGCCGTCAGCATTGCCAGAACGAGAGGAACCGCTTCAATGATGCCCATCTGATCTGCGGTAAAGCCGAGATAGTATATGATATAGTTGCCCAGATAGGCAAAGTAAGCATTAAATCCTATGAAGAAAACAGAGACCGCGAGATTGACAAACAGCAGTTCTTTCAGCTGCATGAATTTTCTGAAATTGAAGACGCTGAAGAACTGTTCCCAGAATGTCCCTCTTCTGGAAGGCGCGACGTCGTCCGCCTCACTCATCATAAAGTAAGACAGGATACCGAACGCGATCACAAGGATTCCCATCACAAGGAAGAGTCTCATATAGTGATCGCCGCTGCCGACCAGCATTCCTCCGACCACCGTCCCGAGGATCGTTCCCAGCACGGGCTGCGTGGCAAGTGCTGCTCCCATCTGCCCGCGGTTCTTCTCTGTCATAATATCGTTGATCCAGGTATTGAAGGCGGCGTCATTTCCCATGGAACCGAAGAAGCTCATCACCGTGTCCGCCAGCACGACCATCGTTCCTGCAAATACATAAAGCGACGGACTGATAAACTGCGTCAGTCCGAATGCGATCGTAAAAATGCCCCAGAGAATATATCCTGCCGCGATAAAATGCCTTCTCTTCCCGAGGCGGTCTGACCAGGTTCCAAAGAAGAATGTGGAAAATGTCGTCGCGGCCGCAGACGCGATCAGCATCCCGGTAATGA
Source organism: Lachnospiraceae bacterium UBA1251 (assembly GCA_002308255.1). Lineage (GTDB taxonomy): Bacteria > Bacillota > Clostridia > Lachnospirales > Lachnospiraceae > Chordicoccus. The sequence continues at coordinate 2,333 of DBVZ01000058.1, read as the reverse complement.
TCGCGGGATCCTTCCCGATTTTAGCGTAGACAAATGTATTGAACCACTGGTTCTCCATGTTCCAGCAGATCTGCCCCGCAAGTCCTAAAGACCATACGAGAAACCATAATTTTGCGCCGCTTGTCTTCCTGCTGTCCATAGCTCCCTCCCGGCGTCTTCGCCGTTGCACTAGATCCTTAATCAAACAAGCTCAGGATCTTCTGCTTTTCCGAAGCGAACTGACCCATCTGAGGCTCGATCTCATTCATCTGCGAGCGCCATAGTTCCGCTCTTTTGGTGTCGCCGGCCTTTTCGAACGCATTTGCGAAAAACGCCTTCTCAAAATACCTCCCGACAGCGTAATAATCAGCCACTTTCTTTACGCGGGGATCCTCTTCATTTCCGACGGCGGTATTATAGTAGCGGTCCGCGAGGCGTACGTAATCTTCATCGGAAAGGTTGTAATAGAGCGAAGACTCGTCATCATAATAGGTGCCGGAAGCATCCCGGATGGTATGCACGGTGATCAGGATCGAGATTCCCAGAACAATGCTGAGGAAAATGATCACGATATCCGGAAATGATACTTTTCTCCTCTTATTTCTCATTGCTCTCCTCCCCTTCCTCATACTGTGCCGTTCCTCTTTCGATCAGGGCTGCCTGCCCCGCCCGGGAGAGAGTTTCCATCCCCGCTGCTTCTTCCGGCGTCATGCCCAGATACGCGACGAACATCGCTTCCATGTGTGTTTTCATATTTGCCAGATGCTTCTGCGTGTTCTCGTCGTCGAAGTAATCATAATAACTGTATTGTTCAGGATCCAGATTCTCATAGAAATTCTGGATGTCCTCCGTCAGATACTTTGTCATCCTGTCGACGGTCGTGTAGCTCATGTGATGGACGAGTTCCATCATCTGCATGACCGCGGTGCGGTAACTCACCGCGGTACGGTATGTGGCGTAATAGGGATCAAAAGTTTTATCCGACATGGAAAGGTGTTTTGCCTGGCAGTAAGCCGCAAATCCGGCGTAGTCCTCCTCACTCAGATATCTGTCCATCTGCTGCAGATGTGCCGGTATGTTCTTCTTTGCCCGGCTGCGCTCTATCGCATAGCTGATGTTGTAACAGTTCGCCTGCAGGAAGATATTAACGACGATTGCGGCAATCAGAAAAACGATCGCAGCGATCTGCACCGCCCTTTTTGAAGCGTGCCCTGCTTTTTCCGTCACGTCCATTTTCGTCTTCTGGAATTCACGCTGGTACCGCCGCATATCCCGGGCGTGCTGCTGCGCCTCCTCATTGGGGCGCCCGCAGTAAGGACACACCAGGTCTTCCAGCTGTATTTCCCCTCCGCAGTACCTGCACTTCATTCTGCTTCCTCCATGATAATCTCCGGATGTTCTGCGACATATCCGGCGCATTTCTCGTAACTCGGGTATCCGTAATTTTTCGCGATGTCCTGTTCGAACGTCTTTATTTCCTCATCGCTCATACCGTAGATCTCCTTCAGGTCCTCTTCATACTGCTGTGTATACTCCTTCAGGATCTCCCGGTCCTTTTCGGGAAGCCGCTCCCTCATGGAAACCGTCCGGAATTTCAGGAGGATGAACAGATACTGTTCCGCATCGTCTTTGGTAAAATACCCCTTTTCATATCCGTCCCGGAACGCCTCGGCATACTTTGTGTCTCCGTAGATATCACAAAAAGTGTAATGCTCCCAGTTGTAAAGATCGTGCTCCCCGTTTTGCGCTTCCTCAAATTTTTCGAGAAGCGCGTCATAATCCCCTTTCTCGAACAGCTCGTTCATTTCCGGAAGAGCCTCCGCTCTCCACTCGTATTCCTGCCGGTTGCGGGCATTTTCCCTCGCATGCCGCACCATCACGATACCGGCGGCCC
>DBVZ01000058.1:0-433 GCA_002308255.1 Lachnospiraceae bacterium UBA1251 | reverse complement strand
CCGAGCCGCCGGATCTCCTTTTGTGAAGCTTCTTTTCCCACATTCGCGACTTCTCCGAGCTGGCCGCGGACGCCGTGAAGTTTTCTCATGTATTCCTTTTCCGCCTCCGGGGCGTACGCGGATCCGCAGTACGGACAGCGCGGCGCGCCGGCCGGGATCACACCTCCGCAATGGGGGCACAGGATCGGTCCTGTTGTCTGAACGGGCATTTCTTTCTCCTCTCCATATCCGGTTTTCTTTACGGGCAGTTTCCGGTTTTATTATAATGCAAAAAAAATAACCCTTTTTGAATGTCCGTATTTTTATTATAATACATTAGATACAGGGATGCACGCCGGGGAATGAAAAACAGCACCCGCGCTTTTTACGGAAATACAGATAAAGGAACAGAAACCATGGCAGAAAGCTCAGTTCTTATGGAGGGACGACCGGA
>DBVZ01000051.1:583-10028 GCA_002308255.1 Lachnospiraceae bacterium UBA1251 | reverse complement strand
CCCGGAAAAGATCCATGTTCTGCAGGCTGAACGCGTCTGCCTCAAAGACGGTCTCCGAAAAGAGAAACGTCCGGGAACTCTCGGAAACCTGCGTCATTTCCTGAATGAAACGCAGGGCAAATTCGGAGAACTGCACCATGGAACCGGAGACGTCGCACAGCAGGACCAGATGTTTTTTGCGTGAATGCGGTCTCTTATAGGCAAGACGGTGAAAACTGCCGCCGGTCTCGAGTCCTTTCCGGATCGTCCGTCGGAAATCCAATGTCCCGGAGTGTCCGGCGCGCTTTTTTTTCGCGGAAAGCTCTCCGTTGATCCGGGCGGAGATATTCTTGATCAGGGCTGTCGCGCGGGGGATCTCGGAATCTTTGAACAGCGTGATGTCGCGGAACTGCAGCCCGGCTTCCGGGTCCACCTCGTCCGCGCCGAGCCCGGCGTCTTCCATCTTCATCTGCTGCTCCAGGATCGCCTTAGCGAAAACGGAATGGATGAAACCGGTATACAGCTTCGATTCGTGGTCCGTGCGCGGTTTGTATGCCTGAATGATCTCTTTCAGACGCTTCCTCGCCTCATCCGGCATCATGGCATATGTACTGATCTGATCCTCGGTAAGATCCTGCGGACCGCCCTGCCGCAGCTCTTCTTCGGCGCGTGCGCGGGCCTTCTGATACTCGTCCTGCTGCCGGATCTGATCCATAACCTGTCTGCGCATGACTTCTTCCGGAACAAAGAAGGAGTCAAACGCGCGGGAAAATGTCTTCTGCTCGTCCCGCGACTTGGCATAGACGGTCATGAGAGCTGCTTTAACGAGCTCCCTGTCCGTGAGTCCGACCTGGATCAGTGTGCGCGCTGCGTCCGCTGTTTCCTGCAGACCGACAGACAGGCCGTCCGCGCGGAGAAGATCGGAAAATCCTGCCAGTTTTTCGAGGTATACTTCAATATCTGTCATTACGGGTACACAATATCAGTCCATGGGTGCCACACGGGAAACATTGAGAGGCGTATAACCGGCATTCTGCCCGTGGCCGTGGGTATGGCCGTGCTCATGATCATGCGCGTGATGATGCTCGTGACCGTGCGGGCATTTTCCGTCCTCATGGCCGGCACAGCTGCATTCCCCTTCTTCGGGATCTTCCAGCAGACCGTCGGAGAAGAGCTCATCTGCCGTGTCGAAGTCTTCGCTGTTTTTCAGAACAAACCCCATCGTCTTACGGATCTCTTCCGGCGTCAGTTCCCGGATCGAAAGAGCTTCCAGCGCGGCAGCCCAGTCCAGACTTTCGGCAATCGAGGGCTTTTTGAGAATGGCTTCGCAGTTCCGGAGCCGTTTTACGGCCATCGCGACCTGCACGGCGAGCTGCTCGTCAACATGCGGCACTTTGGCGCGCAGAATACGGAGTTCCTTCTCGATATCCGGATATGTGATGTAAATATAGGCGCATCGGCGGCGCAGCGCTTCGGACAGAGGACGGGCGCGGTTGGAGGTCAGTACGACAAAGGGCACCGAACTTGCTTTGATCGTTCCGACTTCCGGGATCGAGACCTGCATCTCGGAAAGAAGCTCCAGCAGAAAAGCCTCAAACTCTTCATCGGCCTTGTCGATCTCATCGATCAGGAGAACCACGGGCTTTTCCGAACGGATCGACTGCAGAAGAGGCCTTGCCAGCATGTATTCATCACTGAAAAGGCTCTTCGTGAGAGCATCTTTGTCCGTTTCGCCTTTCCCGACCTGGATCGCGAGGAGCTGTTTCTGATAATTCCATTCGTACAGGGCCTTGCTCTCGTCCAGCCCTTCGTAGCACTGCAGCCGCACGAGATCCCGGCCGAGTGCCGCGGCCATGACTTTTGCGATCTCCGTCTTTCCGACGCCGGCGGCGCCTTCGATGAGGAGCGGTCTGCCAAGCTGCAGGGCGACGCACAGGATCGTCGCAAGCGTATCGTCGTAGATATAATTGGCTTCATCGAGTTTGATTTTCAGTTCATCGAGAGTCATGGGAGCCTTCTTTCTGTAAGGTTAGCCGGACTGCGGGATCAGAAATAATTATACGGAGTATGGAAGAAGGATGCAAGGGTACGGACAGGGCGGGGATCCTGCTTAGCCGCGGGACAGACGCTTCACCGGTCAGTGTGTCGGTCCTGTCAGACGCCGGGCCTTTTCCGGAAGCGGGGGAGCCAGTAAGACTTTCCGTAGACCAGCACCTCGGCGAGGAGACCGAGCGGAATCGCGGCAGCGATGTCGACGACAGAGTGCTGTTTGACGAAAGCGGTGGAAATGCAGATGATCACAACAGCTATGGCGACAAAGCATTTCCATCGTCCGGAAGCGGGCCTGTATTTAAGCCATGCTGACGCGATCCCCATTGAATACGCGACATGAAGGGACGGGCAGACGCCGGTCGGAGTATCAAACGCGTAAATGAATCTCGCCAGATCGGTCAGGAAATTATCCCGCGGGAATACTTCCGGACGAAGATACTGGACGCTCGGCCAGATGATGTAAATGACCATGGCGACCGCCTGCGTGATGATGATGTAGATCTGCAGCCGTTTGAAACTGTCGATGTCGTACAGAAGAAAATAGCCCAGCGAGATCACAATGAGCGCGTACCAGAAGCAGTACGCGATCAGGAAATACTCATTGAAAGGGATCAGATCATCGAGAGGACAGCGGACTTCGTGGAATCTTTCTGCGGGAATGAAATTTTCGGTCAGAAAATAGAGGATGAAATATCCGATCCATCCTCCGAGAAGTTTCAAATGGGAATACTCCGGCTGATTCAGTCTGGAAAGTCGGAATTTACGGTAATCGACAACCGGTGTTTTTATCATACAGATGCCTTCCTGCAGTATTTTCGCGGAACAGGGGATTATTCCGGCCTGCTCCAGGGATAATCCTTCTTCGGAATATTCCGGTACGGAACGACGCGGTGGCGCGGCAGGGATTCCGCCATCCTTGTGATCTCTTCTTTCATACAGGAAGAAATGCGGGCCCTCTCCGCTTTTGACGGTGCAGATGAATCAAAGCGGACCGGTTTGCCGAAAACGATCTTTTTCAGGGACGGTGCAAGATATACCGGGACAAAGAAGGGTTCCCTGCCTGTTTTTCGATGATAAAGCCGTGCCGCGTCGACAAAACCCTCCTGAAAATCGTACAGGATATGATTATAATGTGCGTTTTTCTCCGGGAAGATCACGAGGCTCGCTCCTTCCGCAAGAGCATCCGCCGACATCCGGAAGGTGTCCCGGAGACGTCCGTCGCGGTAGACAGGGATCGTATCGGCATTGTTGAAAATGATCACGGACAGCGGTGTGATCAGGTAAGAAAGAAGCCGGTAGAACCAGTGCGTCCATTTCGGCTTAAAAGACCAGAAGTCCGTAAATGCGTAGGTGTGAACTTCTTTCCACTCCATCATTTCGGCGGCGCACCAGATATATCGTCTGCCGGGAAAATAGAGCTGCGCCATGATCGGCCCGTTCATCTGCGTGTGATTGCCCACGAAAATGACCGGCTCGTCCGGGATGTTTTCTTTCCCGCAGACCCGGATCTTCGGGTAAAAGATCCATACCAGGGAACGAACTATATAATATAGAAAATAAGATTTACTCTTCATGAGCCTCTTTCATCGCCTTTTCATTCGTATCGATGGAACTGCCGAACACGAAGAAACGCTGATAGAGGAACTCCGTAACAAAGTTCAGCAGCATGTTGATCGCCGTAACCAGGTATTCATTCCATCCGAACCGCATCGTGAGGATGTGTTCAAGTCCGGTCGACAGCGGTGTGAATACCAGGTAGAACGCCGCGACTTTCATCATGGCGACGGGGACGTTTGCCGCGGACTTGAACGTATATTTCCGGTTCAGTGTAAAGTTCCAGAGAACCGAGAGGACAAGCGCGATGAGGTAGCTGACCCAGTAAGGGAGATGAGCGATCTCATTTAACAGGGTAAATGTACCGATCTCAATGAGGCCGGCACTTATGGAAAAGAGCGTAAATTTTACGACCCTCCAGAATTCTTTCATGATGACCTCCGGAAAACACGCCGGCAGCGGAAACCGCATTCTGCCGGTCGTGAGAGACAGTCGGAAGATCTGTCTTCCGATATGCAACACATCATACTTGAAAAAAACCAAAAAGTAAAGAAACGAAATTTTTGGGGACAATAAGAAAAGGAAACCTTTGGAAGCGCAAAGAAATAATAATGGGTTCCCCGTAGGAAAGGAAAGCCGGATATGTTATAATAGTTTACATAAATAACGGCGAACGGCCGCCGGAAAGGTACACGGAAAATGAATGTTTTTTATCTGATAGACAAAAAGAAATGGGAGACCCGCATGGAGGCGGGATTTGAATATTCACCGGCATTTCTGCCCGGAATCCTTTCGCGGGCGGGGATCTTCGCAAGAGAGATCGATCCGGAGGAGACGGGGAAGCTGACAAGGGACGATCTTCTTCTCATCGGCGCGGATATCACGGACACGGTTCCGGAGAACGCCGGCGCGCTGATCCTTCTCGGAGGGCTTGTCGGAGCGGAAGCGCGCAAGGCGGATGAAGCAGGAAAACCGGGGAGAGAGACCGCGGATGAAAAGGACGGCGGAGAAGGCGGCAGGAAAGAAGAAACGAATCCGGTCACGAATCTCGCGGACTGCGACGGCGACTGCTCCTCCTGCGGCGGCAACTGCGGGGACGACGAGGACAGCGGGCCGGATCCGAAGGTTTATGAGATCCTGCTCCGCACAAGACCCAGGGGAAAAGTGCGCGCCCGCTATATGACGGACGCTGCGATGCTCTCCCTCGGCGTTCCGGTCCTGCCCGTCGCGGGAACGTTCCAGCCCATGAGAATGGCGGTCTGCGTGGATCAGAACGGATTCGAGACCAGCGCTCCCGCGCTGATCTGGAGAGGAGATCTGTTTTTCGATTTCCGTTTCGACGTGGCACAGGCGATGCATTTCGCAGCGCTCGCGGGTGATGCGGAAACAGGGAAGGCGCTCGCGGCTGATCTGCTCCGGGTCCTTCGGATGTGCGGCATTCCGGTCTTTTATGAGGAATCCGCCGCCATGAGTTCCGGGATCCGTCCCGCGGAGATGTCTCTCATAGCGGCGTATGAAAAAGACGGTGTGCTCCGGATCAGTACGGAAAGAACCGTATTTGCCCGCGTGCCGGGTTCGCCGGAGAAAGCTTATCTTGACGGCGCGGAGGAAACCATGTCCGTAAGAGTTTATGACGGAGAGGAGATCCGCGGCATCCGTATTCCCGCGGGACAGCACCGTGTGAGCTGGATGTAGGAAGAAAACTCTTTCTTTGATCGGGAAAGTTCATAAATTGGTCATAGAAAGTTTGTTAATTATTTTGCGAAACTTCATTAGACATTTTCGTAGATTTGATTATAATGGAGAAGATAGAAATAATTAAGAAGGGATATTTTGGCAATAATATACAATGACTAAGAAGGAACTGGAGCAAAAAGCCCTGCTCAGGCTCCGCAATACCGGTACACTCGAAAACTTCATAGCGGTCCTCGGCGCGCGTCTCGAACCGACGAAAGAGATGTTCGCGAATTATCGCTGTGCAGCGATGCAGGTCGAGACAAAATTCAAGGTCCTCGACGAGCAGTTCTCGGTGCAGTACGACGCGAATCCGATCCAGAACATCCAGACCAGGATCAAGAGTTATGATTCGATCATGCGCAAGCTCGTCCGGAAAGGATTTCCCCTGACGCTGGACTCGATTCAGGAAAACCTGAACGATGTCGCCGGCGTCCGTGTGGTATGCACGTTTGAAGACGATCTGTACCGCCTCGCGAACGTTCTTCTCAGCCAGGACGACGTCCATCTGGTCGAGATCCGGGATTATATCAGTGAACCGAAAGAGAGCGGGTACCGCTCTTTGCATCTGATCGTCGAAGTGCCGATCTTCCGGGAAGACGGGAGGATCATGGTCCGGGTCGAAGTCCAGCTGCGCACGTCCGCGATGGATTTCTGGGCGAGCATGGAGCACAAACTGCAGTACAACAAGGATCTGGATCCGGAGATCAGCGCCCATATCGAGGGAGAACTGCAGGAGTGCGCCCGCATCAGCGCCGATCTCGACAGCCGGATCCAGAGTGTGAAGGACTGGATCGTGAAAGGTGAGGAAAGATAAGGCGGAGCCGTAAAAAAGCCCCTGTTATTCTGTTTATAAGGATAACAGGGGCTTTTTGATGTCCGGACAGCGGTGAACGCCGCTGCCTTTATTTCGGCTGATAGGAAAAACCGACCGTATGTCTGCCGCAGTGCGAAGAAATGAGACTTCCCGCCCGGGAGACATGGACTTTTTCGAACAGGCCGGTCGTCTCGACCATATCGACCAGCGGCGAGAACAATGCCTCATCGATGCCCGCATGATAAACGACGGCCGTTCCTCCGAGATATGTGCCCGGAACTTCCAGAAGGCACTGCCGGATGAAATGCTCGTAGCAGTGATATTCACTGCCCCGGAATTTCCGTCCGACGGACAGCGCGCCGTCATGCATGACCACTTCCGGTTTGATCCGGAGAATATTGGCACCGAGTGCCGCCACGGTGCTGCACCGTCCGCCTTTGGCAAGAAACGTGAGATCGCTCACGATGAACTGTGTCCTGCTGAGCGGGATCAGACGGCGGAGTTCCGCAATGATCTCTTCGGCACGGAATCCTTCGTCCCGGAGCCGGTATGCTTTCTCCACGAGAAGGCCGCCGCCGCAGCTTAAGGAAAGTGAGTCGAGGACGGTGACGTTTTCGAGGTCCTTTGCCGCGAGCAGCGCGTTCTGGCAGGTGCAGGAGAGTTCGCTCGACAGCGCGATATGGATCACTTCGTATCCGCGGTCCGTCCAGAATCTGAAGAATTCCGTATATTCCGGGACCGGGATCGCGGAGGTCTGGGGAAGCAGTTTTTCTTCTTCGTAGATGCGGTAGATCTCTTCCGGCGTGATGCTGATGCCGTCTACGAACTCTTTTTCACCGATCCGGATATACATATGCGCGATCGGGATCTCATATTTCTTGCGCAGATCCGGCAGAAGATCACAGCCGGAGTCACAGGAGATGATGACAGGTTTTTCCATTATTAATAATAATCCGTTTCTTTGGAAAGCCGTCGGGAACCTATGTCAATCAATTTATCCTGTCCTGCCGTTTCTGTCAAGAGCCTGCGGCAAAGCGCGGTGTCAGCTCTGTGCTTTTGCCCTTTCGAGATCGGTAATGAGCTGCGGAAGCGTCGCCTCGAAATCGACGCCGTACCAGGGCTCTTTCGGATTTTCCAGCGTGGCGCGGATCGTATGAGCCGTATAATCCGCCGCGAGCTTCAATGCCTCCGGAAGAGGAAGGCCGTTCATGAGAGCGCCGACGCATACGCTGGAGAAGATGTCGCCGGTGCCGTGATAGGAGGCATCGACTCTGTCGTTCTGGTACAGGAAATGTTCCCCGGAACGGGTATCGAGTCCCATGACGCCGGTTTTGCCTTCCGAGAGAGACACCCCGGTCAGCACAACTGTTTTTGTGCCGAGAGCAGCGAGTTTTTCAAGCATTTTTTCGATATAAGAAAGATCGTATTCGGTCCGGTAATCCATGCCGGTCATAAATGCGGCCTCGGTGAGGTTCGGTACGATAATGTCCGCCCTGCCGCAAAGCGCCGCGTTCCGGCGGGCATAATCCATGTCAAAAGCCGCATACAGCTTCCCGTTGTCCGCCATGACCGGATCGACGAAAATGAGAGTGTCCTCCGTCCGGAACTCATCAACCAGTCTTTCCATCTGCCCGATCTGTTCCTGCGTGCCGAGGTAGCCGGTGTAGATCGCGTCGAACGTGACGCCCTCTTTTTTCCAGTGTTCCGTGATGGGTTCGATCTGGTCGGAAAGATCTTTCACCGTGAATCCGCGGAACATGGTATGGGTCGAAAGGACCGCGGTCGGAAGGATGACGGTCTCGACGCCCATCGCGGAAATGACCGGAAGCGCTACGGTGAGGGAGCATTTGCCGAGGCAGGAGATATCCTGTACGGTTAAGATTCGCTTCATGGAAGATTCCTCCGTTCTGGTTAAGATTTCCACATTCTTTCAGTAGTTCATCATAGAACAGGATTGACTATAATATAATAACCAGAAAATGCAATATTTATATAACCAGAATGAGGGCATATTTCACTATTTTTTTCTCCCGGATTTGTTCAACAGGATGAAAGTAACAGACGGAGCCCTTTTTCGTTGAAAATGCGCCCGTCATTTTTTATAATTTTTATTGTAATCGATTTCAAAACGAAATCCGGCGGAACAAAGTGTTCGGACGGAACGGAGAAAATATTTCAAACGGATCTCGGAGGGAAAGATGGACAAGGCATTTGATCCTGTATTCTTGAAACGGCTGGAACCGTATTATGATGAGGTGAAGTGGCTTTACGGAGAACTCTATCCGAACGATGAACAGGCGTTTGCCTATTTTCTGAAGATGCTTCACGCTTCGTTCAAAGAAAGGAAAAAGAGTCTCCGGGAGTGGGACGAGGCGCGGGGCCTCGATTCGGAGTGGTATACCGGCAACGAGATGCTCGGCATGGTCATGTATGTGCAGTGCTTTGCCGGGAATCTCAAAGGCGTGAAGAAACACCTTGACTATGTCGAGGAATGCGGCGCGAATTACGTGCACCTCATGCCGCTTCTTGAGAGTCCGGAAGGAAGGAGCGACGGCGGCTATGCGGTGTCGAATTTCCGGAAGGTGCAGCCGGAACTGGGGACCATGGAGGATCTCGCTGACCTTTCGGAGGAATGCCACAGCCGCGGCATCAGCGTCTGCCTTGATTTTGTGATGAATCACACGAGCGAGGATCACGAGTGGGCAAAACGCGCGAGAGCGGGGGAGAAGGAATATCAGGACAGATATTTCTTCTTTGACAACTGGGAGATACCGAAACAGTTCGAGAAGACGGTGCCGCAGGTCTTTCCCACCACGGCTCCCGGAAATTTCACATACTGCGAAGAAGCCGGGAAAGTCGTCATGACGACGTTCTATCCTTATCAGTGGGACCTGAATTACCGCAATCCGGTGGTCTTCAACGATATGACGGCGGATATGCTGAATCTGTGCAACAACGGTATTGACATCGTCCGGCTCGATGCGACGCCGTATATCTGGAAGACGCTGGGAACGAACTGCCGGAACCTTCCGCAGGTCCACACGATGGTACGGATCATGAGGATCGCCTCCGAGATCGTCTGTCCGGGAACGCTGATCCTGGGCGAAATCGTGATGGAACCGTCCAAAGTCGTCCCGTATTTCGGATCCGTGGAGAAACCGGAATGCCATCTTCTCTATAACGTGACGACGATGGCGAGCACCTGGCACACGGTAGCGACAAAAGACGTACGGCTCTTAAAACACCAGCTCGGGACGGTGTTCGCACTGCCGAAAGAATATATCTTCCTGAATTACCTGCGCTGCCACG
>DBVZ01000051.1:295-528 GCA_002308255.1 Lachnospiraceae bacterium UBA1251 | reverse complement strand
CTTAATGACTACCTGAAAGGCGCGTGGCCGGGAACCATGAGCCGCGGGGAGCTCTACAATGATGATCCGACGCTGGGGGACGCGAGACTGTGCGGGACGACCGCATCGCTCTGCGGCATCGAGGCGGCGGAGGAGTCCGGCGATCCGGAAGCGGTCGAAAAAGCGATCCGGCTGGATACGATGCTGCACGCTTTCCTGTTTACGCAGAGCGGCATTCCGGTCCTGTATTCGGG
>DBVZ01000051.1:0-249 GCA_002308255.1 Lachnospiraceae bacterium UBA1251 | reverse complement strand
CTGAAGGCGGATGACAGCCGTTATCTCCATCGCGGAAATCTGAACTGGGACGATGTCGCGAAGAGAAACGATCCGGCGACCAGACAGGGAAAGATCTATGCCGCAATCCGGGAACTCGCTTCGCTCCGTACCCGGTACGGCGTTTTCGAGAGCAGGGCGGATGCCTGGGTCGTTGAGACCTGGAATGACCATGTGCTCGGGATCGGCCGGTACTATCAGGGAGAGAAAATGATCGCTCTCTTCAATTTC
>DBVZ01000133.1:8215-16683 GCA_002308255.1 Lachnospiraceae bacterium UBA1251 | reverse complement strand
TCGTTCATGACCATCTTGACCTGATCCGCCTTGATGCCGAGCGGAGCGAGCGCTTTCACGGTATGCGTCAGGGTTCCGATATCACCGCCCTGGCCTACATCTTCCCATGTGTTGTAGTGTGTGATCGTGCCGTCCGGATTGAGCTCGAGCGCGACTTCCGAGCGGTCGATAAGGCCCAGGCTGCACATGAATCCGCCGCAGGCGAGACCGATGCCGTACGCTTTCTCCTCGGTCTCCTTCCCTTCGATCTCTTTCTTCGCTTCTTCATAGATCGGACGCATCTTGTCCATGAGTTCCGCGATCGAGACTTCTCTGTACGGATAGCTGTTATTGGTCAGGTCGCCCGGTCTCGCGACGTTCTTATAACGGAATTCGAACGGATCTTCCCCCATCTTGCGGGCCAGTTCGTCGACCAGGGACTCAAAGGTGGTGTAGCACTGCGGCGAACCGAGTCCGCGGTAAGCGGTTCCGAAGGAGTGGTTCGTCGACGCCATGCGGCCGAGTCCGCGGACGTTCGGCGTCACATACGGATAGCCGAGGAAGCGGACCAGCGCCTCGAGTTCCGGGAACGCCTGCGACGGGATCGCGCCGTGGTCGCAGCCTACGTCGAATTCAAGAGCAGTGAGTTTTCCGCCTTCATCGCAGGCAAGACGCGCGTTGATGAAGTTGGAGGTTCTCTTGCCGGTGTAGTGCATGAACTCTTCATAGCTCAGCGTCATGGTCACGGGCCTGTCTACCGCCATCATGGCGATCGCCGCGATCGCGCCGTCTCCGAGGAACGTGCCCCATCCGAACGCGCCGCCCGACGGGTTCATGATCATACGAATGTTTTCCATCGGCACGCCGATGCCTTCCGCGATCTCGCCGGCGCCCCACAGGAGGCTCTGCGTCTTGCTGTGGATCGTGACTTTGCCGTCCTCATCGTAGTAGGCCTGAATGACGTCGCCCTCGATCGACAGATGCGGCTCCTTCGGGGTGAAGTAGCTGCCTTCCACGGAGCAGTAGGATTCGTCGATGACGTCCCTTGTGTCCTCGCCCTTTACGAGCGGGAGCTGCATGTAGATATTTGTCGGGGATTTCGGATAAATGCTCTCCGCGCCCGGCGCAACGGCTTCGACAAAGCTCATGTATTCCGGAAGCGGCTCCAGCTCGACTTTAACCTTTTTGGCGGCTTCTCTCGCGTGTTCGTTTGTGTCCGCGACGACTGCGCCGACCGCGTCGCCGTAGCGGTAAATGATCTCGTCGCAAAGGATCGGGGATTCATTTCCGGCGAGTGTGGCCGTCGGATGCGGGATCGGCTCCACGACTCTGTTCGTTCCCCTGACATCTTTCGCCGTGACAACTTTGACGACGCCAGGCATCGCCTCCGCCTCACTGGTGTCGATGGAGAGGATCTTCGCGTGCGAATATTTCATCGGCATGACCAGAGCTGCATAAAGCGTCCCTTCCGGCATGTGGTGGCGTACGTCGTCGCCGTATTCGGTCTGGCCTAGGACTTTGGCAAGCGCCGTCGGACGGGGACGTCTGCTCTGGTAGATATCCTCTTCTTTCTCTGCATCATACATGATCTCTTCGATCTTCTTCTCGCCTCTCATGACTGCCGCGGCATCCATGACCGCATCCACAAGCGGCTTGAAGCCCGTGCAGCGGCAGAGATTCCGGTTCTTCTGGAACCAGTCTCTCACTTCTTCTCTTGTCGGGCTCGGATTCTTATCGAGCAGCGCCTTTGCTGACACGATAAATCCCGGCGTACAGAATCCGCACTGAGCGCCGCCCCGGTACATCCACGCGACCTGCAGCGGATGCAGATGACTTGCGATGCCCATTCCTTCGATCGTCTCGATCGTGCTGAACTCTTCGATCTTGTCCATCTTGCGGACGCAGGCTCTGACGAGCTCGCCGTTCAGGATCACGTTGCAGGCGCCGCACATCCCTTTGCCGCAGCCGACTTTGACGCCGAGAAAACCGTGTCTTCTCAGCGTTTCCGCCAGAGTATCCTTCTCCGGCTCATACAGAAGGATTCTCTCGACACCGTTAATGATGTAATAGCGTCTTTTTATTCCCATATTTCCCTCCTTGATCACTTTTTCCGTTTTCTCAAAAATCATCCGATTTATGAAACGATTATATCATAGGAAATTCGATCACGATAGAAAAAACCGAAAGTTTTTGGTTAAAATTTACATATTTTTAAGCATATTCGCTGTGCGATTTGTTTAAAAAAACAAATCGAAGTCAGGTATTGCCCATTGATGAGAAATTGCCGTGCAGCAAGAAGGCACTTTATAGTGTATAATGCTTTTTTTTGCTTTATAATTAGTATAGTATCTGTATTTTTATGCAATCATAGATGAAAATCAGTGAACTGGTTCCAGTCGGAAAGGAGAACCTGTGATGAGAGTGTCTGCTGAAAATATGATCGCCCGCCGAAGAGTCGGTGACAAAGGCGCCGTCGATCTGCTTAAGGATGCCGGCTTTACAGGCATTGACTATTCCCTGACCGGGATGAATGACTGGGAGGATACAGTGAACGCTCCGGGCGCGCTGTCCTATGCGGAAGAGCTGCGGCGCTACGCCGAAGACAGGGATATTCCTTTTGTACAAAGCCATGCTCCGTTCCCGTTCAGGCACGGCATGGAAATGTCCGTGGAAACAAAGGAGTTCTATGAGATCGTGAGGTCTATGGAATTTGCGGCGCATCTGGGAGCGCCGGTGATCGTTGTTCACAGCATCCTCACACCGGATGACAGCACATTTATGGACTATAACGTTGTGTTCTACCGGAAACTCCTCCCCTTTGCGGAGCAATTCGGCATCCGTATAGCCGTTGAGAATCTGCCCGTGCGTTCCGGGCCGGCGGACAACCCGGTTCCGCGTGTCCTCGGCACACCGGAAAAATTCAGGGAAATACAGGATCGTCTGGCGCATCCGCTCATCTGCGGCTGTCTGGATATCGGACATGCCAATTTAACCGCGAAAGACGTTCCCGCCTTTATCCGGGAAACAAAAGGGTATGTACAGTGCCTGCATGTCCATGATAATGACGGCTCGCATGATATGCATGAGCTGCCTGCGCTTTATGAGAGTGATCTGTTCACACTGGAGTGGAAAGAGGTGCTGGCGGCATTAAAAGAGACCGGTTTTAACGGTCCCTTAAATATGGAAATCCTGAAGTATATGAATCGCTTTACGACGGAATCTCTTCCGACGGCGCTGAAGCTTGCCGCCATGACCGCGCGCGAGATGGCCCGGGTTCTTGAGGCTGAGTGAAGAATCCGTTTTGAAAAAAATTTGTGATTGAGACGGGACGGAAAATGAGAATAAGGTGTTGATAGAATCTTATAAATATGAAATAATGATTAAAAAATATGCACTTTTATACCTTCAGTTCAACTTTCTTATTCATTCTTAAAATTCACTCATTCATCAGGTGCAGAAGGCAGTTATGCGGGAAATAGATGATCAATATCTTGAATATGCACCGCCTCATTGTCCTGTCAGAGGAGGACGTCATCATGGTGCTCTGAGCGGATCAGAAGCCATGATGGGATTTATGCGCCGTCAGCGCCGTCTCGAGATGTTCCGGAAAGGATTTCTGACCGGCGTGGGGGTGATCATTATGATCATCGCCTTTATGAGATTCGCATCGGACCCCGCTGCGCCGGAACCGGCACCCTCACCGTCTCCTGTCCCGATCGTGACAGTGATCCCGACGCCGCCTCCGACCGTAACACCGACCCCGGTCCCGACAGAAACACCGGTTCCGACACCGACGGAGACACCGACACCGGCTCCGACGGATACGCCGGTCGTTACCCCCACGCCGACACCGACAAAGGCTCCCACACCGACGCCTACCCGTCGGCCTACTCCTACACCCACAAGGAGACCTACTCCTACGCCCACAAGGAGGCCGACCCCTACACCCACAAGGAAGCCGACCCCTACACCCACAAGGAAGCCTACTCCGACGCCTACCAGGATCCCTACTCCGACGCCCACAAGGACGCCGACGATCACGCCTACGCCCGTACCGACAGAGACACCGACGCCGCTGCCGACACCGGTGCCCGAGTACACCCCTCCGGCATTTATGGAGATTGGCTCTTTCAGAGAGTATAACCCGGGAATTGACGATGAATATTATGATACCCATTTCTATATTTTTGCTTTGGAACTGAACGACGCAGACACCTCAAGACCGATCACCGCAAAACTTCAGTACGCCGATCTGAACAGCAGCAGCTGGACTGACTGTCCGAAACTGGATGACAGTGTCATTTCGGCAGCCTACAGCGGATCGGAAGATACCTGGACCTGCTGGGATCTGACATTTAACGTCCTGCATTATGACCTGGCCGGCGCGATCGGCATGATAAAAAAGATCCGGATCGAGGTCGATTATACGCTGCCGGACGGCTCACACGGAACCGTATATTCCGACAGCCCGGATGGCGGAAGCCTCTATGCTTACACGGGAGAATACATTCACCCGGTTTCCGTCAGTTATGACAATAATACCGTCACCGGCACATTCCGGATCGACAGGGATCTCGTCACGGATACGGGCAAACTGACACTGAAACAGCTTACCCTGTACAGCTTAGGGCCGGACCCCGTCGATGGTCAGCCCCATTATAATGACAGGGATATCAAGAACACCGCTTCGATCTCGCCGTTTGCATCCGACGGGACATTTACCGTGACCTATGCTCTTTCCGGAGAAACACTGAATCCGGAATACGAAAACGGACTGATCATCGTTTATTCGTATGAGGACACGGGAATCGACTGGGAGTCATCCTCCGGAATTGAACTGAATGCATCCTCTTCCTTTACCTCTCCCAGGCTGATCAGCAGCAGTTTAAGCAGCAGCGGTTCCGGATCCTCTGCCTTTAAAATGCCGTTCAATGTTGAAATGAACGACGCGGACAGCGTGACCGCTACCCTTTTGTGGAGAAGCCGCGAAAACGGCACTTATGCTCCGTGTGACGAAAGCATCGGAACCGTTGTCCTGACCCGCGGCAATACGACAGATCCCGTTGAAAACTGGGTCACTTCTTCCGACTCGGGAGAGTGTCTGTCCGGCAGTCTGACCATCCCCTCCGGGCTCCCCGGGGCGATCGGATGGTTCGGTACCCGATTTACTTACACGATGCCGGACGGAAAAACCGGCAGTTTCGACAGTCCGGAAGCTCTGCCGAAGTGGTACGGATCCTTCTTTGACCTGTCTGCGACATATCTCCTAAACGATAATGAGCTGGGGCTTTATTATACCGTTTACCGGGAGCTGGCAGAAGGCATTCCGAACTCAGAAAAAATCTCTGACTACCTGAAGATCGATTCGGTCCGCCTGATTCCCAAAGGGGAAGGCTCCCCGGTGTCTCTCGATCCCTCAAAAGCGGAATTCCTCGGCGAAGACGAAAATTGCTTCTATATGTGTATTACTTTTGAAAACCTGAATCTCATTGACCCGGCGAGTTGGAATGCGGAACTGGAAATGACCTATTCTTACGGAAAAGTATCCTGGAGCGCCAAACAGACGAAAGGGATTTTAGTACCCATCTAAACAAACCGTTTATTTAGCCGCATACACCGGCAGACCGCAGAATAATCCCTAAGATACAGCATCCCGGAAGAAGGGGCTGCAGAAGGAGAACACTATGAAAAAAAGGAACGCAAACGGGAAAACCTACATTTCCATCGTGATCGTCGCGATCGTGGCGATTATCCTCGCGAATCCCGACTGGCTGCCTCTGTCGGAAGATCTTAAAAAGGCTCTGAAAGCGACCGAACGCAGCAATCTCCTGTTCCAGCGCGACGCGCATACCACAGTCGCGCAGCTGCTCACACTGGTGCTTGCCGTTTTGTTAGTGTGGCTGATCTACCAGATCCTGAAGATCATCCTCCAGGCGCTGGGCAAGCGTGGAGGCAGGGCCCAGACCGTCACGAATCTGATCTCCGGCCTGCTGAAGTACATCGCCGTGATCGTCGCCATTGTCTGGGGTCTCAGCATCCTCGGCGTAAATGCCACCGCAGTCCTGGCCGGCGTCGGGATCGTCGGACTGATCCTCGGCTTCGGCGCGCAAAGCCTGATCGAGGATATTATCACCGGCGCATTTATCATTTTCGAAAATCAATACAGCGTGGGAGATATTATTATCCTGGATGACTTCCGCGGCACAGTGCGCAACATCGGCGTCCGGACGACGGTCATCGAGGACGCCGGCGGAAATCTTAAAGTCGTCAACAACTCCGATATCCGCAATTTCCAGAACCGCTCCCGCAACAATTCCGTAGCCCTTGCTCTGGTGGCGGTGGATTACAGCACGGATCTGAGAAAGCTGGAGGCCCTGCTGCAGGAAAAACTGCCCGGTCTCAAAAAAGATCATCCGGATCTGTATCTTACCGCCCCGCGCTATCTGGGCGTCGACGAGCTGGCGGACAGCGGCGTGAACCTGAAATTTGCCGTGGACGTCACGGAATCGAACGTCTTTGCCGGACAGCGGATGCTGGCCCGTGACCTGAAGATCCTTTTCGACGACAACGGCATTTCCATTCCGTTCCCGCAGGTCGTCCTGCACATGGCGGAGGATTCTTCAAAATAAAAAAAGGAGACGGATCTCCTTTTTCTTTAAACGGTCACCGGAAAATGATCTGTTCCTTTTCCGGTGATTTTATTTTATTCAGGACCGACTCCCCTTCCACGAGAGTTCCCTGAACGACGGTCCTGTCAAGGAGCGTCGTTTTCGGATGTTCGATGATCTCGACCAGCTTCGCCGCCGCCTCTCTTCCGAGCGCGTCCGTATCCTGCCGGAACGTCGTGAGTCTCGGCGAGATCACGGATGCGAGCGGGATCCCGTCATATCCTGCGGCAGATATGTCTTCCGGGATGCGCAGGCCTTTTTCCTGCAGAGCCCTCATCCCGCCCAGATAAGAGTAATCGTCCGGATACAGGATGCAGTCGATCTCTTTGCCTTTTGCGAGAAGCGCATTCGTCTGCCGGAAGCTGGTTTCCGGATCGTGATATGTCCCGGGAACAACAAGGTCGTCGTCGGGAGTGATCCCGGCGCTTTCCAGCGCCCTGTAGAACCCAGTCAGACGATTTTCCGTTACAGAGGTCTTTTCCCCGTAAATATAGGCAATCTTCCGGTGCCCCCTTTCCGCAATATACCGGGTCAGCTGCTCCATTCCGTTCACGTTGTCCGAGACCACGGCCACGCGGTTATTAAAGACATGGTCGATCGTGACGACCGGCACCTCGGAATCCACAAGTTCCCTGATCTGCGGGTCCGAAAAATCGGCGGATGCGATAATGACGCCGTCCACGCCTTTGTACCTGCAGTGCTGCAGATAACCGGCATTCCCGTTTCCCGCGCCCCGGTTGAGAAAGGTGATGTCATATCCATGGCTTTCCGCTTCCGTTTTCAGGCTTTCCAGCACAAACGAGAAATATTCATGCGCAAATCCGCTGTTCTGCGCATCCACGAACAGGACGCCTATATTATAAGTGCGGTTTGTTTTCAGCGCTCTTGCGGACGCGTTCGCGAGATAACCCATTTCCGCCGCCGCGCGCTCGATCTTCTCTTTTGTCGCCTCTCCGATATCCTGTCTTCCGTTTAATGCCTTGCTGACGGTAGCGACGGAAACCCCGCACCGTTTCGCGATGTCTTTCATTGATATCATCGGTTTGTTTCCCTTTCCGGAAATGATTCTGTCTGCCTGTTCGCAATCGTTTTCGAGTTAAAATTAGCCTATATTTACTGAAAATGCAAGAGTTTTTCAGAAAAGTATTGCATTTCCCCGCAAAATCCTCTACTGTAAAATATGATTTTTATTGATTTTACAGTAACTTAATCGTTTGAGTAATTACTGTGAACCGTATTTAAAAAAGGATCCTGATTATGCAGTACGGACATTTCAATGACAGGAAACGGGAATACATCATCGACACGCCCCGCACCCCGCTGCCCTGGATCAATTATCTCGGCTCCGAAGATTTCTTCGCCCTTGTATCCAATACAGCCGGCGGCTACTCTTTTTATAAAGACGCCCGGCTCCGCCGTCTGACCCGCTACCGCTACAACGCCAATCCGATCGACATGGACGGTTTTCATTTTTACGTCAGAGACGGCTCCTGTATCTGGAATATCGCCTGGAAGCCTTCCCAGACAGAGCTCGACCGCTACTCCTGCCGTCACGGACTCGGATACAGCATCTTCGAGTCCGAAAAAGACGGGATTGCCGCCTCCCAGGAGATGTTCGTCCCGCGCGGGGATAACTGTCTTCTGACCCGGATCACTCTCCGCAGCTGCGGGCAGGAGAAAAAAGCGGTCTCGCTTTTTCCGTTTATCGAATTCTGTCTCTGGGACGCGGTGGACGACGGTTCCAATTTTCAGCGCAATTACAGCACCGGAGAAGTGGAAGTGACGGCGGACGCAGTCTACCACAAGACCGAATACAGAGAG
>DBVZ01000133.1:7794-8152 GCA_002308255.1 Lachnospiraceae bacterium UBA1251 | reverse complement strand
CCCGCCGCTCCCGACGCCGTTAAAGCCGGAGGGTGCACCGGTTCCGTCGCTCACGGATGGCAGCCGTGCGCAGCGCAGCAGTTTGATTTTATACTGGAACCCGGTAAGGCGCAGTCCGTCATTTTCCTTCTCGGTTATATCGAAAATCCGGAGGATGAAAAATGGGAAGCCCCGGGGATCATCAACAAATCGCGCGCGGACGAGATGGCCGCCCGATATGATACCGACGAAAAATTTGACGCGGCGAAAGAGGAGCTCCGCCTCTTCTGGGAAGACCTTCTTTCCGGCTATACGCTTTCTTCCGGCGATCCGAAGCTCGACCGCATGGTCAGTATCTGGAACCAGTACCAGTGCATGG
>DBVZ01000133.1:0-7677 GCA_002308255.1 Lachnospiraceae bacterium UBA1251 | reverse complement strand
GCCACGCAGTTCCCGGACGGCAGCGCTTATCACCAGTATCAGCCCCTGACCAAAAAGGGAAATCTTGACATCGGTTCCGGCTTCAACGACGATCCTCTCTGGCTCATCGCCGGAACGGACGCGTATCTTCGGGAAACCGGCGATTTCTCGATCCTTGACGAGATCACGCCGTTTGACAACAACGAGGAACTTGCGCAGCCCCTTATGGAACACCTGCGGAGGAGCTTTCTCTACACGCTTACGCACCTCGGGCCGCACAATCTTCCCCTCATCGGACGCGCGGACTGGAACGACTGCCTGAACCTCAACTGCTTCTCCATGCATCCCGGAGAAAGTTTTCAGGTCACGGGGCCCTCGGAAGGTCCCGTGGCGGAAAGTGTCTTTATCGCGGGCATGTTCGTGAAATACGGAGGCGCCTATGCGGAGATCTGCCGTCATGCCGGTCTTAAAGAGGAAGCGGAAGACTGTCTCCGTGCCGTGAAGGAAATGGAAGCTGCCGTTCTTGACGCGGGATGGGACGGGGAATGGTTCCGGCGCGCTTATGACGCCTTCGGAAATGTCGTCGGCGGCAGCGAATGCGAGGAGGGACAGATCTTCATTGAGCCGCAGGGCATGTGCGTCATGGCCGGCATCGGAAAAAAGACCGGAGAGGCGGAAAAAGCCCTGAAGAGCGTCGAAGAAAGACTCGATACCAAATACGGCATCGTTCTTCTGCAGCCCGCTTATACGCGCTATCATCCGGAGCTGGGCGAGATCTCCAGCTATCCGCCCGGATACAAGGAAAATGCCGGCATTTTCTGCCACAACAATCCCTGGATCGTCTGCGCGGAAGCGGAGCTCGGACACGGAAACCGCGCTTTTGACGTCTATCGGCGCACAGCCCCCGCCTATCTCGAAGAGATCAGCGAGATCCACCGGACGGAACCGTATGTTTACTCGCAGATGATCGCCGGCATAGACGCTCCGACATTCGGAGAGGCGAAGAACAGCTGGCTGACAGGAACCGCCGCATGGACGTTTCTCAGTATTTCCCAGGCGATCCTCGGCATCACTCCCACACTGGACGGCCTTCGGGTCGATCCGTGCGTCCCGGAATGGATGAAACATTTTACCGTCACAAGACGCTACCGGGGCGCTGTTTATCACATTACGGTAGACAATCCGGACGGCGTTCCGCACGGTGTCAGCGTCATGATCGCTGACGGGACCCCCGTTTCCGGCACGGTCCTTCCCCTAGCAAAGGAAGGCCGGACCGTTGAAGTTTCTGTTCTCATGGGAATATGAAGCATATAAAGCAAAAGGATTCCTCTGTCGTTTCTTTTCGAAAACGGCAGAGGAATCCTTTTTGCATACAAATGTTTTTTTACCTGCGTTCGATACAGAGCATTGTCAGATCGTCGAACTGCGGTGCCTCTCCGACGAATACATCCACGCGCCGGTGAACTCCTTCAAGAATCTCCTGCGGCGTTTTGTCCCGGTTTTCATTCAGTGCCTCGAGCATCCTGTCCAGGCCGAACAGATTATTGCCGATGTCCATCGCCTCCGGAACGCCGTCTGTAAAAACAAACAGCTTATCGCCTTTTTCCAGATGCATCTCAACTTCATGATACCGGATATGGTCCATCACTCCGATCACGAGATCGTGCTTTGTCCTGCAAAGCCCGAAAAGGCCGTCTTTCCGGCAGACAGCCGTATCTTCATGTCCCGCGTTGGCTGCAATGAGCTTTCCCGTTGACAGCTCAAGGACGCCAAGCCACACCGTAACAAACATCTCCGCTTCGTTATGTTCGCATATGCTGTCGTTGACCGATGTCAGGATCTCCTTCGGCGATCCGCCTCTTGTCATCCTGTCTCTGATCAGGATATTCGTTACCATCATGAACAGCGCCGCTGCGATCCCTTTTCCGCCGTGACAGCCGTCAGGTTTTCGATATAATTCACCATGTCCGTTTCCATCGTATCGATGGACGCCGCCAGTTTGGCAATCTCATCGAACCGGCTGATCTCCCCGAGCGGTTCTCCTTTTGTATTTTCTTTCGCGAAACGGGTCGCCTCCGCGGAAGTCTTCCGCACCGGGACAACAAACTGTTTTTTAAAATAGGCCGCCGCGATCAGGGACGCCGCTGCGGCGAGGAGCACGGTCGAGATCCCGATATTTATCAGATAAGGCACCCTTGCCGCCTGCAGCTCATGCATCGGTCTTTGGATGCACAGGAGGGCGGTTACGATTCCGTCCGTGCCTTTTACAGGCACCAGAGTCGTGATATGCGGATGGATCCCTTCCCCGGGATTTGTGCGGTAGATCGTGCCGTACTCTTCCTTCTGCTCATACAGCGCCTGATAGTTTTTCCGATATTCCTCATTTGTGGTTTCACGCTGGTGGCCGAGCTCCCACGGAATATACTGTGAGTCGTCTACGGCATTATTTACGGCATTGAAGACCGACGCAAAATGTCCGTAGTCGTCCGTGTCCACCCGGATGACATATACCAGAGAGACGTTCATTGTTTCGCAGTAAGAATCAAGATATTCTTTTGTCTCAAGGTATTCTTCCGTCAGATCTCCGTTCAGATAATCGTCGATATGGTCTCCGTTGACCTGCTCCGCCGCCGTAGCTGCTATATGGTAGGTCGTCGCGGAGTACTCCTTATTAAAAGCGTTTGTAAATGCCGCGGTACCGATCGTACCCACGACAATACTGAATACAGCCAGCAATACCACGATCGCGCCGATAATGCTGACTGCCATACTGGAACGGGATTTTCTGAACAGCTCTCTCATAATTCAATCATACGATGCGCCTGCTTTTTTATCAATGATTTCATCTGCGGAAGCGCAAAAACGCTCCGGGCATCCTTCGATACCCGGAGCATCTTTTTGCGGAAATGTTTTATTTATTTGCGGACTTCCACGCCGGTGATCTTCTCATAGTATTTGAGGATCGCACTGTGGTCATCGCTGCCGCAGCCGTTGTTGTGCAGCCACTGCATCATTTCCTGAACCATGGAGGTCAGGACCATCGGTGTGCCGAGGCCGTGGCCTGTGTCAAGCGCGTTGTTGAGGTCTTTGATGTGAAGGTCGATGCGGAAGCCCGGCTTGAAGTTGCCGTCCATCATCATCGGAACCTTCGCGTTCATAACGGTCGAGCCTGCAAGGCCGCCCTTGATCGCGTCGAAGACCTTTTCCGGGTCTACGCCGGCCATCGTGGACAGAGAATAAGCTTCCGCGCAGGCTGCGATGTTGACCGCAACGATGATCTGGTTCGCAAGTTTGACCGTGTTGCCGGAGCCGTTGACGTCGCCGCAGTGTACGACGGAAGCGCCCATGACGTTCAGCAGATCAAAATATTTGTCGAAGAGATCCTTCGGGCCGCCGCACATAATGGAAAGCGTGCCGTCGATCGCCTTCGGTTCGCCGCCGGATACCGGAGCATCCATCATGTTGATGCCGATTTCTTTGCACTTGGCAGCAATGTCTTTGGATTCCAGCGGAGCGATAGAGCTCATATCGATAATATCAAGGCCTTCCTTCGCGCCTTCTGCGATGCCGCCCTTATCAAACACTGCAGAACGAACATGCGGAGAATTCGGAACCATGGTGATGACAACATCGCTCTTGGATGCGACATCAGCGTTGCTTTCGCCGCGCGCCGCGCCGGCTTCCACAACTTCATCAAGCGCTGCTTTTGCAAAAGGATCGAACGCCGTAACTTCATAGCCGGCTTTCAGAAGATTTTTGCACATCGGCTTGCCCATGATACCAAGGCCTACAAATCCTACTTTCATAATAAACCTCCTTTTCCTGCCGCTGCAGGAGTGTCCTTTGTTAAGTGTATATTATTTTACCATATCAGCGCTTCTGGCGCATTAAAAACTCTTTGATCCCGTCGTTCTTCCGCCTCATTTCAAAGAATCAGCCGAAATATCCGCCGCCGTTGATGTCGTGCATATTTCCTGTCACGAATCCGGACTCGGTAGACGCGTAATAGACGACCGCCGCCGCAATCTCTTCCGGCTCCGCAAGTCTTCCGAGAAGCATGTTCTTCAGCTGGTTGGCGACATCGTCGTCATTATAGGTGTTTTTGACCATCGCCGTAGCGGTCGTGCCCGGGCAGATCGCATTAACCGTGATCCCGTACGGCGCGAGATGCCGGGCCATGCCGCGTGTGATCGCCACGACGCCGCCCTTTGCCGCCGCATATGCCATCGAAGCGGAGAATCCGCCGTTGCGGCCGGTCACGGAAGAAATATTGATAATACGCGGCTGTGCGCTCTTCTTCAGGTACGGAAGCGCTTTCTGGCAGACAAAGAATGTTCCTCCGAGATCGATATCGATCACCCGGTTCCATTCTCCTTCACGGTCCATATCTTCTATACTTGATTTTCCGAGGATACCGGCCGAATTGACAACGACGTCAATGCCGCCGAAGGCTTCCACGGCCTTCTCGATCGCTGCCTGGATGCTGTCGTTGCTCGCCAGGTTCATGCCGATGCCGATCGCCTCGCCGCCTTTTGCACGGATCTCCTCAGCCACTCTCTCACAGCCTTCTGCCTGGATATCCGCGATCGCGACTTTCGCGCCGTTTTCCGCAAGAGCAAAACAGGATTTTTCACCGATTGAGCCCGGCTGCGCTCCGCCTGTCACAAAGCAAACCTTACCCGTAAGATCGAATAACATTTTCCGTTCCTCCTTCTGTTCCGGATCCACAGTTCCCGCCGGATCCTGTGCCTGTCAGCTGCTGTCCTCTTACTCTTCACCCTCGTAAAGTTCAAAAAGCTCGATGTCGTATCCGAAATCTTCCATCGTGTCAAAATAGCTCCAACGGTGACCCGGATGACGGAAGGAAGTTCCTTCCATGATCAGATTGTAGCCCTGCTCTTTCATATGGGCAACGACTTCATCGTAATGATGGACGTTATAGTTGAGATGGTGAAGGCCTTCCCCGCATTTTTCAAGATACTCGGAGATCACGTTTCTGCCGCGGATGGGTTCGAGAAGCTCCAGCATCTGATCCCCCCGGTAAATAAATGCCAGCCTGAACGCGAAATCTTCGTATTCTCCGTTGTAGCGCTTATCCGGGCTGTCCGGTGTCTGACCGTAATTTGCGACCTTATACCCGAACACTTCCGTCATCCTCTTTACATAACGGTCCAGATCACGTACCGCATATCCGATATGCGTATAATGTTCAAACTGATCTCTTACATCAAATCCTTCGCTCATTGCATCTTCTCCGTCCTTAGAACCTGTATATTTACAATACATTTCACTATTTGTAGCTTAACAGTTGTAATACAGCCTGTCAACTCCAAAACCTATTTTTTCCCTACAAAAACGGGCTTCTATTTTTGTGAAATATTTCCAATAACGACTTTACCGGCTCAGAATTATTCAATTATTTTCATGATTACTCATTTACATTAAATGTAAAACAAGTATAATGACAATTGTGATACAACTTTTTCGAAAGGAGGCTTGCTAACGACGTGGCACTGAAGAAAATCAAAAAACAAAACATTTCCGATATTGTTTTCGAGCAGCTTCAGGAGCAGATCATCAACGGCACCTGGGAACCCGGTTCCAAAATTCCTTCCGAAACCGCCCTGTCCGAAGAACTCGGTGTCAGCCGCATCACCGTGCGCAACGCGTTCCAGCGTCTCATCAGTCTCGGCCTCATCGAAGCCAAACAGGGAGGCGGCACTTTCGTTAAAGACTATACAGATGCCGATGCGCTCGGCTATATTCAGCCGCTGCTCGCCTATGCCAAGCCCAATATCACCTATTTTCTTGAATTCCGCGCTGTCATGGAACCGGAAATGGCGGCTCTCGCCGCGGAAAAAGCCTCTGACGCGCAGATCGCGGAAATGGAACAGTATGCCGTAAATTATGCGGAAACGGCCCTGTCAGATGTCGACAGTCTCGTCTCCGCCGATATGGCATTTCATTTTTCCATTGCGGAAGCGACACTGAACCCGATCATCATTAAAATATATGAGATGCTCCGGGAAATCTACAACCGGAATCTGCAGCAGGTGATCCACAGCCTCGGCGTCGATATCGGCGTCAAGTATCATGCCATGATCGTCGATTCGATCCGGCAGCACGATCCGGTCAGCGCCCGCCGGCATATGAGAGAACACCTGCAGGAAACTCTGCGCCTGTACCAGTCAAAGACCGGTGATCCCGAAAAGGATTCTTCTCCGGAGGATTAATCGTTCTCCTTCGTTACAAATACAATCGTATCCAGCACATGCTCACGCATGATCTCTCTGGCCGCCACCTCATCTTTTCGCTCGATCGCGTCGATGATGGCGGCATGATATTTCTTCGCGTCCGAAAATCCCATCTTCTTGACGATCTCATACATGTTTTTCTGGAACAGAGCCCGGAACGTATGATAGATCTGCTCGATAATGTGGTTGCCTGTTGCTTTGGCAAGCAGGTAATGGAAGGAAGTATCATACATGGACGCGGCTTTGTAATCGCCGTCTTCTGCTGCTTTCATATGTTTTTCAAAATTCCTGCGCAGCTCTCTGACGACTTCCGGATCTCCTTTTTTAGCTGCGATCGCTGTCACTTCACAGTCAAAGATTTCACGGAATTCGAGAAGATCCGTCAGATCGTGATTGCCCAGCGCCACGACCGGTACAAGGTTATTCACGAAATGCGCTCCGGAAATCTCGCTTACAAATGTTCCTTCACCCTGTCTCCGCTCGATCAGCTTCATTCCCTCCAGCCGCTGCAGCGCGCTTCGGATCGTCACCCGGCTGACGCCCAGCCTGGAAGCCAGTTCCGTCTCGGAAGGAATTTTTTCTTCCGGTTTCCAGTCGCCGTTCATAATCGCATCGATAAATTGATTATATACTTCGTCGCTTATGTTTTGCCGGGTTATATTCTGCAGTGCCATGGTTCTATCTCCTGCTTCTTACGAATCAGATGCTTTGCCGTGTTCGAAAACACATCCGGATAATACTTCCGGCCTGCAGCAAAGATGTTACAGGCCGGGTCTTTCTTCACTATAGGATTTAATTTTTAAGCGCGGGCTTCTTCAACCGCCGCAGCGATCTTTTCGGGTGTGAAGCCGTACTCAACAAGGAGCTCCGGATAGTTCATAGCGGAGCATCCGAACTCGTCGTTGATGCCGTATTTCTTGACCTTGCTCGGTTTCTTTTCGGCAAGGATCGCGCAGATCACATCACCGAGGCCGCCATAGATCGAGTGCTCGTCGATCGTGAGGTTGACCTCATTCGCCAGCTCCGCAACCTGATCGGCATCGATCGGCTTGATGGACGGAACGTTGACAACGCGGACGGAAATGCCCTTCTTCTCAAGGATCTCAGCAGCTTCGAGAGCCATGGAAACCATGACGCCGTATGCGAAGATCGTGCAGTCAGAGCCGTCTCTCATCATGTAAAGCTTGCCCGGAACGAACTCTTCATCAGCGGAAGTGAGGACCGGAAGCGGGTTACGGTTGATGCGGATGTACATCGGGCCGTTATTCTCCGCCATGTATCTCGTGATCTTTCTGGTCTGATTCGCATCGACCGGAATGAAGACCTGCATGTTCGGAAGATCGCGCATAAGGCCGATATCATCGACAGACTGATGTGTTGCGCCATCGCCGTAGTCGGAAAGGCCGGCGGAAGAACCGCAGATCTTGACGTTCAGCTTGCCGAT
>DBVZ01000123.1:11803-36272 GCA_002308255.1 Lachnospiraceae bacterium UBA1251 | reverse complement strand
GCCGCTTTGAGGCCGTACTTCTTACGTTCTTTCATGCGGGAGTCGCGTGTCAGATATCCGGCCTTTTTAAGGATCGGACGGAATTCCGCATCCGCTTCACACAGCGCGCGGGCGATGCCGTGACGGATCGCGCCTGCCTGTCCGGTGAAGCCGCCGCCCTTGACGGTGATCTTCGCATCGAACTTATCCGTGCCTTCGATCGCAACGAGCGGCTGTTTCACGATCGTCTTCAGAGTATCGATCGGGAAATAATCCTCGAACTCTCTATCGTTGATCACGATCTTGCCTGTGCCGGGAGTCAGATAAACTCTCGCTACAGATTCTTTTCTTCTACCGGTACCATAAAATCTTTCAGCCATTTGTTTATCCTCCTTCCGTTAAAATTTCAGTTCTTCCGGCTTCTGAGCCTGCTGTTCGTGCTCAGCACCGGCATATACGTGAAGCTTCTTGATGCATTTGCTGCCGAGCGGTCCCTTCGGGAGCATGCCTTTGATTGCGTGCTCAACCACGAATTCCGGCTTCTTGGCCAGCATATCGCGAAGCGTGGTCTCTTTCATACCGCCCACATAATCGGAGTGGTGATAATAGATCTTCTGGTCGAGTTTCTTACCCGTAACCTTGACCTTCGCCGCATTCACAACGATCACATAATCGCCGAGATCCTGAAACGGTGCGTATTCCGGTTTGTTCTTCCCGCGAAGCACTTTAGCGATCTCCGAAGACATACGGCCAAGTTCCTGACCCGCGGCATCGACGACGTACCATTTACGTTCGATCTTGTCCGGGTTTGCCATAAATGTTTTCATGGTTTATCCTCCAAGTCAATCAATAACTGTTTCTATCTATAATAATATATGTTGTAAATGACGCCTCCGCATGGCCATTCCGGGGCTTTGGCATGGGCATACTTCTCGCGTCGCACCGTGATATTATAGTATATGGTTTTTGGAGTGTCAAGGTGAATCTTCGCGAAAATACAGAACTTTTCGCACTTTCCGTTCTCTCTTCGGAAGTATAAAACAGGTGCCCGGAGTGTTTCTTCTCCGGGCACCTGCTCCGCTGTCACATACAGGTGACAATAGTATTTTTATTATCTTATTTGATTACAGCCCCTGTGTGCGCAACATACAGCTGCTGGACCGCTTCAATCCGGCCGAGACCTGCGATATCGCAGTTAACAGTCTCAAATGCACCCGATGCCGTGAACTGGCTGATCCAGGACTCGTCATCTTCCGGATCCGCCATATCGTTGTTCGCGTGATCGCCTGCGACGACCATCAGCGGGCGAAGGATGACGTTCTTGTAGCCCGCCGCCTTGACCTTGTCGATAACAACGCCGCATTCCGTCTCTTCCGGTTCGCCTTCGACCGTGCCGATGAACACGTTCTTGTAGCCGAGCTTGTCCATCTGCGTCTGCATCTGGCTGTAAGTGACATTAGCGGTGTGCGATGTGCCGTGACCCATGAGCACGAATGCCGTGCTGAGTTTTTCCGCGGACTCAAGGCTTTCAAATCCGCCCGATTTCCACGCTGCGTCAACAACTGCTTTCGCAACAGCTTCTTTGTCCGCATTGATCACGGTAGCATCCGCGCCGACTTCGCCGAGAAGCGGTTCCGCGACTTTAACGGACTCAATCTTTCCTTCGTACTCTTTGACAGCGTCCATAAGCTCGTCATATTCCGCGCCGTGCATAAGGTGCGTCGGCTGGATCACGAGGTTCTTGACGCCGTTCGCAACTGCGCGGTCAAGAGCCTGCTTCACGTTGTCGATCTTCTCTCCGTCACGGGCCTGGACATGGTTGATAATGATCTGCGCCGTGAAAGCTCTGCGGACCGACCAATCCGGATAAGCTTCTTCAAGAGCTTTTTCAATGCCGCCGATATCCTCTGCGCGACTGTCGTTGAAGGAAGTACCGAAGCTGACGACCAGCAGTTCGTTTTCGCCGATGTCGTCGCCGTTTCTCGGATCGTCCTTCGAAGCATCGCCGGTATCTCTTCCGAAGTAATCCGGATCCGCCTCTTCGCCTTCCACGAGTTCCTTCTGGACGTCCGTCAGGGCATCCCAGCCGGCCTTCGCGTCTGCGCACTGCTGATCGGTCTGTTCTGTCCACTCCTGGACATAGATCGCATCGATCATAGCCGCCACAGCATCCGCTGCCGCATGATCAGCTTCCGTGATCTCTGCTACCGGGCTGGAAACAACGACCTTGTGGTCATACCATTTGCCCTTCGTGCCGATCAGAGCGAGATCGAATTCTTCATCGAGGACCGGAACCGGAACGTCAAACGCATAAGCGGTATCCTTTGTTCCGTCGCCATACTCGACTTCTTCTTCTGTCGGCTGAAGCAGTTCAGCGCCTTCTTTTGCGGCATCTTCCGCTTTGCCGGGGAAGAGGTTGACGATGTTCTTGGAAGCCAGAACGATATGAACGGTCATCTCGCCGTCTTTTACGGTCAGGATGCCCATGTCGTTCTTGGTCTCATTGACATGGAACATGGAGCTGTCGGTTTCAAATTTGACATCATATTCGCCGTCTGCAAGTTTCGCGGAACCGCCGATAACTGCAGCTGAATGTGCAACATAGAGTTCCTGCACTGCCGGAATGCGGCCGAGGCCTTCGATCTGGCAGTTGACGGTCTCAAATGCCCCCGATGCCATGAACTGGCTCAGCCAGGACTCTTCATCTTCCGGATCCGCCATGTCGTTGTTCGCGTGATCGCCTGCGACGACCATCAGCGGGCGAAGAATGATGTTCTTGTATCCCGCCGCCTTGACTTTGTCGATGACGACCGAGCACTCGGTCTCTTCCGGTTCGCCTTCAACCGTGCCGATGAACACGTTCTTGTAGCCGAGCTTATCCATCTGTGTCTGCATCTGGCTGTAGGTCACATTCGCGGTGTGCGATGTGCCGTGGCCCATCAGTACGAACGCCGTGCTGCCTGCTTCCGCGGACTCCAGGCTGTCAAATCCGCCCGATGCCACTGCTGCGTCTACAACCGCTTTCGCGACTGCTTCCTTGTCCGCGTTGATCACAGTCGCGTCTGCGCCGACTTCGCCAAGCAGCGGTTCCGCCACTTTAACGGATTCAAACTTGTCTTCATAGTTCTTGACTTCTTCCATGAGCTCGTCGTATTCCGCGCCGTGCATAAGATGTGTCGGCTGGATCACGAGGTTCTTGACGCCGTTCGCGACCGCGCGGTCAAGCGCCTGCTTCACGTTGTCGATCTTCTCTCCGTCACGGGCGAGGACATGGTTCATGATGATCTGAGCAGTGAACGCTCTTCTTACCGACCAGTCCGGATAAGCCGCTTCCAGAGCTTTTTCGATGCCGCCGATATCTTCGGCGCGGCTGTCGTTGAAAGAAGTACCGAAGCTGACAACAAGCAGTTCATTTTCGCCGATGTCGTCGCCGTTTCTCGGATCATCCTTCGAAGCATCGCCAGTATCTCTTCCGAAATAATCCGGGTCGGCCTCTTCTCCTTCGACCAGTTCCTTCTGCGCGTCGGTCAGGGCATCCCAGCCCGCTTTCGCGTCCGCGCACTGCTGCTCGGTCTGTTCTGTCCACTCCTGGACATAGATCGCGTCGATCATGGCCGCCACTTCGTCAGCCAGTTCCTGATCGCTTTTGCCTTCTTCCGCGGGAGACTCTTCTTTTTCTTCAGCTGACTCAGCTGCCGGTTCCGACGCCGGTTCCGCAGACGATTCCGCTTTGCTGCCGCATCCGGCCAGTGCCATCACACTGACAGAAAGGGCACAGAGCAGAGCCAAGACTTTCTTTCTCATTTTCTTCCTCCTTAAAATGCCTTAAAGGTTTTTCTTCTTCATCCATCCGGATGAAATAAGCTCGGTTCCCGACAGGACTTCCGGTCAAAGGCAGCAGCCTTCATCCATGACAAAACAAAAACCCTGCTTTATAAGAAAGCAGGGTACAGCAGCATTCACAAGACGAAGTATAATATCAGCGACCTTTACTTTCTTCGGAAGTACCATCGCATTTTCCAGCTGGTTTCCTGACTTACGGCTCTGCCGCTCCGGGGCGCCTTCTCATGCTCACACGGTTCGTTGCCTGCCGTGTTTTTACGCACAATGGCATTCTGCCCTGAAACTTGCCGATCACAGTGACCGGATCGTCCGGGATTCGCACCCGGTTCCCAATTATCCGCTTTCTTAAAAAACCTCCGCACATCGGCTTTTCATAAGAAACGGCACTGAAAAATCACTATTGGAAATTTTACTACTCTCCCTGTACAAAATCAAGTATTCTTCCGTCCTTCTTGACCAAAAGGAAGATAGAAACTAAAATGGATAAATAAAAACAAGAACAAAAGGCAGGCTGCCGGACCGGAACGTTCCTGCGTCCTGCTCAGGAGAACAAAAATGATGCTTGACCCCGCTCTTGCCCAGGATCTGTTATCCCTGGTCGATGAAAATACCCTGGCAAAGATCCAGATGATACTGCTGCTGATTTCCCTTGTCCTTGCGCTGATGCAATGCTATTTCGGATATCGTTTCCTCCGGTTCTGGATCGGCGTGCTCGGCTTCTTTCTGGGGCTTGCGCTCGGAATCGGCATTTCCCTGCGTTTCTTCGAATTTCGCACATGGTATCCCTGGGCGATCGGTCTCGCAGGCGGAGCGCTTCTTTCTCTGATCGCCTATAAGCTTTATCTTGCCGGCGTGTTTGTTTTCAGCGGATTTACGGCGGCATCTGCGGTTTACGCAGTCACTGCTCTCCCTGCAGTCCGGGAATTTCTGGAAAGCCTCAGGGGCGAGACCCTGCACCGGATCATCGTGATCGCTGTGTGTGTCATTGCATTTGTACTGGTCGGCATCCTCTCGGTGAAATATGCGAAGCCGTTTATCATCGTCGTCACTTCGCTCTCCGGCGCCCTTCTCGCATCGAGAACACTTGTGCAGCTGATCCCGTCCATGGAGGAGCACCCGAACTACCAGCTGATCGCCGCAGCTGCTCTCGGTGTGAGCGGCGTCCTTCTGCAGCATCTGATGAATCTCGGAAAGAAATAAGTCCCGGAACAAATATCATTTTTTCTGCATGCAATGATCCGTTCATGCAGCTGGGAGGAAAAATGAATAAAACTGAAATCCGATACCTGGCCGTCTCCCAGGAAGATATTATCGAAGCGGGCGCTTTTGATCTGCGGGCTGCCCGGGAAATCCTTAAAGAAAGTCTGTTTCTTTTCCGAAGCGGAAAGATCCTGTTTCCGGATAAGATCGTCCAGATCTTTAATGAAGAGACACAGGAAAGGATCAACTGCCTCCCGGCAACTCTTCTCAACGAAAAGATCTGCGGCGTCAAGTGGGTCTCCGTTTTTCCGCCCAACCCCTGCCGATTCGGCGTCCAGAATCTTTCTGCCATTATCGTTCTGTCAGAGATCGAAAAAGGATTTCCGATCGCAGTCATGGACGGAACGCTGTGCTCCAACATGAGAGTCGCCGCCATGGGTTCTGCCGCCGCGGACTGCCTCGCCCGGGCGGATTCCTCGGAGATCGGCTTTATAGGCGCCGGCGAGCAGGCGAAAATGACCCTTCTCGGTATGAAATCCGTCCGTCCGGGTCTGAAAATCTGCCGCGTAGGGGCGAAAGAATCCTTCGAGGAGCAGGATTTCATCCGTGACATGTCCGCTGTTCTGCCGGACATGAAGTTTATCGCCTGTGACACAAACCTCAAAAAAGCCGTGACGGGCGCTGACATTATCGTGACCGCAACAAGCGCGCAGGCACCTCTCCTGAAAGCCGCATGGATCAAAGAAGGGGCTTTTTACAATCATATCGGAGGATGGGAAGACGAATATGAAGTCGTCCGAAAAGCGGACAAGATCGTCTGTGACGACTGGAATACCGTTAAGCACCGCACACAGACCGTCAGCCGCTGCTATAAGGACGGGATCCTCAGGGATGAGGACATATACGGAAATCTGATCGATATTCTGGACGGTTCAAAAGCCGGCAGGGAAAATGACGAAGAATTCATTTACTTTGATGCCGTGGGACTGTCTTATACGGACGTATCCATCGCCTATGATGTCTATAAAAAAGTCAGAGACGCCGGCTTCGGGACCTGGTCGTATATGCAGAAGAATATGATCTTCGAAAAAGACCTTGCCGGAAAGATCCGTCTGTGAGATTCAAAAATCGGAAAAAGGTGTGCTCCCTTCACAGGGGCACACCTTTTTGTTCTGCTCTTTTAAGATTGTATCCCGTTTCCCTTTCGGATCAGCTCCAGAAAAGCCTCTCCGTACTGGGCGGAGTTCTTTTTTCCGACGCCCGGAAGTTCCCGGAGTTCCTCCAGCGTGACCGGAAGCTGCTCACACATGGCTGCCAGCGTCCGGTTGCTGAAAATAACATAAGGAGCTACGGATTTTGACAGGGCGATCTCTTTTCGAAGAGCCCGGAGTTCCTCAAACAGGGCCCGGTCTTCCTCGTCCATTTCCGCCATCATTTCCTGTGCAGTCGGCGCCTGTTTCTTTTTTGCGGAACGGTTCGCATACCCTAAACCGTATACCGCGGCGGTATTCTCCGGCATCTCCCCCTTCGGATCAAAAACCGGAATAAATAACTGATCCTCCGGTCTTTCCCCTTTAAGGAGACCGGCTCTTCCAAGTTCCTCCCTAAAGACCCGGATCATGCATTCCGGCCCGGATCTTTCGCAAAGCGCCGCGAGCATTTCCAGCGGATAACTTATACAGGTCTCCCCGTATTTTCCCCGTCTCGTAATGTGCAGATACCGTTCCGTATTCAGATATTCCTGCTCTGTCTCCCCTGGGGAATATTCCCGTAACCCTCCGGAATCAGCCCCGATTTTTTTCGTCAGGACATTTTCTACCGTGATCCCGGCATCGTCCTTCATGTGTTCCGAGATCCATAATACTGCGTAATTTTGAATTTCTGCCGACATGTGAAACTCCTTTCCATGCATAGTGATCCCTGTACCGATCGTATTGAATAACAGTGAAGACCACGCACGGAAGAACTCCGCACGATACGGCAGGACGCCGCTTATTCAGTTTATCGCAGGCTCCGGCATCTTGCAAGGGAAAGTTCCGGGTCTCAGTATTTCTTCCACTCCTCGAACTCTTTTTCCACGTCGTCTTTCACGTCCCTGAGACTGTTCAACGCTTCCCGGCGCAGCTTTTCGATATCGTTCCTCGCGTCTCCGATGAACGCTTCCACGTTTCGTTTTGCCTGCCCTCTGATCTCCCGGATGCTTTCCCTCCATTCGATGGCATTTTCCATCATTCCTTCCATGATCTCGCGTCTTGTATTGAACGCGTCATAGGAAGTGAGTGTCACTTCACCCGCCATTCGCAGGAAAACCTCCGCTGCGTCTTTTTTTCTCGAAGGCAGGATCCCGTGCGCTTTTTTGTCCAGGATCACGGCATACCGCTCATAAGCCTCTTTTACGCAGCTTTCCCAGGAAATATAGATCTCCTGCATCGCCCGATCGCCCGCGTCTTCGGCTTTCTGCGGATGCCGGCAGATCTCTCCGAGAAGAGCGGCCATTGCCGCTGCCTTTTCGGGAATAATAAAGCCGTTCCGACCGTCCGTAATCCCTTCCGCCGCGCAGGAATCCTTAATGAGGACACTGGCGAGGCCGCAGGCTGCCGCCTCCCGGACGACCAGTCCGTTCGTATCAAATGTCGACGGAAAAAGAAACAGATCCGCTCTGGTATTCCATGCCCGGAGCACGTTCCTGTCACGCACGGCTCCCGTGAAAATGATCTTGCCTTTGCACATCGTCTCCGAATTGAAATGACGGATTCTCTGCCTGTGCTCCTCGTTATCTCCGCTATTGTTATCTGCGGCATTCTCTTCCCTGAGATCCACGGCAAAATCATATTCCAGCGCCTTGTCTTTGAGCCAGTCCTTATCTCCGCCGCTGCCGACGAATACCATGCGGAAATCCCTTCCGGTCTCCGAGAGCATTTTCAGCGCGTCAAGGATCATCGGAAGTCCTTTGTAATTCATCAGTCTCCCTACAAAGAGGAAAACCGGGACTCCCGGGGGCAGATCATAATTTCTCACCGCTTCGCGGACTTCTTCCTCCGATGCCTTTCCTTTCGGAAAGTCCACACCGTTCGTCATGACCCGGTATCTTCCCCGGTAACCGAGCGAACGGAGATTCTCTCCGGCCCCGCGGCTTACGGCCCACACTTCATCACATGCGGAGACGTTCTGTACAAGGGCTTTGATCGTCTCTTTCTGCAGAAGCTCGCTTTTTACGGCGCGGGCAATATCAATATCATATTTCGTGTGGTACGTATAGACGATCGGAACTTCCGTGACATAACGCAGTACGCGCGCCATGAAAATGGAGGAGGCCGGCGAATGGGCATGAATGATGTCGGGCCGGAAATCGATCAGCGTTTTCGCCGCGTTCTGATCAAAGGGATTTCCTGCCCGGTAGCCGCTGGCAGCTTCACCTGTGGCGATGCTCTGATAAGCCGTCACAGGATACGGGTAGACCGTATAATCGGTCCCCGGATAGCGCGGCGTACCGACCATCACGCGGGTGCCTTCCATCCCATTCAGGATCTTTGCGTAATTCAGGACAACATTTGCGACACCGTCTATCACAGGCGGAAAAGACTCGTTAAGCAGGCAGATATTCATGCAGGTCCTCTTTTTTTATTCAGCCGTAGCTGTGCATTCCCGGAAGCAGTGTATTGACGCCGACATAAGTAAACATGACACAGATAAATCCGATGACCGCGAAAATAGCGGCAGATCTTCCTTTCCATCCTTTTCTCAGGCGAAGATGCAGATAGACTGCATAGATGATCCAGGTCACTAACGACCATGTCTCCTTCGGATCCCAGGACCAGTAACTTCCCCATGCACGCTCCGCCCAGATCGCTCCGGTCAGGATCGTAAACGTCAGAAACAAGAGCCCGAGGGCAACGCTCCGGTAACTGATCATGTCCAGTTTTTCTTTATCCGGCACATGACGTCCCATGAAGGACTGGTCTTTCATCTTATCACGCATCAGGAAGATGATGGAGAGCACAAAAGAGACTCCGAATGCCCCATAGGCGATGATCGCCGTGGAGACATGGAACCCGAGCCATCCGCTCCGCAGAGCGGGCATCAGCTCCTTTACCTCTTTGCTCTGCATCGCCGCGTAACCGATGATCAGAAAGACCACCGGCACGGAAAATGCTCCGAGCACCTGGAACTTGTATTTCCATACGAAAATGAGACTGACAAGGCAGAGCCCCCACGCAAAGCTCGTCGCAAATTCATACTGATTCGTAAGCGGCAGGCGTCCCGCGCCGATCCCTCTGCAGACAAGCGCTGCCGTGTGCAGTATGAAACCTGCCGCCTGCACCGCAAAGGCAGCTTTTGCCAGTTTATCTCTTTTCGCGGAGATAAACACAAAGTACAGGATCATTGCCGCAAAATAGACAATCATCGCTGCCGTAAATAAAGTATTCTCGGCTCTAAGCATTCCTTCTGTACCCATTTTCATTCCTTTCCGTTTGTTGCTTCTTCAAGGAATTGTTCCCGGAAGATCGCGCCTCCTTTGCGGCTCCTGCCATGTATGGTCCACAGACCGTTTTCCTGTTTCAGTGCCCACATCTGCGCGGGCTGCATATAAAACGCCAGGATCAGTCCCAGCATTGTCACAAGACCTCCGACCAGTGCAAGCCAGGTAAAGTGGTCTTTTTTGATCTGGATCAAAGTAAAGCTCTGCGGCTCGGAAAAAGTGACCGTGTATTCGTCGATCTTGAGTTCCTCCTTCTCCAGGAGCGCATTCATGCCGAGCATCCTGTCCATGTAATAGACAGAGTACAGGTAGGCGGGGTTTTTTATCTCGGAGGAGGCTGTCTGCGGTCCGACGCCCTCCTGGAGGACATAATCCGGATAGAAAGCGTTAAGATAGATCACAAGATCCTCTTTTCCCTTTACTCTCAGATAATCGCCCGCACAGACGATCTCGTCCTGCAGCGGCTCCCCGTCTTTATCAACATGGACTTTCGCAGCCCATCCGGTAGAATTCTGATAGAATCGCAGGCCGAAAACCGACGCAGGGTTATTGACGCTGATCTCCGCCTGTTCCGACCGTCCGGAAGCCGCATCCCTTACCGTAATTGCGGAAGTGTACTGTTCTACGGTATCATCCGCTCTGTGCCCGATCGTAAAATCATCGATTGTAATAATATATCCGGTATCACCGATCGCACGGGACTGTCCGGGAACGCCGTATGCCGTATAGGTCTGCTTTGTCATCTGCCCGAGACCGAATCCGAGGATCACGAGAAGGATTCCCAGATGGCACACCCATGCTCCCCAGTATCCGGCACTGTTCTTTGCCGCAAACAGGTATTCTTCCCCGCTGCCTTTCGTGATTTTTCCGAAATGCAGTTTTGCGAACAGTTTTTCCGGTTCCCGGATGTCTTCCGCCTGCACGTCTCCGTTCACGGAGAGATGTTTTTCCGCGTCTCCTGCATTTTTCATTCTTCTGAGGTTCTGCGGGAATTTCAGAATATTGCACAGGAGCAGATTCACGCACAGGAAACCCGTGATCACAATGAACCACCAGCTGTGAAAAGCATCATCGAGATGCAGTGCTACGATCACTGCCGCGGTCCTCTCCGAATAAGCCTGCGCATACCATGCATAAGTCTGTCCCTGCGTCACAAAACTCGCAATGGAACACACGATTGCAAGAAGCACCAGCAGAATGATGGCAAACTGCATGGAACTTATGAATTTCCAGATCTTTTTTATCGGACTCATAATTACTCTTAAAAGAAGGGAGACCTCTCAGTCTCCCTGTTCCGTTCACCCTGAATGTTGTTCTTCCCGGCAGTTCTGTTTTTCTCAGCCGAGCTTTGCCATAGCTTCTTTGATCATTTCTTCCGAAGTATCGAGACACTGTCTTGCAAGAGCAGAGTTATGGGCGCCTTCGCTGTTTTCCACATAGCAGAAATCGAAGTACCACTGAGCCTCTCTGTACATCTTTCTCAGTTCGTCAAGCTCTTCTTCCGATTTCCCGCCCTTCAGGACCGCTGCCGCAAGAGCATCCTTGAAATCGGAAAGCTCATTGCCTACTTCTGTCTCACGGGCAGTGATCTGATCCTGCAGACGATGGACGAACGTTACCATATCCGTGTCGCCGTGGCACTGTGCGCAGGTATCCAGCAGTGTCTCATTTTCCAGCGGGCTGACCCACTTGTGGCTGTGATAAACGGTTCCGTCATCCGCCATCTCGATCGGCATGTGGCAGTCGGCGCAGTTAAGGAGCGCGGCATGTTTGCCCTGCAGGAACGTTTCCATCTCCGGATGCTGTGCTTTCAGCATTCTTGCTCCGGTGCTCTCCTGCGTCCAGTCTGCGAAATCAATGGAATCATAGTATGCAAGGATCGCTTCCGGCGTCATACTTGCCTTATCGTGATACGGCATGGTGGTTTCTTTGGTATCCGGCTGGAAATAGTATTCAATATGGCACTGACCGCAGGATAATGTAGCCGGGTCAATATCCGCCGCGGAATCGCCAAGGCATTTATCCACATAGGAATGAGTCGCTACCAGCGCTCCGCCGTTTCCGGGATCGTTTCCGTGGCAGGAGTAGCAACTGACATTTTCCTCCATCTGCGCGTAAACTTCTTCAAAGTCCATGGAATATACGCCGACGCCCTGGTCATTGACCAGCTTCGTGAAGTTCGGCGTCTTGCATGTCAGACAGTTCGCCGTCGCATGGGGACGGGCGGTCGCCGCGACATCTTCCAGACAGTACTCGTGTCCCCGCGCGCTTTTATAATCCTTGGCGAAACCGTATCCTTCATAAATATTAACCAGATACGGATCTTCTTCCAGATAGTCCACGGTATATTCGTTTTCGGCATTCTCCCACATCGTGGCAGCGATATACGGATATGCTTCCTGCCAGTCTTTCGCGCTGATCGTTCCGTCCTTACTCGTCGCTGTCGGAGTTTCCACCTGATAATATACAATATCCGCACGGGAAAGCGCCCCGAGCGCCCCCCGATCCCGCAGGTGATAATTCAGTTCTTTTTTTCCGGCGAATCCGCTGATCCCAATGATCAAAAACCCCATCAGGACGGCTGTGATGAATCCAATAATCAATTGTTTTGTTTTCATATCCGTTCCCTGTTAAGTATTATTTGAAAGTTTTATTATAAATATTTTAACGAAAATGCTCTGTTTCGTCAACGGGAGACCGGCTTCTTTTGTTTCATTGCGTCGTTCTTTACGGGACGGCGTCAACAGCTATTTTGAAATTCCGTCAACTCCGCTGCCGTCTCCGGATATAACCTCCGCAATCAGTCGATGCGGAAGGCAGACGTTCATCTCACCGTTTTGGGAGATCCTGCCCTGATGCATGCAAAGACCGTCCGGGCAGTCAGCCTCGGTCACCTGCGCGGATCCGCCTCGGATCGACAGGTGGTTGTGTCCATATTTTGTATCGATATCCACTTCGCGGTCTTCGGACAGGGCAAAAGCACCATACAGTTCACCATCGATCGTCACGGTAACGACAGCGGGATCTTTCCGCTGCAGAAGGCGCGTTTTTATAAAGAATACTGCAGCCAGTACCGCTGCGAACACCAGTACGGCGGCAATCAGGATCCTGTCTTTGCGATTCATGGGATGCCTTTTCTTTCGGGACCAAAAAAGCAGTCATTTACGGAACAGAT
The DNA here is from genome assembly GCA_002308255.1 of Lachnospiraceae bacterium UBA1251. Taxonomy (GTDB): domain Bacteria; phylum Bacillota; class Clostridia; order Lachnospirales; family Lachnospiraceae; genus Chordicoccus. The sequence continues at coordinate 23,595 of DBVZ01000123.1, read as the reverse complement.
TTTAGAAGATTCGTCCGGGAAAAACAAGACCGAAAGAAGAACAGATCGATGCGCAACAGGAGAGCCGCTTCCGGTCTGATATTACGAACCGATCTGTTTTTTATGGTATCCCGATCATGAATCTCTGCTGAAGATTTACTCTCCGTCACAATATTTAACGGCACTGTCGCTGGCAATGCGTCCGAAGACTACAATATCCGCCACTGCGTTGCCGCCGATGCGGTTGCCTCCGTGGACGCCGCCGCAGACCTCACCCGCAGCGAAGAGTCCGGGGATGGGACTGCCCTCTGTGTCGATGACCTGGGCTTCCGTATTGATCTTTACGCCGCCCATGGTGTGGTGGATCCCGGGCGCGATCTTGATCGCGTAATAAGGCGCCTTGCTGAGATCAGCGTCCATACCGGTGTCACGGCCGAAATCAGGATCGTTTTTGTCTGCTACATACTGGTTCCATTTCTGAAGCGTATCCGCCAGAGCCGCCGGATCAATGCCGAGCTGTTCCGCCAGGCCTTCAATGGTATCCGCCTGCACGGTGATGCCGGTGGAGACATATTTTTCAACCGCTTTCAGACCGTCCCTGAGGTTCTGGTCAAAAATGATGTATGCATAGCTGCCGGTCTGCTCCAGTTCGCCGGCACTGACCACATCACGGGTCAGCAGCTCGTTGATAAAACGCTTTCCTTCCTGATTGACCAGGATGGCGCCGTCTCCGCGGACACTTTCGGTAATGAGCATGCTGGTCGCCTGCTCCACAGTCGGATGCAGCTGGATCTGGTTGATATCTACGAGGTCCGCTCCGACCGCTTCCGCCATCACGATGCCGTCGCCGGTAACGCCGGGTGCGCTGGTGGTGACAGTCCCCAGCAGATCCTCGCGGTAATGCACGATCATGCTCTGATTGTTGCCGAAACCGCCGGTTGCCAGGATCACTGCTTTGGCGTTGATGGTGTAATACGCGTCCGGTCCCTCAGCCATGACGCCCGTGACCTTGCCGTCCAGCGTCATGAGTTTTGTCGCCGTGGTGTTATACATCACTTCGATCCCGAGTTCATCGATCTTGTTCAGGAAGCGGGTCACCAGGAATGCACCGACGCCCGAGCCGTCTTCCGGTGCGTGGATACGCTTGTTGGTTGCGCCGCCGGAGAAAGAAACCTTGGGAAGCGGTGCTCCGATGGAATCCAGCCAGTCGATCGCCGAAGCGGAATTCTCAGCCATGATAGTGACAAGATCCCTGTCATTCATATCATGACCGCCCTTCATCGTGTCTTCCACGAACTGTTCCACGCTGTCCTCAATATCCTGTTCCGCCTGGTAATGCGTTTCCGCCGCGTTCATACCGCCGGTCGCCTTGGTCGTATTGCCGCCGGCATAAGGCATTTTCTCCAGAAGGATAACCTTCTTGCCTGCCTGTGTTGCATTGATCGCAGCGGTCATGCCCGCGCCGCCTGCGCCGATAATGACGATGTCACAGTCAAGATCCTTGTAGGCCATGATCTTCTCGCCGGCCGCTTCTTCCTCGACGTTAAAACGGGTCAGATCCGCGCCTGCCAGAACGAGTGCGCTGTTAAGCGCCCTGAGAATACCGTTGCTGCTCACGGTCGCGCCGGTGATCGCATCCACATTGGGACTCTGGGCTTCCATGATCTTGTCTCCCAGCATATCCACGGCAAAAGAACCGATGTTCTCGGTCTCATGGCTTCCGTCGATCTGAATGTCCTCGATCTTGTTTTCAGATACTGTGACAGTCACGTCGATGTCGCCGCCGAAGCCCTTTGCGGAACCGCTGTAAGTCCCGGGTACAAAGAGATTGTCACCCTCGGGTTTCGGAATCTCAACGACTTCCTGTCCGCTGGCTGACATAAAGACCTTGGACGCAGCATCTTTTACCGCCTGCGTGGTGACAGACGCACCGGAGACGCCGTCTATTTCGGCACTCTGTGCCGTCAGAATCTGTTCCGCCAGTTTCGGGATCGCTTTGCCTCCGACATCGGGCGTCTCGGAGTCTCCCGTGATCTCTACGTTTGTGACGCCTCCGCTCTCACCGACCGTGACAGCCACTTTGACCGGTCCTCCGAACCCGACAGCTTCATTGGTATATGTGCCCGGCAGATATTCTCCTGATGCATCCGCCGCACCCTCACCGGAGCCCGTCCCCGATGAACCGGTGCCCTCCGATGCTGATCCGGCACCTGCCGGCATCGGAACGGCATTTGTTGCCGACGGGTACTTTCCCATGGCGGTCAGGCCGACCGTGAGGGCAATTATAAGAATTGCTGCAATCAGACCCTTCAGATATTCCTTTTTCATTTTATCCTCTCCAAATTATTGTCTCCGAATCAGGCTACCGGAGGAACAATTACCTTCTGCGGGCATTTCTCGGCACATTTTCCGCACTGGACGCAGTTCTCATAATTGACGCGGGCAATATTGCCCTCCATATGGATCGCGTCATACTCGCACTGCTTCGTGCAAAGCGTGCAGCCGATACATCCTGCCGTGCAGATCTTCTTGACAGCCGGTCCCTTATCCCTGTTGGAGCACTGGACGGCGACATGCTTGTCAGCCGGCACCAGCTCGATCAGGCCTTTCGGACAGGTCTTTGCGCACAGTCCGCAGCCGACACATTTTTCCCGGTCGACCACGGCGACGCCGTCCACAACATGGATCGCGTCCGCCGGACAGACTATCACGCAGGAACCGAGGCCAAGACATCCATAAGAGCACTCCGGAACATTCAGTCCCGCGTTGACAGCGCTGCGGCAGTCCTCAATACCGACATAATTTGCCTGGTTGCGGGTCACGTCGCAGGTTCCCTTGCAGCGTACAAACGCCACTTTTCGGTCCGCCGCTTCGGCGGAAGTACCCATGATCGTACCGATTTTTTCCGCGACCGGCGCACCGCCCACCGGACAGGCGTTGACAGGCGCCTCCTCTTTGGCGATCGCTGCCGCGAGAGCGTCACATCCCGCGAATCCGCAGGCGCCGCAGTTATTGCCGGGCAGGCACTCCCTGACGGCGGTCTCCCGCTCATCTACTTCCACATAAAACTTTTTGCCGGTAAATACAAGTCCGACGCCTACGAAGACACCGCACAAAGCCAGTACCAGCGTTGCGATAACAATTCCTGACATACTCTTCGCCCTCCCTTAAAATGACAGGCCGGAGAAGCCCGTAAACGCAATCGACATAAGCGCCGCGGCGATCAGGACGATCGGTGCTCCGCGCAGCGGACGCGGCAGATCTTCTTCATTGATCCTGCCGCGGATCCCGGCGAGAAGCACGATGGCGATCGTATAGCCGACCGCTGTTCCGAACCCGGAAAGAACGCTCTCGATGAAATTGTAGCCGTCCTGCACGTTTGTCAGCGCAACGCCGAGCACCGCGCAGTTGGTCGTAATAAGGGGAAGATAGATCCCGAGGGCTTTATAAAGGCCCGGGGAAGTCTTCTTCAGGAACATTTCCACGATCTGCACGAGTGCCGCGATGATCAGAATGAAAACGATCGTTTTCATGTAATCAAGATTCAGCGGCTTCAGCACAAAATCATAAAGAAGACTGGCGACCGCGGAGGCTATCGTGATGACGAAGATGACGGCACCGCCGAGGCTTGCCGAAGCCTTCATCTGTTTCGAAACACCGAGGAACGAGCAGATGCCGAGGAACTGATTCAGAACGACGTTGTTGATCAGCGCGCCCGTTATTAAGATCAGAATAAGGTTCGTCATTTCGCTGCCTCCTCTCCTGCTTTATCGCATTTCATGCTGCAGGCGGCGCATTTACCGTCACAGCCTTCTTCCACGAGCTGTTTCTGTCTGGTCTTGATATTCAGTGCGTTCTGCACCATGATGATGAACGCGATGACAAGGAACGCGCCGGGCGCCTTCACAAAGATGCCGATCGGTTCCACGCTCTTCGGAATTACCTGGATGCCGAACGCCGTGCCGTTGCCGAGGAATTCACGGATGAGGCCGGCAAGCGTCAGCGCCAGCGTAAAGCCTACTCCCATGCCGATGCCGTCCATGACAGCAAGCCCGGGCGTATTTTTGTTCGCATATGCCTCGGCACGCCCGAGGATGATGCAGTTGACGACGATCAGCGGAATATAGATGCCGAGTGCCTCGTAGACAGAGGGGAGATATCCCTCGATCAGGAGTTCCGTGACCGTGACGAGCGAAGCCACGACTACGATGTAGCAGGGCAGACGCACATCATCGGGAATGACTTTCCGCAGAAGAGAGATCACCAGATTGGAGAGGACCAGGACCGCCGTCGTGGACAGTCCCATGCCGATGCCGTTCATCGCTCTCGTCGAGACGGCGAGCGTCGGGCACATGCCGAGCATCAGGACAAGTGTCGGGTTCTCTTTGATAATGCCGTTGTAAAGGCGTTCTACGTATTTATTCATCTCAGTTTCCTCCCTTCATGACATTCTCATAGAAGTCGAGGCCTGCATTGACGGCATTCACGACCGCGCCGGACGTGATCGAAGCACCGGAGACCGAATTGATCTCGTCCTCCGCCGTAGAGCCGCCCGCCTTATTCAGCGTAAAGCGTGAGGCCGTTCTGCCGGTGAACTGGTCTTTAAACTCCGGCTCATCCGCTCTCATGCCCATTCCTGCCGTCTCATTGAGTTCCGTGAAGGAAATGCCTGTTGTAGAACCGTCTGCGCCGATGCCGATCGAAAGCGTGATGTCTCCGTCAAATCCGTCATGCGTCGTCACGCTCACGACATATCCGACGATATTGCCGGATGCATCTTTGCCGACAGCGGCGTCTTTAATGGAAACTCTTCCGAAGTCGGAACCGTAAGAATCTTCGCCTTGTTCTTCGATCGCAGCCTTGATCGCATCCGTCGATTCGAAGCTCTCCGCTCCCGGGCACACCGCGACGTAGGACTCTCTTTCCTTCATAGCCTTCTGTTCTTCGATCGATTCCTTCGTAAGACCGTAAACACCGCTCAGTGCCACGCCCGCGACCAGAGTGATCACAGTCAGGATAGCCGCAGCCTTCGGGAACTTCGTCCAGAACGGCTTCTTTCCTTCTTCCGAACGTGCCTCGATCGAAGACTTGCGGTAAGCGAACGGCTTTGGCACGATAAACTGGTCGATGACCGGCACAAACAGGTTCGAAATTATGATTGCGTAGCTGAAAGAGTCCGCCGCACTTCCAAGAACGCGGAACAGTCCTCCGAGAATACCGATGCACGCACCGTACACGAGCTGTCCTGTCCCGGTGACCGGAGAAGTGACGTAATCGGTCGCCATGAAGAACGCGCCCATGATCACGCCGCCGCCCAGAAGGTGGGCAAGCAGGAACAGCGGATCAAAGCCCTGTCCTCCGAACAGCGCCATAAACAGGGTAAAGGACACGATCACCGAAACGGGGATCTCCCAGGAAATGATATCCAGTGCCCAAAGCGCAAGTCCTCCGACGAGGAGGGCGATAATGCAGTTGCCGATGACCCCGTTCGATGTCCCGAGGTACATCTTCGTCAGACTGACCACGGTTCCCGCTTTGAGGTCCGCAAGCGGTGTCGCTGCGGAAACTCCGTCGACCTTAAAGGTCGTCACCGTCTGGCTGAAAGAGATCAGCAGGAAGCATCTCGCAGCAAGTGCCGGGTTGATAAAGTTCTTTCCGAGTCCGCCAAAGAAACACTTGACGATGATGATCGCCACCAGAGCACCGATGACCGGAACATAAAGCGGAACGGTCGCGGGCAGGCAGAGGGCAAGCAAAAGTCCGGTCACGACTGCACTGCCGTCTTTCACCGTATTCGGCTTTTTCACAATATAATTAAATACAGTTTCCGAAAGAAGCGCCGTGATCACGGAGGCGAGGATCACAAACAAAGCATGCCATCCGTGATTCCAGACGCCGGTGATCGCTGCCGGAAGCAGGGCCAGCGCGACGCAGTACATCACGGAACTGGTCGTTCTTTTGTCCCGTACATGCGGGCTGGAGGAAATGTTCAGCATATTATTCATTTTTTACCTCCCGCCATCATGGCTGCTCTCTTCTGTGCAAGGATCTCCGCTTTCGTCTGTTTAAACATCTGCATGAGAGGCCTTCTTGCCGGACAGGTGAAGCTGCAGGAGCCGCAGGCCACGCATTCCAGTCCGTAAAGCTTTTTCTCATACCGCTCCATATCGTTTTTCTCGATCGCGAACGCCATGAGCTGCGGGATCAGCCCCATCGGGCAGACCGTCGCGCAGCGTCCGCAGCGCAGGCAGGCTGTCATCTGCTCGCCGGCGATTACATTCTCATCAACGGTCAGCAGTGTCAGCGCGTTGCTTGTCTTCTGGATCGGCACATCGAGCGAGCTCATCGCGATGCCCATCATCGGGCCGCCGGCAAGAGCCTTTTTCAGTTCCGCACCTTCCTTGATGCCGCCTGCTGCCTCCAGCAGTTCATAGAAACTGGTACCGATCCGTACGTCGAAATTGCCGGGATTCGCCACGGCATCCCCGCTCACGGTAATCCCGTGACGGATCAGAGGTTCATTGAACCGGACAGCCTGTTCGATTGCAAAAATAGTCCCGACATTTTCCACGATGCATCCGACATCCGCCGGAAGCTGGTTCGCCGGGAAATCAACCCCCGCGATCACGCTGATCAGGTTGCGCTCACCGCCCTGCGGGTATTTGGTCTGCAGAGGAAGAACACGGATTCTTTCCTTTCCAGCAGCAGCTTTTGTCATCGCCGCAATCGCCTCCGGTTTATTCTTTTCGATACCGACGACGCCTTCCGCGTTCGGGAAGAGGCGGAGCATAATGGAGAGACCGTCGATCACGGCATCCGCCTGCGTGCGCATCAGCTGATCGTTACAGGTGATATACGGCTCGCACTCCGCGCCGTTGGCGATGATATAGCGGATCGCTTTCGGATCTTTCGGTCTCAGTTTCACATGTGTCGGGAAGCCTGCGCCTCCGAGACCTACGATGCCCGCATCCTTGATCTTTCCGAGGATCTCATCATCCGAGAGCTGTTCGACGTCATTTTCCGTCCCCTCCCCCTCGACTTTCCGGTACTCCCCGTCGTTGTCGATCACGATGCAGTCCGCCATCGTCCCGGAAAGAGTTCTTCTCTTCTCGAGCGCCTTGACCTTGCCGGAGCAGGAGCAGACGATATTTGCCGAAACGAAGCCGTCCGCTTCCGCGATCACCTGTCCCACGAGGACTTCGTCATTTTTCTTCACGATCGCCTTCGCAGGTTTTCCGATGTGCTGCGACAGTGGAAAGACCATATCTCCGGATGCTTCATAGACCTGAAGCTTCGAATCGCGGGTCAGCGCCTTCTGGTCATTCGGGTGGACGCCGCCGCGAAATGTGTCTTTGGACATGTGTTCTCCTTTCACGCCTTTTCGTTGGGTTCTTCAGCCGCCGCGGTCTTTCTCCGCAGTGCGCCGTAAAAATCCGGGCATCTGCCTCAAGCCCCCGCTTTTGACACGACGAAAAATCGCGAAGTCAGACTGTCCTCTGGCTTCTCGATTTCCCGGATAATTATTTATGATAATTTTAAATTTATCTTTATGATTTGTAAATACCTTCTTTATCTTTCCGACAGTTTAACAGCTCTTTCGTATTCTATTTACTATGCTTCACAGCTGCCTCCACTTTATCCGCCAGGGACGTATGCAGCCTGCCGTCTCTCACCTGTATCTCCCGCGCGATCTTCTCCCGGACTGCTTTCCGGCTCTCGCTGATCTCGTACAGAAGATCCGCCGCGGACATTCTCCTCGCGCCGGCACTGAAAATGATGATCTGTTCGACCGCATCGGATGTCGCCACGGTCACGCCGTAACGCTTTTTGAGTTCATGGGCCGTTTTTTCGATATACTGATCCGCAGTCTCCGCTTCTTTCGTAAAGACAACGTCGATCGTCTGGTACCTGAGGACCCGCTCACGGCCTTCCGCCACCTTATACGCATCAAATACGCAGATCACGGAAAAGGACGCATACCCTGCATAATCCGCCAGAATATCGATCAGCAGGTCTCTTGCCGCCTTGATATCTTTCTGCGCCAGTTCCCGCAGCGTGTCCCAGGCGAAGATCATGTTGTATCCGTCGACGAGAAGATACTCTTTCTCCGGCCTCGGACGCGGTTTTCCGGGACGCGGAGTTCGGTCTCCGTAAATGCGCTCACGCGGTTTCTCCTCCTGCGGAAGATTCCTTTTCACCGGCCCGTACGTCTTCTCGAAAATAGCCATGAGCTCCTCTTCCGCGGCGAACCGGCGCGACTCCCTGTCCTTAAAGCTCTGGTCGTCGGTCTTCCCGATATGCCTCCCATAGGAATCCCATCCGCCCTGCGAAGCCCCTGACAAAACGGCTGCCCGTCCGGCCTGCTCCGTTACGCGGGCGGCGCTCCCGTCGTTCTCCCTCGCCGCACCTGCGCGCGAGACACCGTTTCCGGCATACTCCCGGAGTTCGGAGGCTTCCGTTTCGGTCCGGCCGTTTCCCGGTCTCCATCCGGTATCCAGATGCATATAGTCTCTCACTTCGTACCAGGGGACCAGCATTCCCGCTCCGTGTGAGCAGAAAACAGAAGCGGAAGGCTGTCCCTTGTCGGCATCCGGGTCATAACCGGTCTCTTCCACGACTTTCTGCGCTTGCGCACACGGCCGGTAGGTTCCCTGCCGGAGTTTCAGTACGCCTTCCCCTTTCGTATAAGCGGTCAGTTCCTCCTGATACGCGTCTATAGCGGTTACCGGGGCGCTTCCGGTGATCACCGCGGACGTCCCGTCCGTTTCCGGCTGGCGGAAAGCCGCGTTCATTTCGGTGAGATCCTTCAGTGCACGGCCGAGAGTATCCTGCGGGAGCGTCATCTCGAAATCATAATACGGTTCGAGCAGGACGTTCTCCGCCATCATGAGTCCCTGTCTCACCGCCCGGAACGCTGCCTGCCGGAAATCTCCCCCTTCCGTATGCTTGATATGCGCCCTTCCCCCGAGAAGGGTGATCTTTACATCCGTAAGTTCCGATCCCGTCAGCACGCCCCGGTGCCTTCTTCTCGCGAGCTGCGACAGGACGACATTCTGATACTGCCTTGCCAGAACATCCGTACTGCAGCGGCTCTCCAGAATGATCCCGCTTCCCGGTTCGCCGGGCTCCAGCAGAAGATGCACTTCCGCGTAGTGCCGGAGAGGCTCAAAATGCCCGACTCCCTCCACGGCGGACGCGATCGTTTCCTTGTACACAACGGACGGCCTGCCGAAGGAAATGTCAAAGCCGCATCTCTTTCTGACGCGTTCCCTGATAATTTCCCTCTGCACCTGCCCCATCAGGCGAGCGCGGATCACACGGCGTCTCTCGTCATAGGACAGCCGCAGCATCGGCTCCTCTTCCTCCAGGGGCTTCAGCAGACGGAATGCGCGGAAAGGATCCACATTCTGCGGCAGAAGGATCTCCCACATAAGAGGAGCTTCCAGAAGCCCCTGCACGTTCCCGCTCTGGGCTCCGAGTCCCTGTCCCGCATAAGTTCCGGTAAGTCCGGTAACCGCACACACCGTGCCGGCGTCTGCTTCCCGTAGCGTCTCATAGCGTTCCCCGTTGTATACGCGAATCTGATTGATCTTTTCACTGACCGCTGTGTCCGCGGGCGTTTCCTCTTCCTGTTCCGGATCCGGCGTGCCCTCCGTTTCGGCTTTCTGATAATTAAGCTGCTGCCGCACCGCCAGCGACCCGCCTGTTATCTTCAGCCAGGTCTCCCTCTCCCCGGAGGCGTCTCTTACGATCTTGTAAACACGGGCAGCAAACTCCGCGGGATAGGAAGGCACCGTCACGAACCGGTCCAGCACCTCCATCAGTGGTTCCACACCCTGCATTTTCAATGCGGACCCGAACAGGACCGGAAACAGCGTTCGTTCGGAGACCATTTTCCCGATCTCCCCGTCTGTGACCGCCGTTCCCTCCATCACCCGTTCCAGAAGCGCTTCATCATCCGCGCAGAAAGCGATCTGCTCCTGCACCTGCTCATCGCCCGCTCCGTCCGTAAAGTCGACGGCATTTTCCGTCAGTTTTTCCCGGATCTCCGAAAGAAGCGCCTTTCTGTGTTCTTCTTCATCGTCCGCTTGGGAGATCTGATCCATTTTATTTACAAAGATCAGAACAGGCACCCGGTAGACCCGGAGCAGGTCAAAAAGCTGCCGGACCTGCACATTGACGCCGTCCGCCGCACTGATCAGCAGCACTGCGGCGTCCAGCATCGGGATCGCCCGTTCGGTCTCCGCGCCGAAGTCGGAATGTCCCGGCGTGTCCAGCAGCGTATAAAGCCTCGCATACGGCGGGCGCGACCGGAACTGCGCCATTTTCGAGTAGATCGTGATCCCCCTGGCGCGTTCGGTCTCGTCCGTATCCAGAAAAGCGTCTTTCGTATCCACCCTTCCCATCTTCCGGATGGATCCGCCCAGATACAGCAGCGCTTCCGAGAGCGTGGTCTTTCCGGCATCCACATGTGCCAGGATGCCGATCACCACGTGTTCTCTTTCTTTCTGTGTTCCGGGGGCAATGTGATTATTATTCATATTTTACAGGAAGGAGGAACCGCCGGTCACGATCCAGCACGCCAGCATGGCGGAGACAAACGCGCCGGTGTACACATTGCCGGTGCGCCGGTATGTGATCGTGCAGGCAATGCTGAAGAACAGCACCTGCGGCACGAACAGGATCAGGATCGACATGAACGGTCCGCCGAACGTGCTTCCGAACAGAAGGTCCGCGCCGGGCCCGATCCCCGCGAAGAACGGGATGTATTCGATCAGGACGACCAGAAGAACGCCGCCTGCCATGAGCAGGAAGTTCTTGAACCAGTCTCCGAGGAACCCTCCGAATCCCGGTTTATAGGTCGCTTTCGTGCGGAGTCCGGCCATGATCTTGCTGTTGTTGAGCACATAGAAGACCATGAAAAACAGGATATAAACGAAGAACTGTCCCGTTCTCATCCCGTTCATCGGGCGGAAGAACGGCCAGATGATCCGAAGATCCAGATCAAATGCTTTATAATAGATCAGGTTGACGACATAGACGAGTCCGACCATGAGGAAAGCCAGGATCAGCGATTTGATCAGCAGCACCGCGCTGATGCTGTAGCGTTTGCCGGGCGTCCCGAGGCCCTGGAGGTTCCAGTTATAGCGCTCTCCCCTCTTCTTCACCTGCGCTTTGCCGATCAGCATTGTCACGATCATCACCAGGATCAGCAGCAGGTACCAGCCGATAAACCCGTTGCCGACCGTCATGCGGAAAATGCCTTCCGGGAGAGGCAGCAGCGCATGTCCGAGCTGCGTCATGAACGGGAAAGTCAGTCCGGAGACCAGTACGGTGATAACAGCGGTTCTCCACCAGGCCCCCTTCGGCTTCATCGTGTCGCGATCCGGCAGCTGCTGCGCGACATACCGGAACATCGGCAGTCCGAGAAGAAGCTCCATGAACGGGAACATCGCCGCGAGGACCAGCAGCATGGCAAGGAACGTCATCCATTCCTTGTTCATCGCGGTCTGGCTGGCATAGTCCACCGCATTGGGAAGCGTCACCGCCTGATCGAACCACTCCAGAGCCGTCGCAAGGCCCTGACGGTTGTGCGTTGTCAGCCTGTGATTGGTGTTCAGCAGTTCCATTCTGCGGGCGCTTCCGTCCGCAAAGCTGCCGAACGTCGTATTCCACGCAGCCTGATCCGCATCTGTTCCCAGAAAGCCATAGCGAAGGGGCGTCTTCAGGGTCTCCTCTGTCACCATCGGCTGATAATCGCGGAAATAGCTGAATTCGTCATATTTTGCCTGCAAAAGGAGAACATTGTTGAA
>DBVZ01000123.1:11569-11739 GCA_002308255.1 Lachnospiraceae bacterium UBA1251 | reverse complement strand
TCATTTACCGATTCGGAAAATGCCGCCGCGACCGACCAGCTTGACCAGGTTCCCATCGAATGTCCGCTCACGGCCATTCTCGTCTCATCCACATAATCAAGTCCCGCAAGGTACGCATAAGCCGTAATTCCGCCGCAGGAACTGTCGGAAACGGAATTGCCCGCCTCATC
>DBVZ01000123.1:11409-11555 GCA_002308255.1 Lachnospiraceae bacterium UBA1251 | reverse complement strand
TTGGTATACTTATCATCAAAGAAGCTCAGATTGCTGAAATTCATCAGCACACGGTACCGGACAGATCCTCCCACTTTTACAAAGGTTCCGTCCTCCTCCGAGTCCAGTCCGTAATTCACCGAGACCTTGTGGTTTACATAACCTCT
>DBVZ01000123.1:11136-11273 GCA_002308255.1 Lachnospiraceae bacterium UBA1251 | reverse complement strand
TTATAAAGCTTGTAGACGATATTTCCGAGTTCCGATTCGATCACGCCGTTCTCGATCGCCACGGCTCCCCCGTCATGCTGAATCCCGTTCGCCAGATACATCAGTACCGCTGAAGCCAGCAGAAATACGACCAGCAG
>DBVZ01000123.1:8979-11100 GCA_002308255.1 Lachnospiraceae bacterium UBA1251 | reverse complement strand
TGATTATAACACAGGATCTGCTCTCCGTGCAGTTTTGATTCTGCGGTCCGGCGGGCGGATCTTATCGACGTTTTCGTACAATTTTCCTCTTCAAACTCTACACTTTGTACGGTGACTCGTTTGAAAACAGACTATATTATAAAAAACAGATCTGAACGTTTTCACTCCCAAAGACAAACGACTCAGAAGGATCGGCAGCCCGCACAGCTGCCGATTCCTTTTTCTTTTTCCTTTTATCCGGCTTTTCAGACACTTCTGTCTCCTAAGCAAAAAAACATGACCGGAGTCATGTTTCTCAGTTCGTTCAAAATCTGTTTTCCGTTTTTTAACCGCAGGACCCGCCGGCCGCCGTCAGTCCGCCTTCAGGATGCCTCTCTCCTCGAGGATCTGCTCCGTCAGCCCCAGCAGCTCATACACCATGTTGTCGCAGTGAGCGTGACGGTCACATCCCTTTTCCTTGTTGATCCGGAGAAGGTCTTTGCAGTCCGTCGCTCCGTCATGATGTTCCCTGACTTTTCCGAACAGTTCCTGTACGGTTCCGGCATCCTCAACGCCGGCAAGCCCGAGGACCATCAACGCCCCCGTAACGGCGCCGCAAACAGAACCGGTCCTCATCCCCGCACCGAAATTCGCTCCCATCTTGAAGAGCGTCTCTTCCGCAATGCCCAGCACATCCGCAAACGGCACCAGTACCGACTGCGCACAGTTGTAATGTCTTTCCGTACAAGCGCGGAGCTTTTTCGCCCGCTCCAAATAAATGTTCATATTACCCCTTTCGTCCGGAATCAATCCAGATCCTTTATATAGCATCTTCTCCTTTTATGAGGCGTCAGATTGAACATCTTCCACTGTGACTGCACCTGTTCGTTCAGTTCCAGCATCGGTCCGGTCTCCGCGCCTTTGATGCCGTTCCTCATACAGCTTTGCATCATATGATCCATGACGATCGCGTTGATGCCCGTCCCCTGCAGTTCCGGCTTTACAGCGATCAGGAACATATCCAGGGTATCATTCTTTTTCAGCGCCTTCAAAACGCCGATCCATCCGGTCGGGAACAGTCTTCCGCGGCTCCTTCGCATGGCTTCCGCCATAGACGGCGCGCAGACGCCGAAAGAAACCAGTTCGTCGTCCTCATTGACGATCAGGCAACAGAAGTCCGGATTGATGAGCGGCACGAATTTGTCGGCATATTTAATGATCTGTTCCTGTTCCAGTTCGACGGTGCCGTACAGCGGCGAATAGGCTGTATTGACCAGTTCGAACGCTTTCCGGATATACGGTTTGTACTGGGAGCGCCGTTTCACTTCCACCTTATGCAGATGAAATTTTTTCATCACGCCCTGTGCGATGCGGCTCATTCTCTGACAGTTCTTATCCTGCTCCTCCGGAATCGGGATCAGGTACTCCAGCCAGTCCGCGTCCTTGACATATCCCAGTTTCTTAAGATGTTCATTATAATAAGGGTGATTATAATAGGTAATGAACATGCTGCGGCGGTCAAAGCCCTCCACAAGCATTCCTTCGCGGTCGAGATCGCAGAACCCGAGCGGACCGTGCACCTGCGTGCACCCTTTCTCTTTCGCCCATTTCTCGACTTCCGCAAATAATGCCGCTGAGACCTCCGGATCATCGATAAAATCGACCTGCGAGAATCTCATCCTTTTCGTATTCCATTTTTCGTTGGCGCGGTGGCTCAGAATGGCTCCGATCCTGCCGACGACCTCGCCGTTCCGGTACGCGAGGAAGCTTCTCGCCTCGCAGTAATGAAATGCCGGATTTCTGTCCGGATCCCAGTCCGCCATATCATCCCCGTAAAAGGCGGGGACAAAGAATGGATTATCTTTATACAGTTGGTTTACATAATCAACAAAAATTCTTCGCTGTGCCTTCGTTTTTACCTCGACGATCACGACAGTGCCGTTGTCTCCTGTCCGACTCATTCGACAATCCCCCATCATTTTTTTCTCACATCATTAAGTGTCCGAAAAAACTTTATAGCGCTATCTTTCTGATCTTCCTGTCATAAGTATAAATGCCGTTCACTTCCTCTTCTATGTCGCTCCACTGTGTGTAAACATAGCCTGCCAGCCCCTGTTCTTCCATCCGCTCCCGTTCCTCAAG
>DBVZ01000123.1:2293-8940 GCA_002308255.1 Lachnospiraceae bacterium UBA1251 | reverse complement strand
CCGTACGTATTTTCACAGGCGCTGTGTTCCCCGTCATGCATCGCGTAGCCGCCGATCTCCGACAGAACAACGGCTCTTTTTCCGTCCGTCCTCCACGGAAGGCGGAAGAAATAGTGATGTATGCTGATAAAATCACCGCACCCCTGGTCGAACCAGCCGCTTGCGCTGTCGACGGGGCGGGTCGGGTCCGTTTTTTTCAAAAGACCGGTAAGCCGCTGCGTATCGAACTGTCCCCATCCTTCGTTGAAGAGTGTCCAGGCAGCGATCGACGGGTGCTCTTTGAGAGCAGATACCGTCTCCTTCATTTCCTTTTCAAACTGTCTGCGGCCGTCGCTGTCCTCCCTGCTGAGCAGTTTTCTGTGACGGTCGGACACCATTGTTCCGTTCCGGTTAAGCCAAGTCGCAAGATACGTCACAAACCAGTCCTTATAAGGCGTTCCCCCGTTCACGATATCCTGCCAGACGATCATCCCGAGCCTGTCGCAGTGGAAATACCAGCGGTCCGCTTCCACTTTCGCGTGTTTTCTCGCCATATTGAACCCGGTTCTTTTCATCTCCCGGATATCAAAGATAATCGCTTCATCCGAAGGCGCCGTATACAGACCGTCCGGCCAGTATCCCTGATCAAGGACGCCTTTCAGAAAGAGCGGTCTGTGGTTCAGGCAGAACCGCGGGATTCCTTTATGGTCTTTTTCAACAGAGAAAGTTCGAAATGCGAAATAGCCCGTGACCGTATCTTCCCCGAAGCCGAACCGGTAATAATAGAGCCACGGTTCCTCCGGCGACCAGAGCCGGACATCAGGAACGGTTACGGAACCGGAAAGTTCGGAGAGAATCTCTTTTTCCTCTGCCGGTCCGCCGGAAACTGCCGGTGCAAGACAGGATTCCGCAAGAACTGTTTTTTCGTCCGGATCAAAGGAAGCTTCCTGATACTGTCCCGGCGCATAGACGCGGAAAAAAGAATGCCGGGATTCCGGCACGCCGTTCCCGCCGCGGATCCGTACGCTGACAGCTGCCCTTCCGCTGCCGGGATCCGCTTCCACCCGGACGGAGTCCGCATATCTTTCCGGCACGCTCTCGATCCAGACTGTCTGCCAGATCCCGCTCTGCGCGGTATAATACATGCCTCCCCGCTTCAGCTTCTGCTTGCCCCTTCCGAAGAAGGACGTATCGCTTACGTCACGGGCGCATACGGTAATATGATTTTCTCCCTCACGGGCATATGCGGTGATATCGATTGAAAACGGCGTATATCCGCCGCTGTGCACGGATGCTTTCCGCCCGTTGACATAGACGGCGCAGCACTGGTCAACCGCTCCGAAATGCAGGAGAAACCTCCTGTTTTCTGCTTCGTCCCTGTCGGGCCTCCAGGTCTTGTGATACCAGAGCCATTCATCCGGCTGCAGCTGACGGCTGACGCCCGAAAGTGCGCTTTCCGGAGAGAACGGGACAAGAATTTTTCCCTTTTCGGAGTCCTCCTCCGGTCTGCAGCCCGCTTTCGTGATCCGGTAATCCCAGAGTCCGTTCAGATTATACCATTTTTCCCGCACAAGCTGAGGTCTCGGGTATTCCGGCAGGATTTCCGCCGGATCCGGATCCCTTCCCCATATCGTATAAAGCTGTCTTATTTCACTGTTCTTCTTTTTCATAGGCTCTTTTCAGGACCGCACAGGGACAGATTGACAGACAAAAATCACACGATCAGCCGGATCTTTTGCGGAAGCATCTCGAAAGTAGCCGCATCCGTCTGCATCTGTACCTCTCCGTCTGTCTGGACCCACAGCGGACGCCCCGTCCTTACCTTCATCTTCCGGCAGGTGAACTGCGTGATGCCGTGCGTCCCGGCAAGTTCTCCCTTCGCGGCTTTCGGAAAACACATCAGCGCCCTGATCTTCGTCAGATTGCCGACGACCGTCACATTCATGAGTCCGTCCGACGGGTCCGCATCGGGCGCAAAACAGTAACCGCCCCCCTGGTGGCTGCAGTTCATGGCACATGCAAAAAATACATTGTCAAAATGGAATTCTCTTCCGTCGTCCGTGACGATGTCACAGGCAGTTTTTCTGACGCCTAAAAGCTGCTTTAATGCAATAAGTCCGTACGAGGCTTTTCCGAGTCCCAGACGGTTCAGGATCCCTTTGGTCGCCGTCGCATTGACCTCTTCACAGACAGCGGCGTCATATCCAATGCCGGAACCGTTTGCAAAATAAATATCCTCTCTGATCTCCCCTTTATGACCGCGCGCAGCTTTTCCGGCGATCCGGTCATAATGGATATGTCCGAGATCGATCGTTCTTTGCACGGCGCCTTCCGCGATCCGGGCAAAAAGCCTGTGATTGTCCTTCGGGAGGCCGAGTCCGCGCGCCATGTCATTGCCGCTTCCCACCGGCACGATCCCGATCCTGATATAACGGAAATCGGAAATACCCGACACCACTTCATTGATCGTCCCATCGCCGCCGAAAATGACGATGTCCGCATCTTCTTTCTTCTCCGCGGCCTCCGCAGCGATCCTGCCGGCGATCCTGCCGGCGTCTCCCGGTCCTTTCGTGTAACAGATGGTGCTCGGCAGATGCTGCGCGTTTAGCACGGCCTGCAGTTTGCGCGCTTCCGCGCCGGTATTCCCGGATCTTGAGACCGGGTTCGCAATACAGAAGTACATAGGCGTCTCCTCAGAAGTTTTTATTAAAAATGTGCTCCGGAGGCTGTCGCCGTCCTCTCCGAAGTACCTTTGCATTATACCACAAATCGTAATACAATAGGCATTGGAATCCTGTTTCCCCCCGCAAAACATAAAAAGAAAGATTACCGGACACAGCCACATCCTTCCGCCAACCCAGAAAGGTCCAGCATGCAGCAGGTGGATTTTTCCAGCGACCGGATCGGACGCAGCATGGCAAAGACCATATTTCCGATGCTGATCGCGCAGTTCATATCCCTTTTATATAATATTGTCGACCGGATCTATATCGGCCGTCTTCCCGATGTCGGCACGAGTGCCCTCGGAGGAGTGGGCCTTTGTTTTCCTGTCGTTATCATCATTCTCGGATTTACCAATATGTACGGGATGGGCGGCCAGCCTCTGTGCGCCATGGAAAGGGGGCGCGGCGATACCAAAAGAGCGGAGCAGATCATGAACACCGCTTATTTTCTGCTTCTTGCCACCTCGATCCTTCTTACCGTCTTCGGCGAGATCTTCGCCGCGCCGATCCTCCGGATGTTCGGGGCATCTCCGGAAAATATCATTTACGGACTGCCCTACCTCCGCATCTACCTTCTCGGGACGATCTTCTCCGCGCTCGCAACAGGGCTCAACCCGTATATCAACGCGGAGGGCTATCCCCGCATCGGCATGCTGACGGTCCTGATCGGCGCGGGACTCAACCTGATCCTGGATCCGATCCTTATGTTTCCTCTGCGGATGGGCGTCCGCGGCGCTGCGGTTGCGACCGTTGTCTCGCAGGCGGTATCCGCGGCATTTGTCCTCCGGTTCCTGAAAGGTCCGAAGACCGAACTGCACCTCCGTCTTCCCCGGAAGGCGGGTACCGGAGAATTGTCTGCTTCCGGTGTTCTCTCCACACTCCGGGACAACGTCCCGATCATGGGCGCCATTATCTCTCTCGGAGTGCCGTCTTTCATCGTACAGGTCACAAACAGCCTGTGCACCATTGCCTGCAACCGCATGCTGTCTGAATTCGGCGGGGATCTTTACGTCTCCATGATGACGGTCATATCCTCCGTGCGTCAGATCCTCGATACCCCTCTCCAGACTTTTTCGGAGGGATCGTCCCCGATCATCAGCTATAACTACGGTGCCCGGAAGCCGCGCAGCATTCTCCGCGCCATCCGGCTCATGTGCGCGCTTCTTATCGGATACACCGCTGTCATATGGATCCTGATCCTGATCCGGCCGACCATGTTCATCCGGATCTTCAGCTCCGATCCGGCGATCCTCCAAAAAGGCGGTCCGGCTCTCTATCTTTATTTCTTTGCTTTTATCTTCCAGGCGCTGCAGTGGGCGGGACAGTCCGCCTTTAAGTCTCTCGGAAAAAAGAACCACGCGATCTTCTTTTCCATTTTCAGAAAAGCGATCCTGGTGGTTCCTTTGACGTTCCTGCTCCCACGGATCGGAAGTCTCGGCGTGAACGGCGTTTTTATCGCTGAGCCGATCTCCAACTTCGTGGGCGGACTGGCCTGTTTTATTACCATGCTCTGCACGGTAATCCCGGAAATAAAAAGAATGGAGATCCCCGGTCCGAATCATGCCGGAGATTTGTAAGAGCATTCGTGAATTGACTTTAAATCTCATTTACCATATAGTAGTTTCGTCATTATTATTGCAAAAAGGGGAAGATAAGATGTTTGGAAGACGACCGGACGGACGCCGGGTCAAAGGGATAGACCCCGTCATGAGGATCACGCCTTATGTTATGCCGATGCGCTGCGACGCGCAGGTATTTCTGAAACACAGAGCGGATATGGAGGCGATGTCCGCATTCATTCGACGCCAGAAAGAAGAGACGGGAAAGTCCATCTCGCATATGCAGATCATTATAGCCGCCTATGTGCGTGCGATCAGCCGGAATCCCGAAGTCAACCGCTTCATCATGAACAAGCAGCTTTTTGCGCGCAATAACTGCTCCACGGCATTCACGATCCTGAAAGACCCCTCTGACGCGGACAAAGGAGAAGCAGTCGTAAAAATTAAATTTGATCTGACGGACACGATCTACGACGTGCAGAACAGATTTGAAGCAGCTGTCAGAGCCAACCGCGGAGAAGATCAGCCGGCCACTTTCGTCGATAAACTGCTTGCCGGCATTTTCCTTGTCCCCGGACTTGCGACCGTCATTGTCGGCATCGTTAAGTTTCTGGACCGTTACGGGATCGCTCCCGGTGTCCTCATGGAAGAACTCCCCTTCTACGTCGGGATGTATATCACCAATACCGCTTCCATCGGGCTTCACGATGTGAACCACCACCTGTATAACTGGGGCGATGTCGGTCTTTTCCTCGGCATGGGCGTCACGGAAAAAGTCGCGGTCGTTGAAAACGGAAAGACCCGCATGAAGCGTTATCTTCCGATCGGGATCACTGCCGATGAACGGGTCTGTTCCGGAGCACATTACGCCCGTTTCTTTGCGGATATGAGAAAATATATGGATCACCCGGAACTTCTGATCGATCCGCCGGAAAAAGTACGTTTTGACAAAGATATGGAGTACCACGAACCGAAGATCTGAGGCATCGCCCGGGAACTGAAAACAGACGGCGCGGCAGCTTACTGCCGGTACCGCCTGTTTTTTCATTTTCTTCTTTATTCCAGTTCTTCCAGCGCTTTTCTCAGAATCCTCGCGGAAAGCCCCCAGATCCCATGGTTTTTATACTCCCAGTAATACGTGTTGATTCCCCGTCCCTTCAGATCATAGCCCCGGAGATATTTTCGCAGTTTTTCCGGAAGATCGGCCGCCAGAGGATCCCGAAGGTCATAAACTGCCGGCTCATGGGTTCTCAGCCACTTAATCGGAAGTGTAAATACTTCCGCGACTTCCTCTTCCGCCGGTTTCAGTTTCTCCGGTTCATAGGGAGAGATCTTCGCAAGCACCGCTCTTACGGAGCGGGAACGGATATGATCTCTGGGAAGCTCTTTCAGTATATCGATCCGGTCCGGGCAGATTCCCAGTTCTTCCGCTGTCTCCCGCACCGCCGCCTGTGCCGCGTTCTCGCCCTCTTCGATCCCTCCGCCGGGGAAACAGATCTCTCCGGGCTGCATGACGCTCATGGATCTCACCTCCATAAGAAACGACAGTCCTTCCGGCGTATCGACCAGCGGGACCAGGACGGCACTCTCCCGCATCATAACGAGGATCCTTGTCACTGTTTTCTGCATTTCGGAAGCGAACTGCCGGTGTCCCTCCTCCGAAAAATGAACGCCGTCAAATGCGAGACCGATCCCCCACCGGGAAGAATCCGCGAAATCATAGCCTTCTTCTTCGGCAAGCCGTCTGTATTCCTCCGTCAGCAGAAGGCTCTGCTCTTTCCTCTCCCGGATCTGACTTGCAAACGGACTTTCCGCTCCGTCATTTTCTCCCGGTCCCTCTTCCGGTACAAATCCGCTCTCCTCCAGAAGAGGCGGCGCGATCAGCAGGATCGCGCATCCGCATTTTTCCTTTACGAACGCAAGAAGCCGTCTCATTTTCTGAGCCGTCCCGCGCGCGTCGGGATGCATCGGCCACCACAGATCATTTGTTCCCAGCATGACCGCGAAGAGATCTATCTTTCCGGCGTTCTGCAGCATTTTCTCCACGTAGTTCACCGGTTCCGGCACACAGCGGCCGTTCAGTCCGTCCGCCGTGATCTCGCAGTATTNNATTCTCTCATAGCCGCAGAAAACCGGGCGACCCACCGGACATCGGAAGGATACCGGCTGCCGTCCCGCGGATCAAACCCCCAGGTATTGGAATCTCCGTAAAAAAATACTTTTTTCATCTGGTGATGTACTCCTTGCAGGTTCGGTTTATTCGGCATATTCATTCACATTCTCTCCCGGATCTCTCCGACAAACTCATCGAGATCCTCCGGCACGCCCTGCTTTAATACGCCGCATTTGGGACAGGAAAGCACGGTCAGCTGTTTGCGCTGCCCGT
>DBVZ01000123.1:0-2281 GCA_002308255.1 Lachnospiraceae bacterium UBA1251 | reverse complement strand
AGCACGATGCTGTCCCAGATCTTTTTCAGCGTAGGCGGGAAACTGACATGCCGGTCAAGCAGCATCGCGTGGTTCCAGTCGAACCGGCACAGACTGAAACTGCCGTCCGAGTTGACGCACATCTCGTAAAAAACATACGGACACATCTGTACTTCATGGGAGACCCCGCCAAGCAGCGTGACTGTCTCATCATATTCCACACTCATCTCATTGTACTTAGGCCAGTAATCGATCGTGTGTTCCACGGAGATCCCGTCGCAGATATCTCCGAACGTGTCGTAAAAAAGCTGTACCTGTTCCGGCGTCAGGATATCACCGTTGATCTTGATATTGACTTCGCACTGCTGCCGGTGTTCATAAAACCAGGCGATGTTTCCCACAAATTCCTCATAGTTCATGGAATGAGACGAAAAATCACGGTACTGCTGCCCGTTGATTCCCTCGACGGAAATATTGATCCTGTCAAGTCCGGCGTTAATGATTGCCCTGCTTCTTTCCGGCGTCAGCAGCGATGCGTTCGTCGTTGTGTCGACCCGGAGCACCCGGGGCGATGCTTTCGCATAGGCGACCATATCCGCGAAGCGGGCATTGAGCAGCGGCTCCCCTTCCTTGTAAAGCCGGACGATCCGGATCGGGTCATCGAAATCGGCAAGACTGTCGATCACACTCTTATAGAAGGAAAAATCCATCGGGCCATGACCGCGTCCCTGCGTCTTCTTCATCAGTTCCAGATTGCCGGACGGACAGAATCTGCAATGGAAATTGCAGGTGTCGCACGGATCGATATAAACAACAATGGGCGTACGTAGCGGAATGACCTCTTTGAGTTCCATCCGGTCGTAAATATCGATGCGCGGAATGATCTTTGCTTTCATGTTTTCCTCTATTCCGTCTCCCAGGCTGCATTCTTCAACAGTTCTCTTCCAACGCCGATCAGATCCGCCGCATGATCTTCCAGCAGTTTATCGGCTTCTGCTATTGTTTTTATTCCTCCGGTAAGCATGACGGGAATCTCAACAGCCTTCCTGACAGCGTAAGACATATCCTGAAAATAGCCTGGCTCCGAATGATCTTTTCTTGTGTATCTGCACATTCCGCCGGAAAGATCCAGCATGTCGATCCCGTAACTTTCCAACAGCCGTGCTGCACAGACCGCATCTTCGATCGTGCTGCCGCCTCTCATATAATCCGAACCTCCGAGCCGGAGGGCAATCAAGTAATCTGTTCCGACTTCTGCTCTTACTGCCTCAATGATCTCTTTGTGGATCCGGAGCCTGTTTTCAAGACTTCCTCCATATTCATCTTCTCTGTAATTTGACAACGGTGAATAGAACTGATTCAGAAGATAGGCGTGTGCCGAGTGGATCTCCACGCCGTCATATCCTGCTTTTTTCGCCCGGCTGGCTGCAAATGCGAAAGCCTCAGCGATTCCTTTGATCTCGTCCTTTGACAGTGTCTTAGGAACCGTTCCGTCTCCCATCATAGGTGATGTGGGGAGTATGACGGGACTGGCGGATACGATTTCCATTCCTGTCACTTTTGAGAATGCCGCACTTCCTGCATGATTCAGCTGCGCAACTGCCTTTATTCCGTATTTATGTATACACTCCGTCAGCCTCGAAAGCCCCTCTATATCTCCATCGGATGCTATTGACATTTGTCCTGTACGTGCTTTACCCTGCATCGTGATATAGCTGTGCTCCGTTATGATCATGGAAATGTTTGGGTTTTCAGCTCTGACCGAATAAAAGTCAAGCAGTGCATCCGTGACAGTTCCGTCCTCCGTACTCAGGCCTGTCGCCATGGGCGGCATAACGATCCTGCTTTTTAACTCGAGAGTTCCGATGTTGATCTTTTCTCTTACCATTTCTTTTTTCTTTCCTTAATTCATAGTTCACAGGAAATCTATATTTTTTATTATATCAAAGACTTTATCCCGGATTCACTAATGTTCACAAAAATGAGAATAAAAAAACACCGGAGCTCACGCCAACACGTGATCCTCCGGTATTCTCAAAAACAGGGGATGAGCGATTCGAACGCCCGTGAACGGTTTTGGAGACCGTCATACTACCACTGTATGAATCCCCTTTATTCTGCACAAATGCTATTATAACATAATATTCTCATTTGTGAAGTGCATAAATATTAAAAAATGCACCCTCAAAACCGCATATATGATATCTGCAGAGCAATTCCTGGTCAAGCCCTCGTCCTATTAGTAACGGTCAGCTCCATACATTACTGTACTTCCACCTCCGCCCTATCTACCTCGTCGTCT
>DBVZ01000047.1:4850-13089 GCA_002308255.1 Lachnospiraceae bacterium UBA1251 | reverse complement strand
AAATGAGTCACCTGATACGTCCCCTGACTCTCCTGAGAAGCAATCAAACGGGTTGAATGACAGCGGTATTTCAATCAAAGCAGCAGGGACAGAAGCGGGATCGTCACTACCGACACCAGCGTTGTGAGCGCGATCATCTTATTGGCTTCGTTCCCTTTTCTGCCGTATTCTTCCGCAAGCACGCCGATCAGGGAAGCGGCGGGCATGGAGATCTCAATTAAAAAAATAGCGAGAGCGGTCTTCTCAAACGGCAGATTACGGACGAGGAGAATGCCGGCTGCCGGGATGATCAGCATTTTCACGATCGTTACGATCCAGTTATCCGCACTCAGGATCACTTTTTTGAGATCGAGCTGCGCGAGACTCGCGCCGATCAGGAGCATGGAAAGCGGCACACCGGTGTCGCCGAAATATTTGAGGACGGAAACAACCGGAGAGGGCAGCCTGAGACCTGTCAGGAAAACAAGCATTGCGGCGACGGCGGCAATGGTGCCCGGATTGAGCATTTTTATCAGTGAAAACGCGGCCGTGCCGTCTCCGGTGCGGATCGCGTAGTACGTTCCCAGCGTATATACCATAAAATTAAAGCCCAGTATATACGGTATAAGATAAACCGTAAAGCTGTCTCCGAATACGCCCCGGACAATGGGCACGGCAAAGAACCCGACGTTGGTAAATGACAGAACAAGCAGATCAATATACCGTTTCTGCCTTGCCGGCCTCCGGATCAGAACGTAAATAAGACTTCCCGCGATCGGAACCGCCAGATAAAAAACGGCGAGGACCGCGCTCTGCCGCATCATCATAGAAATATTTTCGGGATATTCTCCCGTAACGGACGAGAGGATAAATGCCGGCGTCAGTATTTTCGCGATCAGCGTGCTGATCTCATGCTGGCCGATCTTCCCGAAAAATTTGAGGCGAAATGCACAATAACCTGTCGCGATCATCGCGAACAGAACAAAGAGCTGTTTGATCAGAATTATGCTGTCCATGATTCGACCCCTTCTGCGTCGTCTTCAAAATGAACCTGTTTATGCCGAATCAATTCTACAACATTTTTCTTTTCTGTCAAAGAGTGAGTCAGGAGATACGTCCCCTGACTCACCCTGATTCACCTGATTCCCCCAAACGGCAAATAATGCTATATAATAGAATCTATCGGGAGTAGATACGAATCTTCCGGAAAAGGAGGTCCAAACCCATGACCCGGGAATTAAACAGTCCGTTTCTGTATCTTGTATGCGGCGGCATTATCCTGTTTGTTGCCGTCATATGTGTAATTTTTCTCATTCGGGCATACCGGGCCGGAAAGGCGATCGGAATGGATGAGGGGAAAATGCGCAGGACGATCGCTTCGAGCGCCACGTTTTCCATTCTGCCTGCGGTCGGGATTCTGCTCGGCGTCATCGCTCTGTCCGGGAGTCTCGGAACCCCGTGGCCGTGGCTTCGGCTGTCCGTGATCGGCGCTCTCCACTATGAGACGCAGGTCGCGCAGGGAGCCGCCGAACAGGTGGGGCTTACGCAGCTTTCCGCATCGCAGATGACGCCGCGGGCCTTTGCGACGATCGCGCTTCTCATGAGCGTCTGCATCATGTGGGGTATGATCCTGTCTGTATTTTTCAATAAATCCTATCTGAAGAGACTCGGCGGAAACGGGAACCGGGCAGAGAAAAAAGCCGGGCAGGCCGGCAATGGTGAAGAAACGAAGAAAAAGGCCGGCTTCGGTGACAGCGCGATGGTCGCGATGTTCATCGGCCTTGTGAGCGCTTATCTTGGCAGCTACATCGGAGGCTTCATTTCCGGGAACGGCCTGTTTTCCTTTTCCGGAGATCTGACCCCGATCCTGGTCGTATGCGTCTCCGCGATTGTGATGGCCTGCTTTACCTACTTCGCCGAGAAGAGGCATATGGTTTTTCTTGAGAGCTTTTCGATCGCGGGCAGTATGCTGATCGGCATGCTGGCTGCGGTGCTTTTCCGCTGACGAGACAGGGGGTAAATCATGGATCAGAAGAAAGAACAATATCTTGAACAATACAACCGCGGCACGCACGTCATCGGACGGATCGTCAGTCTCGTGACGATGGCAATGCTCATAGGCGCACCGTTTCTGATCGGACATCATCTGGGCGCCATGCCGGATCTCAAAGCTGCCGCAAAAGGATTTCTTGCGGTCGGCATCGTCTGGACCGTCTCCAGCGTAGTCGAATTTCTCGTCTACACGCCGATGCTCGGCGCGGGCGGAGGCTATCTCGCCTTCATCACGGGGAACCTCATCAATATGAAGATCCCCTGCGCCATGAGCGCACGCGAAATCGCCGGTACGAAAGCCGGAACGCCGGAAAATGAGATCATTTCGACTCTTTCCATTGCGACCTCGTCTCTCGTGACGATCCTCGTTCTTGCGCTCGGTGTTCTGCTTCTGGTTCCGCTGCAGCCGGTCCTGCAGAGCGAGGCGCTGCAGCCCGCTTTTGCAAATGTCGTCCCTGCACTCTTCGGAGCAATGGCGTACCGTTATTACCGGAAGAATATCAGACTGTCATTGGCTCCGCTGCTTCTTATGAGCGTGCTGTTTATATTTGTGCCGTCGCTGATCTCGCAGACGAGTATAATGATCATGCCGTCCGGAGCGCTGACGATCCTGCTTGCGTGGCTCATTTTCCGGAAGAGAGGGACGATCGAGCAGAGGTGAGCGCAGCCCGGGGCATTGTAAAAGAGAAGAATCTCACGACTCCCGGATCAGCCGGTAGAAAAATTCTACCGCCTTGCCGACTGCCGGAAGCGTGATGCGCTCATTGCTTCCGTGAATGAGTCCGCGTTCCTCTTTTGTGAGGTGCATCGCGGAGAACTTGTATACGCGGTCGGAAATATCGCGGTAATGCCGGCTGTCCGAGCACTGGACCATGAGATAAGGCGCGACGAGGGTGCCCCGCCAGGTGCCTTTGACAGCGCGGATGACGCGCTCCCAGCCTTCGACATCCGTGCGGGAGACCGGACTCGGATCGATCGCATAATTACCAATGGATTCAATCGTTACGGCGTCATTGCCGATTCTGTGCTGCAGGTCGGAAATGACGCTTTTTGTCGTATCCGCCGGATTGATGCGGACATTGGCGACGACGGAAGCGGACGGCGGAATGACGTTCGGGGCTTTGCTGCCCTCCATCTGGGTAAATGCGACCGTCGTGCGCACAAGAGCGTTCAGCTCGCCGCCGGTCTTTTTGCAGAGCATATCAAGAGCCGGTTTGAAGAGCCGGAGATTTGCAAATATCATCCTGTACAGGAAAGTAGATTCCCTCCCCATGACGTCGAACATTTTCAGGGCAGGCAAGGTCAGATGCATCGGCAGCGGGTGGTCCTCCACCTTTTTTACGGCATCGGCAAGAACGCCCACCGGTGTGTGGGGTTTCGGGGCGGAAGCGTGGCCCCCGGCGCTCTTTGTGCTCAGACGGAGATTCATGATTCCTTTTTCCGCGATGCCGATCAGTGCGCAGGGCTTTGAGACGCCCGGGAAGACATTCTCCACGACGGCACCGCCCTCGTCGACCACCATGGAGAGGCGGATGCCGTTTTTCTGAAAATAGTCCACGATCAGGGCTGCGCCGGGACCCTGGATCTCCTCACTGCCGGAGAATGCGAGGTAAATATCGTTTTCCGGCACAAATCCTTCCTTGATGAGACGGTTTGCCGCCGTCAGGATCCCGTTGAAAGTGACTTTTGTGTCCAGCGTGCCGCGTCCCCACAGGATCCCGTCCTCGATGATCCCTTCAAACGGCGGCTTTTCCCAGGCATCTTCTTCCACCGGCACGACATCATAGTGTGCCATGAGCACGGAGGCTTCCGCCTCCGGATCTCCGTGATTTTTTCCTTTCCACAAGAAAAGCTTCGCCCTCCTGTGAACGGGGATCTCTTCGCAGACCCGGATGACTTCCGGATATAAAGAGGAGAGCATGCCGGTCAGCTTTTCGAATTCTATATCGTCTTCGAGAGTGCTGTCTTCATAGGAAACGGTCCTGCAGCGGACGAGCTTCTGCAGATTCGCGACAGCTTCTTCATTGTCGACCGTGATGTCATCGAAGCTGTCTTCCGCCTGTGCGGCGGAAGGCTTGAACATGGCTCCGCGAATAAGAACTGTAAGAATCAGTACAGCGAGCACTGTGAGAATAAGCCAGCCGGTCATTTTGATCTCTCCTTGGCAATTTTTGCCTTATTTGGAAATAAGACTGTTTGCAGAACATAAAAAAAGTATGAACCATTCAGCCGTGAAAAGCAAGACGACCGTATTTCTGCAAATTACACAAAATATTGCAACAAAATTGCATAGTAATAAGCTATCATATATAATTTGAATGTATCTTTTCCGGAAGAGGAAGACCCCTCTCACGGTTCACAGCCAGCGAAGGGCGCTGGATTTTCCTGCATAAAAAACTGAAGGAGAAATTTTACTATGGGAAGTCCGAAAATTGTAAAAATGGAAGTGTGGCCGGTAGCGGGCCATGACTGTATGGAACTGAATCTGTCCGGGGCGCACGCACCGTATTTTACGCGCAATGTCGTGATCCTGACGGATGAGACCGGAGCGGAGGGCATCGGCGAGGTGCCGGGCGGTCAGAAGATCACAAAGGCACTCGAGGATATCAAAGATCTGGTGATCGGATCGGAGATCGGCGATTACAAGCAGACGCTCAATAAGATCCGCGCATGGATGAATGACAATATCAAAGATGACGTACGCGGACAGCAGACATTTGACCTGCGCACGGGCGTGCACGCCGTGACGGCAGTGGAAGCGCCGCTGCTCGACCTGCTTGGCAAATATCTCGGCGTTCCGGCCGCGGCCCTTATGGGAGACGGCATCCAGAGAGACCGCGTACAGTTCCTGTCTTATCTCTTCTATGTCGGGGACCGGAAGAAGACGGATCTGCCGTACGAAGAAGAGCCGGACGCGGAATGCGACTGGTACCGCCTGCGCCACGAGGAAGCGATGACGCCGGAAGCGATCGTCCGTCTCGCAAAAGCAACTTATGAGAAATACGGATTTGAAGATTTCAAGCTGAAGGGCGGCGTGCTGGAACCGGAGCAGGAGCTCGAGGCGGTGCGCGCGATCAAGGAAGCATTTCCGGATGCGAGAGTGGACCTCGACCCGAACGGCGCGTGGAGCCTTGAAAAAGCACTGGAACTCGCCCCGGAATTCAAGAAGATCCTGGCTTACTGCGAGGATCCGGTAGGAGCGGAAGGCGTGTTCTCCGGAAGAGAGATCATGGCGGAATTCCGTCAGCTGTCCGGGATGCCCACGGCAACGAACATGATCGATACCGACTGGCGGCAGATGTGCCACTGCATTTCTCTGAAGAGCGTGGATATCCCGCTTGCGGACCCGCATTTCTGGACGATGAACGGATCGGTCCGTGTCGGCCAGCTCTGCAATGACTTCGGCCTTATGTGGGGCTGCCACTCCAACAACCACTTCGATATTTCTCTTGCGATGGTCGTGCAGTGCGCGGCAGCCGTGCCGGGAAGACTGAACGGCATCGATACTCACTGGATCTGGCAGGAAGGCAGAGAACGGCTGACGAAGGAGCCGCTGCAGATCGTGGACGGCTGCATCGACCTTCCGAAGGCGCCGGGCCTCGGCGTCGAAGTGGACCGCGCACAGATCGAAAAGGCAAATAAGCTCTATATGGAGAACTGCCTCGGCGCCCGCGACGACTCGATCGGCATGCAGTACCTGATCCCGGGCTGGAAATTTGACCCGAAGAGACCCTGCATGGTGAGGTAACTGGCGGTTGACATAATGCATCTGTAAGGCATACAAGAGGATAAAAAAATGAATACGGATTTCATAAAAGGAGTCATTGTACCGATCATCACCCCGATCGATGAAGAGGAGCGGATCGACGAAGCGAAAATGCGCGCGCAGGTCGACTACGTGATCGAAGGAGGCCTGGCAGGCATCCTTGCCTTTGGCTCGAACGGCGAGTTCTATCAGATCGAGGAAGACGAGATGGAGCGCGGCCTCAAGATCATGGTCGATCAGGCGGCGGGCAGAGTCCCCGTCTATTTCGGGATCGGCGCTATTAATACGAAAAAATGCGTCCGCCTCGCAAAAATGGCGGTCGCGAACGGAGCCGACAGCATTTCCGTCCTGCAGCCGATGTTCCTNNAAAATGGCAGCTGCCCATAACGTGGCAGGTATTTCCATTCTTCAGCCGATGTTCCTGAAGCCGACGGCGAAAGAGCTGTTCCTCCATTTCAAGACGATTGCGGAAGCGGTGCCGGATACGCCCATGCTGATCTACAACAATCCGGGGCGTGTGGGATACGGCCTCACGGCGGATCTCATCACGGACCTCGCGCACGCCGTCCCGAATATCGTCGGCATGAAAGACACATCCGGTGATATCACGCTCACGGAAGAATGCGTCCGCAGGAACCGGGACATCGGTTTCAAGGTCTTCGGAGGAAAGGATACGCTCCTTTACGCCAGCCTGTGCGTCGGCGCGGTCGGCGGGGTGTGCACGGCGGGCAATTACATGCCGTACCTGATCTGCGACGTGTACAACAAATTCATGGAAGGAGACCTGAAAGGGTCACTGGAAGCACAGTTCAAGCTGAACCCGGTGCGTCTTTCCATGGACGGCGCATCATTCCCGGTAGCGGCGAAGGACATGTCGATCCTGCAGGGAAGAGACGTGGGT
Source organism: Lachnospiraceae bacterium UBA1251 (assembly GCA_002308255.1). Classification (GTDB taxonomy): domain Bacteria; phylum Bacillota; class Clostridia; order Lachnospirales; family Lachnospiraceae; genus Chordicoccus. Next base: position 6,391 of record DBVZ01000047.1, on the reverse strand, counting down.
GAACCCTATCGACCGAGTCTCCTCACGGAGCCGGGACCCGTTCTGGACAAGATCCGGAAGGCGATGGACGAGGCGGGGCTGCTGTGAAGGGAGTGAGTCACTCAATTAAAGACTATGGCAAGAATTGTAATAAAAATTAATGAAAATGATAACGTCGCCGTAGCGATCCGGGATATCCCTGCCGGAACCGATATCGGGGACGGAGTCGTAACAAGAGAAGACATCCCGCAGGCGCACAAAATTGCTCTTTGCGACATCCCGGCGGGCGGAAGCGTCATCCGCTACGGCGTCACGCTCGGAACCATGAAAGAGGACATGCAAAGGGGCGGCTGGATCAACGAGAAAAATCTCGCCATGGCCCCGGCGCCGGACCTCGATTCCATGGTGTTCGGCACCAATATCGTAAAAACACTGCCTAAGCCGCCGGTCACGACCTGGGAAGGCTATGCGGATCCCGCAGGCGGGTACGCCGGAACCAGGAATATTCTCGCGATCAATACGACCGTGCAGTGCGTTGCAGGGGTGGTAAATGAGGCCATCGGCGTCATCCGCCGGGAGCTGCTTCCCAAATACCCGAACGTGGACAATGTCATTTCCGTTTCCCATCCCTATGGATGCGGGGTCGCGATCGATGCACCGGAGGCGTACATCCCGCAGAGGATCATCCGGAATATCGCGGAGCACCCCAATTTCGGCGGACAGTTCATGCTCGCTGCGCTCGGGTGCGAAAAATTCACCGTTGACCGGTTCCTTACGGATCATCCGGAATGGAATACGCCGGAAAATGTCATCGTCCTGCAGAACCTCAAGGGACATGACGCGATCATTGATGCTTTCCTGAAAATGGCGGACCGGAAGCTGGCTGCCTTAAATGAGAGAAAGCGCGAAACACTCACGCTTGACAAACTGATGGTAGGCATGCAGTGCGGCGGATCGGACGCATTTTCAGGCATCACGGCCAATCCCACGGCCGGATACGCGGCGGATCTGCTCGTTTCGGGCGGCGGGACCGTTCTGTTCTCCGAGGTGACGGAAGTAAGGGACGGCGTCCAGTTTATCGCTGAACGCTGCATCAGCGAAGAAGTCGGCAGGCGTCTCGCAGAGGAAATGAAATGGTATGACAGCTACCTGAGAGCCGGAGGTGTCGACCGCGGCGCAAATACGACTCCGGGCAACAAAGCGGGAGGGCTGTCCAATATCATTGAAAAATCGATGGGGTCGATCGCAAAATCGGGCACGTCGCCCATCGTGGAAGTGCTCTCACCGGGGCAGAAGCCGACAAAACACGGAGAAATCTTCGCAGCCACACCGGCTTCCGACCTGGTGTGCGGACCGTGCCAGCTGGCGTCCGGCATCGGTCTTCAGGTATTCATGACAGGGCGCGGCACGCCTTACGGCCTTGCCGCGGCGCCGGTCATCAAAGTATGCTCCCGCAATGAGATGAAGGAAAACTGGCCGGATATCATTGATTACAACGCCGGGCCGGCGGCCGTCGGAGAAAAGACCGTCGCGGAGCAGGGAGAGGAACTCTTCCGGTACAT
>DBVZ01000047.1:0-4793 GCA_002308255.1 Lachnospiraceae bacterium UBA1251 | reverse complement strand
ATTTTTAATCCGGCACCCATTACGTGACGGATGAGGAGGGAAACATGAGCGTAGAAACCAGAATGCTCCTTGGACTTTTGATCGGTATTGTGGTGATGATCATTCTTGTATCAAAGACCAAAGTCCACACCTTTATTGCTCTGATGGCAGCCGCGATCATCGCGGGCGTGATCGGGGGAATGCCCCTCGTTGACAAGACGATCGAAGACGGAACGAAGATCACCGGTATTATTACCGCGATCAAAGACGGCTTCGGAAACACACTGAAAAGTACCGGCATCATCATCGGCCTCGGCGTTATGATGGGCGGTATCCTTGAAAAATCAGGCGCGGCCGAAAAAATGGCCTACTCCTTCATTAAAGCAGTCGGCAAGAAGAGAGAAGAATGGGCGCTCGCGATCACGGGCTGGTTCATCTCCATTCCGGTATTTGCCGACTCGGCGGTCGTCATTTTCGCCCCGCTGTGCAAAGCAATTTCCAAAGTAACCGGAAAATCCCTCATCGGCCTCGCCCTTGCCATGGCAGCCGGCCTGCAGCTTACGCACTGCCTTGTTCCGCCGACTCCGGGCCCGACGACGGCAGCTTCCATGCTTGGCGTGGACGTCGGAACCATGATCATTTTCGGCGCGCTGCTTTCGATCCCGATGCTGATCATTGCCGTATTTTACTGCAAATGGATCGGCAAAAAGATCTACCAGATCCCGACGGACGACGGCGGATTTGACCGCAAGGAATTCAAAGAAGAATACATCAAATCGATGGAAGAACTGGATTCCCTTATCGAGCAGAAACAGCTTCCGGGCCTTTGGGTCTCCATTGCTCCGATCATCATTCCGCTGGTCCTGATCCTGACCAACACGATCCTCGGCCTTGCCGGAATCAAAGTTCCGTTCATTCAGTTCATCGGCGAACCGATCGTTGCGCTGGCCATCGGAACCCTGCTTGCGATCTACGGCCTTATGGGCAAAGATCCGAAAAAAGAAGTCCTTGGCGTTATGGATGACGCGATCAAGAGCACCGGCATTATCATGCTGATCACGGGCGCCGGCGGCTCGCTCGGCAATGTCATCAAAGTCAGCGGCATCGGCGACGCACTCGGAAGCCTCGTTCTTCGCTGGGCGATCCCCGCGGTCCTGATCCCGTTCATCATTGCAGCCCTGATGAGAATTGCTCTCGGTTCCGCAACGGTTGCCATCACGACGGCGGCTTCTCTGTCCGCACCTCTTATGGGAGCCCTTACCGTAAGCCCGCTTCTCATGGCGATCTCCTGCTGCGTCGGCGCAATCTCGTTCTCGTACTTCAACGACAGCGGTTTCTGGGTCTTCAACGGCATGTTCGGTCTTACCGAGCTGAAAGACCAGGTCCGGTGCAAGACGGCGATCTCGCTGATCATGTCCGGCGTCGGCGTCATAGAACTGCTTGTACTTTCCATGTTCATGCATTAACATTTACTTAATCAGTGAAGTCAGGGGACGTATCTGCTGCAGGTGCGTCCCCTGATTTACAGAGCTCAGAAAGGAAGAGACATCAAAATGAATTACTCTCAGCAGAACATCAGCATGATCAAGGCTCTTTCAAATGCTCCCGGCCCGTCCGGGTTCGAAGACGCGGTCCTTGAAATCGTAAGGAATGAACTGGGCGGCATCTGCACTTTTGAAGAGGACAGGCTCCGCAACCTTTATATTTACAGAAAGAATCACAGCGGCAGCAAGCCCGTTCTGATGCTGGACGCGCACGGAGACGAGGTCGGCTTCATGATCCACTCCATCAAGCCGAACGGGACCCTGCGGTTCATCAAAATCGGCGGCATGGACAACAGGGGGCTGGCGTCCGCTGACGTTCTCGTGAGGACTTCTTCGGGTGAATACATTCAGGGGACGATAGGACTCCGGCCGCCTCATTTTTCAAACGGCAGCTCCGAACCGTCTTTCGATCTGCATGAGTTTTCCATTGATGTCGGCGCGCGCAGCGCAAAAGAAGCCGAAGAGGAGTTCGGCATCCGGATCGGAGAGCCTGTGATCCCTGCCACAAAATGCACATTTGACGAAAAGCACGGCCTGTTCTTCGGCAAGGCGTTCGACTGCCGCATCGGCGTGGCCGCCATGATCTCCGCGTTCCGCAGGCTGGACGGCCTGGACCTTCCGTTTGATGTCGTCGGTGTCGTCTCCTCGCAGGAAGAAGTCGGCGACCGGGGGATCAGGGTCGCGGTAAATAAGATCCGTCCGGATATTGCGGTCTGCTTTGAAGGATGCCCGGCGGACGACACATTTACCGAGCCCTATGCCATCCAGACCGCCATCAAATGCGGCCCGATGTTCCGCTATATGGACCGCTCCGTGATCTGCTCTCCACGCTATCAGCGCTGGGTGCTGGACAAGGCAAAGGAGTACGGCATCAAAGCCCAGGCTTCTGTCCGTGAAGGAGGCGGAAACAACGGCTCCGTCATCAATCTGGCAGACAAAGGAGTTCCCGTAGTCGTTGCCGGAATTCCGGTCCGATACATTCACAGCAGGAGCAGTATTACCGCATACGAAGACTTTGAAAATACGGCCGAACTGGTTTCGCTTATCGCAAAAGACCTTACGCCGGAGATTCTGGAAACATTTTGAAATGACACCGATAGGAGCGGGAGAGGACACTATGACCTGGAAATGCCCAAAATGCGGCAGAGAATTCAGCCGTCGTAATCAGGATCACTATTGTGTGAAGCCGCAGAATATCGACGAATATATCGCCGCGCAGGACGAAAAAATACAGCCCAGACTCCGTGAAATCCGGGCTGTTCTTCAGGCTGCGCTGCCGGAGGCCGAAGAAAGGATCTCCTGGTCGATGCCCACTTACCGGAAAGGCCGGAACATCATTCACTTTGCCGCGTCCAAAAAGCATTTGGGGCTCTATCCCGGCGATGAAGCAGTGGCTGCATTCGCAGAGGAACTCGCTGATTTTGACGTGAGCAAGGGAACAATCCGGCTGCCCTATGACCGGCTGCTGCCGGAAGAACTGGTCAGGAAAATAGCCGTGTGGTGTTATAAAATGTATGCGAAAGGCTGAGAGCCGATAAGGGAAAAGAGAAGAAAGATGGGAAAATGTACGGAATTTCTGTATCTGAACGAGGAGGATATGATAAAGGCCGGCGTTCTGGATACGGCGCACTGCATCGACGTGGAGGAAGAGATCTTTAAGCTCCTCAGCAAAGGCGATTATGTGATGGGCGGCGACGGCCACAATTCGCACGGGATCGCCCTGACATTTCCTAAGGAAAGCGAGTTTCCGAATATGCCGCTGGACGGTCCGGACCGGCGTTTTTTGGCCATGCCCGCTTATCTGGGCGGCCGCTTCAACGTATGCGGAGTCAAATGGTACGGATCGAATATCGCCAACCATTCGAAAGGACTGCCGCGCTCCGTCCTTGTCGAGGTGCTGAACGACGCGGATACCGGAGAACCTCTGGCATTCATGTCCGCGAATCTTCTGAGCTCGGTCCGGACCGGCTGCGTGCCCGGAGTGGGGACCCGGCATCTGGCCCGGAAAGGAGCGGAAGTCTGCACGTGCATCGCCGCCGGCCCGGTGGGCAAAGCCTGTTTTGACGCGATCGTAAGGGAAGCGTCGGCTCTGAAAGAAGTCGTGATCTACGATATTAAAAAGGAAGCGGCGGAAGCATTTGCAAAAGAAGCAGCAGCGAAGTACGGCATTAAGGCGCGGGCGGCAGATTCCATGGAGGAAGCGGTCCGGGCAGGCGATATTGTCAGCGTGGCCGCGTCCGCGGTGGCAAAGGTGCAGCTTGATGGCGAGTGGCTGAAACCGGGATCACTGATCATTTTCACCGGAAGGTGCTGGATCGACGAGCCGTATTTTCTTTCCGCGAAGACCATCTGGGATAACGCGAAAATGCACGAAGAATACTACAGCCATCACCTTGCGCTCCCGGAGGAGGAACGCTTCCTTAACGGGATCGGGGTCCAGACTTACCGGATGATTTATGAAAAGAAACTGCCGCCGCTGTCGGAAGCAGTCAGCCTGGGAGACGTCATCACCGGAACCGGTGAAGGACGGACCTCGGACGAAGAAAGGATCTGCTTCATTACGAGCGGCATGCCTGTCTGGGACGTCGGCTGGGGATTTGAAGTTTATCAGAAGGCTAAAGAGATGGGCATCGGGCAGACTTTGAAGCTTTGGGATTCTCCGTATTGGAGTTGATGGATTTTTCTATTAGCAGACGATGCGGCACAAAAAAAGAGAAAAACAAAGATGAATGAGATAAATGAAAAATACCTGCGGCCGTGCCGCAAAACAACGGATCAATTCATTATCGCGGCACTGCTGGGGAGTTTATTTATATTTGCGGGAGGTATTATCGTACCTGCCGGCCTGCTTGTCGGTCCTTTCGAAAAAATCCTCGGGGGAGACCATGATGCTGCGGTGTTCCTCCTGCAGTATTTCAGCTTTCTCGGCGTCTGGATAGTGTTTTTCTTAGCGGTCGTCATTTTTAAGGGCAACAGACCCATGCTTCAGGCGGTGAAATACTGCAGTCCGCGCGCAAAAGGCGGCGCAGATGACGCGGCTGACCGAAAGGCAAACCGTGCCGGCAACAATTTAAGAGGCCTGCTGATCGGGCTTGCCCTTGGATTCGGATGCAACGGGTTCTGTATCCTGATGTCTGTCCTGCTCGGTGACATTCACATCGAGTACAGCGGGTTCGAGCCGCTGCCGTTCATCTTGTTTTTCATTTGCGTATTCATCCAGTCAGCAGCCGAAGAATTAGCGGATCGCTGGTATCTGTATCAGAAGCTCCG
>DBVZ01000100.1 GCA_002308255.1 Lachnospiraceae bacterium UBA1251 | reverse complement strand
GAGACACTCCAAAGAAGGCGGCATCCTGAAGACGGGCGTTACGACGCTGGAGGATCTCAATAAAGACGCGACGGACAGGAACCGTACCTCCCCGTTCGCATTTACCGGAAATAAGTTCGAGTTCCGCATGGTCGGCTCCCGCGATTCGGTCGCCGATGCCAATACCGTTCTTAACACGATCCTGGCGGAAGCATTTTCCGAAGCTTCCGAACGCCTTGAAAATGCAGACGACCGCGAAACCGCGCTCCACGGCATCATCCGGGAGTATGTGACGCAGCACAAGCGGATCATCTTCAACGGCAACGGCTATTCGGAAGCCTGGAGAGAGGAAGCGGCCAGGAGAGGGCTGCCCGATATCCGTTCCATGGTGGACGCGATCCCGGCGCTGGAGACGGAAAAAGCGGCTGCGCTGTTTGAAAAATACCATATCTTCACAAAGACGGAGCTCGCGGCCAGAACCGAGATCGACTATGAGAGCTATTCCAAGGATATTCTGATCGAAGCGAGGACCATGGTCCATATGGCATCGGGACAGTTCATTCCCGCGATGATCCGCTACGCGAAGGAACTTGCGGAGACCGCGCTGGCGATCCGGGGCGTCCTTCCGGAAGAGACGGAAAGCACGCCGGCGCTTCTGCTCGCGGAGCTGAACGGTTATCTGAAGGAGGCGTCGGCAGCGCTGGATGCGCTTGAAGAGCTGCTGGAGGAAGAAAATTCCGTGTCGGGAGAGCGCGAAAAAGCGCTTTACTGCCGTGATCGGATCGTGCCGGCCATGGAAGCGCTGCGAAAGCCGGTTGACTGTGCGGAACGGATCGTGGACCGCGGCGTGTGGCCGGTCCCGACCTATGCCGATCTGATGTTTGAGGTTTGAAGTGTTGCAAAAATATTAAGTAAATGTTAAGATTGACAACGGCTGATTTCTTTTATTGGCAATTTGTTGTATAATACGGGATACGGAACTGTATGTTTTATACAAATTGCAGACACAGTGAAGGAGACTGGACATGATATCGAATCTCATCCTGCAGGATACGGTAAACGGGATAAGGAGCATTACGAAAGCCGACCTTTGTATTACGGAATTAGATGGTAAGGTAATCGCGTCGACCAAAGAAGACATGCCGGTCAAAAAAGCGGATATCCTGAACTTTGTGGAATCAAAGGCGGACTCCCAGGAGATCGCCGGCTGCCATTATTTTAAAGTGTATGATGATTATCAGCTGGAATACGTTCTTGTCGTCGAGAGCGAGGACGAGGATGTGACCATGGTCGGAAAGATGGCGGCTTTCCAGGTCAAGAATCTGCTGATCGCGTACAAGGAACATTTTGACAAGGACAATTTCATCAAGAACCTTCTTCTTGACAATCTGCTGCTGGTCGATATTTACAGCCGCGCAAAAAAGCTTCATATTTCGACAGATGTCAGGCGCGTCGTCTATATCCTTGAAACGGACGGCAAAGGAGATTTCTCCTCGCTGGAAGAAGTGAAGAATTATTTCTCGGCCTCGAAGACCGATTTCATCACGGCGGTGGATGAGAAGAGCACGATCATCGTCAAAGAGCTCGCGCCGGGAGAGAAGCCGGAGGATCTTACAAAGACGGCCCGTGCGATCATTGCTGCGGTGAGATCGGATTCGAAAGACCAGGTACGCATCGCGTACGGCAATATCGTCTCGGAGATCAAGGAAGTGTCCCGCTCCTACAAGGAAGCGAGAATGGCGCTGGACGTCGGAAAGATCTTTTTTGAAGGGAACGATGTGATCGCGTACAGCCAGCTTGGCATCGGCCGCCTGATCTATCAGCTGCCCATACCGCTGTGCAAGATGTTTATCCGCGAGATCTTCGCCAATAAGAGCCTTGATGAATTTGATGAGGCGACGATTCAGACCATCGGGAAGTTCTTCGAGAACAACCTGAACGTGTCGGAGACGTCAAGGCAGCTGTATATCCACCGCAATACGCTGGTGTACCGCCTCGATAAGCTGCAGAAAAGCACCGGACTGGATCTGCGAGTGTTTGAAGACGCCATCACCTTCAAGATCGCATTGATGGTCGTCCGGTACATGAAGTATATGGAGACTTTGGATTATTAACGGAGATAACTTATGATCGATCTGGATTGTGTGACAAAATCGTATACAAAGGGGCAGCCTGCTGTCAACGAGATTACGATGCATGTCGATAAGGGCGAGTTCGTCTTTATCGTGGGCGACTCGGGTTCCGGAAAGTCTACACTGATCCGCATGCTCCTGAAGGAGCTGGAGCCGACAAGCGGCACGATAACGGTCAACGGCAGTGTGCTGAACACGATGAAGCACAAGGCGATTCCGAAATACAGAAGGGGAATCGGTGTCGTTTTCCAGGATTTCCGGCTGCTTGAAGACAGAAATGTTTATGAAAATGTTGCTTTTGCGCAGCGCGCCGTAGGCACCCCCGTGCGGATGATCCGCAGGAGAGTACCGGAAGTGCTGCGGCAGGTGGGACTTGCGGAAAAATATAAATCCCTGCCCTCCCAGCTGTCCGGCGGTGAACAGCAGCGGGTCGCGATCGCCAGGGCCATCGTCAACCGGCCGGCGATCCTCCTTGCGGACGAACCCACCGGAAATCTGGACCCGACCAATTCCTACGAAGTCATTAAGCTGCTTGATGAGATCAATGCGCGCGGAACGACGGTCCTCGTCGTCACGCACAACCGGGAGCTCGTCAATCAGTTTAAAAAGCGGGTCGTAACCATGAACCGCGGAATGGTCGCTCATGACGCAGAGGTAGGTGAATATCTTGAGTATTAGTGGATTCTTTTATTGCATCCGGCAGGGCATAAAAAATATTTTCAGAAATTCCATGTTCTCGCTGGCAAGTATTGCGACGATGGTCGCCTGTATTTTCCTTTTCGGCGCTTTCTTCGCGGTGATCTTCAATGTCCGCTCTCTTGTCACAAGTATTGAGGAAGAGGTCGGTATCACGGTCCTTTTCGATGAAGGCATCAGTGAGGAGCGCATTAAGGAGATCGGCGAGGAGATCAGCAGGAGAGAAGAGGTCACGGAACTGAAATACACTTCCCCCGAAGAGGCGTGGGAAAATTTCCAGAAGGATTATTTCAAGGATAATCCGGAATATGCCGAAGGCTTTGCGGATGACAATCCGCTTGCCCAGTCCGCGAGCTATACGGTCAAGGTCCGCTCGATCGAGGAGCAGAACGCTGTGGCGGAGTTTATCCGTTCCCTTGACGGGGTCCGGGAGGTCAACCAGTCGGATCAGGCGGTGAAGACACTTGTGAGCTTCAACAACCTGCTGACTTATGTGTCGGCAGCCATCATCCTGGTGTTGCTTATCATCTCCGTTTTTCTGATCTCCAATACGGTCAGTGTGGGCATCTCGGTCCGCAGGGAAGAGATCGGGATCATGAAGCTGATCGGAGCGACGGATTCATTCGTGCGCGCGCCGTTCATCGTGGAGGGTATCCTTCTCGGAGCGGTCGGGGCCGCGATCCCGTTGGTCATTTTGTATTTTTCCTATGACTGGATCATGAGCAAGCTTCTCGGAAGATTCGGTGTGCTCCGCTCCATGGCTGACGCGCTGCCGCCGATGATGCAGGTGTTCCGGTATGTGATGCCGGTGGGACTGATCCTCGGTATCGGGATCGGACTTACGGGATCGATCATCACGGTCAGGAAGCATCTTGATGTTTAACAGGGACGATTTGTATGACAAAAGAAGACCGCTGGGAAGCCTTCGGGCGTTTCTTGGCGGTTTTTTGTGCTGTGCGGTTCTTGCGGCAGCCCTCTGGGCCGTTCTGTACTTCTTCACCGGAAAGGAAGCCGCGATCCGCAGGCTGATCAGGGACAATTATCTCGAAGAGGTCTCTTCAAAAGATATCACGGAAGGAAAATACCGCGGAATGGTTGCCGCCACCGGGGACAGATACGCGGCTTATTACTCGAAAGAAGAATATGAGGAAATGCAGAAGACGAACCGCGGGGTGTACACCGGTATCGGAGTGACCTTCATGACGGACGCGGAGACAAATGAAGTCACGATCATCGAAGTGTACAAGGATTCTCCGGGAGAGAAGGCTGGGCTTCTCGCGGGAGACAGGGTCGTGAGGATCAACGATGCCGAGGGACCGGACATAGATATTTCCCTGATCGCCTCGGATCTGCGAAGCGGAAAGTTAAAATCGGTGACGATCACCGTGGAAAGAGAAGGGACGGCGGAACCCGTTACGGTGACGCTGAAACCGGAAGAAGTCGATCTGAAAACGGTGGCGTACGTGCTGCAGGAGGACGGCACCGGCTATATCTGTATCAGCAATTTCCGCGAAACGACGGCGGATCACTTTGAAGAGGCGCTGACAACCCTGAAAGAGCAGGGGATGGAGAGACTGGTGATCGATCTGCGGAATAACCCCGGCGGGCTCGTTTCCGCGACGACGAAGATGCTCGGTATGTTCGTTCCCGAAGGGCTGCTCGTCTATACGGTCGACAAGGCAGGAAACCGGAAAGAATACAATTCCGAATGTGAAGAACCCCTTGCCGTGCCGCTTGCCGTCCTCGTCAATGAGAATTCGGCAAGTGCCTCGGAGATCTTTGCGGGTGCGGTGAAAGACCGGAAAGCCGGGATCATCGTCGGGAAGACGACATTCGGGAAAGGGATCGTGCAGTCTTATATGCCGCTCTTTGATAAGTCGGCCGTGAAGATCACGACAGCGTTTTATTATACGCCTGACGGCATCAATATCAACGGGACGGGAATCGTCCCCGACCTGGAAGCGGACATGGGAGAAGAAGAGATCATGGACGCGGGAGAGAAGGATACACAGTATCAGGCCGCCGTGGCGGCGCTGAAAAAGCAGTAAAGAGAGGAACAGCGCGATGGCAAAGATCGAATTCGGACAATTCCGCTTCGGCGGCATGCCGGGGGGACAGGGCGGAAAGACATGGTCGGCCCGTTCCGAGATGCCCGGCAAAAAAGTTTTCTCGAGAATGTCTCACAAAAAAAGCAATTTCGTGATCATCCTGATCACGGTCCTGGTTGCCGCGGTCCTTTTTTACAAGTGGCTGCCGGCGGTAAATCTCAAGAACCGGGGATTCTGGAGTTATCTGCTGATCATTTCCGGACTGTTTTCCTTCCTGTTTTATGCCCGCCACGCTGCCGAGAACGCTTCCCGGCTCCCGGCGGACAAAAAATCGAGGATACCGCTGTACGTGACCGGCGGAATTTTCGTCGCGCCGATCATCCTTTCCGCGATCCTGAGCTCGAGACCGCTTCACGCGAGGACGTACAGCGAGATCCTTACGGTGAAGGAAGGAACAGTCGACGATATCCCCTCCGTGCAGGGAACGGATTCGATCGCGCTGATGGATACGAATTCCGCCGCGATGCTCGGCGACCGCGAGATCGGAACGCTCTCTCAGGTCGTCAGCCAGTATAACGTGAGCAGCTATACTCAGATCGATTCCAAAGGAAAGCCGGCAAAAGTCGCTCCTCTTAAATACGCCGGATTCTTCAAGTGGTACCGGAACCGCTCCGCGGGCGTGCCGGGCTACGTCATCGTCGATCCCGTGAAGATGAGAGCGGATTATCAGGCATTGCCGAGCGGGATGAAATATGTGCCGTCCGCTTACTTCTGGGAGAACCTGGAGCGGAAGATCCGTTTTCATTTCCCGACAAAAATGTTTGACAACGTCCACTTCGAGATCGACGAAGAGGGCAATCCTTATTACGTCGCGTCGGTCTATGACCATACGATCGGTCTGTTCGGAGGCACGCAGGTGATCGGCGCGATCATAGCGGATCCGGTGAGCGGAAATATGGAATACCGGAAGACCGGCGATATTCCGCAGTGGGTCGACGTCGTATTTCCGGGCGACCTCATCTGTGCACAGTTCAATGACTACGCGCAGCTTAAAAACGGATTTATCAATTCCATTTTCGGACAGACCGGCTGCCGGAAAGTGACGGAATACGCAAATGGGGATGACGGGACGGTCTCCGATTTCGGATATGTGGCCAAGGAAGGCGATATCTGGATCTACACCGGCGTGACTTCCCTTAATAATGACAGTTCCAATCTCGGGTTTATCCTTTCCAACGAAAGAACGGAAGAGACGATCTATATCACCTGCGCTGGCGCGGACGAGTTTTCGGCCATGGCCGCCGCGGAAGGCGAAGTGCAGGAGAAGCGGTACAGGGCGTCGTTCCCGTCCCTCATCCGGATCGATGAGAAGCCAGCGTACATCATGGTTCTGAAAGACAACAGCGGACTGGTAAAGATGTACGCCTGCGTCAACGTGGAGCAGTACAATATCGTCGCGACCGCGGCGACCCAGAAAGAATGCATTTCCAAGTATGAAGCCCTGCTCTCCGGCAGGATCACGGCGGAAGAGGCGACCGCGGAGGAGACGCCTGCGGCTGCTGCCGAACGCGACATATCCGGCTATGAGGAGAGACAGATCAGGATCGTCCGACGTGAGGCGATCGTCGAGGACGGAGATACCTATCTTTACATCGTTGATGAAAACAGTAAGATCTATAAGGCAAAATATGCCGACGTGATCGGCATGATGCTTGTTGAGGATGACACGGAGATCACGATCCTGACGGATGGGGAATGGTTCGCTCTTCCTGAGGAATGAGACAGATAAGAGGTGGACAGAAATGACAAAATCGGATTTTTTGAAAATGACGGGTAACGGTCCGGTGATCCTGGACGGCGCGATGGGGACGAATCTGTTCCTTCGGGGAATGCCGAGGAGAGTCTGCCCGGAGCTGTGGATCACGGAGCATCCGGAGGTCGTTATTGAGCTGCAGAGGGAATACGTCGAGGCGGGGAGCGATATCCTCTATGCGCCGACGTTCGGTGCGAACCGCGGAAGACTGAAAGAATACGGCCTCGAGGGGAAGCTCCCGGAGATGAACAAAGAACTCGTCGGGATCTCCCGGAAGGCTGCCGGAGGAAAAGCACTGGTTGCGGGGGATCTCTCTCCTTCCGGGCTGATGCTCGAGTCGGCAGGCGGAGAAGCGGAGAAGGAGGATGTCTTCCCGATCTTTGAAGAACAGGCGAAAGTGCTCGAGGAAGCAGGTGTGGACCTGTTCGTGATCGAAACGATGATGTCCGCGGAGGAGATCATAATCGCTGCCGAGGCGGTCCTCTCCGTCACGAAAAGTCCGGTCATGTGCACCATGACGGTCGATGAGGGAGGCAGAGGCCTTTTCGGAGGAACGGTATTCACTGCGGCGAAAGAACTTGAAGAGATCGGAGTGAGCGCGGTCGGCATCAACTGCTGCGCGGGGCCCGACAAGCTGAAAGGGATCATTGAAAAGATCGCGGACAGCGTGACGATCCCGGTCATTGCCAAGCCCAACGCCGGAACGCCGGTCATAGACAAATACGGGACCGCTCACTACGACATGTCGCCGGATGTATTTGTGCAGCATATGAGAACGCTCCGCTCCGCCGGCGCGGGGATCCTCGGCGGCTGCTGCGGCACGACGCCGGATTATATTCGCGGCCTTAAGCGGATGACGGAAGAATAAGCGGGTGGTTTAGCCGGCATTTCTCATTTTTGCAGTGTCTTCATCCAGTTTTCGATCCGCCGGAGCCCCTCTTTGATATTTTCAAGAGAAGTCGCATAGGACATACGGACAAATCCCTCTCCGGAAGGTCCGAACGCGGATCCGGGAGACAGTGCGACATGACCTTCCGTAAGAAGCCGGTTCGCGAACTCCTCGGAAGTCAGACCTGTGGACTGAATATTGACAAACAGATAAAACGCGCCGTCCGGGACCGCCGCATGGAGTCCCGGAATGGCGTTGATCCCCGCCGCGATGCAGTCGCGGCGTTTCTTGTACTCCGCGTTCATGCGCGCAATATCGTCATCGCATTCCCGCAGAGCGCAGGCGGCGCCGTGCTGAACAAAGGCGGGTACGCAGCTGCACAGATTTTCCTGGATTTTGGGAATATTGGAAATAATCTCCTCCGGTCCGGCGATCCAGCCGACTCTCCATCCTGTCATGGCATATGTTTTTGAACAGCTGTCGATGACAAGCGTCCGCTCTTTCATTCCCGGAACACGGGCGATATTAAAGAACGGTTCGTCTCCGTAGAACAGATGTTTGTAGACCTCGTCGAAGATCACGTAAAGATCGTTTTCAACTGCGATCGCGGCAATCTCCCTGAGAAGTGATTCCGGAGCGACGGAGCCGGTCGGGTTGCAGGGCGTGTTGAGCATGATGACGCGTGTTTTCCCGGTAATGGCGGCCCGCAGGGAATCCGGGTTCAGATTGAACCGGTCTTCCTCACGGACGGCGACAGGCACCGGAACGCCTTTGCAGATCCGGATCTGGTCAAAATAGTTGCCGTAGGAAGGATCGGAGAGGATCACTTCGTCTCCCGGTTCGATCAGGGTGAGAAGGGCAAGCGGAAGCGCTTCCATCCCCCCGCAGGTGACAGCGATCTCCGTTAAGGGATCATACCGGATTCCGTCATAAGACGCCATGCTTTCCGAAATCGCTTCCTGAAGGAAAGGAAAACCTGCATTCGGCGTATAGTGCGTCTCGCCTCGGCGCAGCGACGCGACTGCCGCGTCGATCACTTTGTCCGGCGTCGTGAAATCAGGCTCTCCGAGACTGAAAAAGATGACATCCTCCATCAGGATGGCTTTTTCGTAGATGCGTCTGATCGGGGAACGCTTCAGCTGAGCGATCGTAGAAAGAGATCTCATCACGGCACTCCTTTTTTCTGGTTCTTCAGTCTTTTTTTCCTGTAAATGTATGTTTATATATTCATTCTATGCCTTCCGGAAAGTTGACGCAATAGAGAACTGTGATGCTTTTGCTTTGTTTATTTTTTAAAAGTAATTTATAAAAAATATATGTAATATATACTTGACAAATGCAATCATGTAATATATACTTGGCATCAACAGGAGGAAAACCGATGAGAAACCTGAAAATGAAATTCCGGAGGATCGAGCTGAACATGTCGCAGACAGAGCTGGCCGGGAAGGCAGGAGTCACAAGACAGACCATCGGACTGATCGAATCCGGAGAATTTAATCCGTCTATTAAACTGTGCATTGCGATCTGCAGAGCACTCGGCGTTACACTGAATGATCTATTCTGGGAGGAAGAAGATGAAAGCAATGAAAAATAATCTTGATGAGAGACAGGAACAGACACTTCTGAAAATCGAGCACAACGGATGCTGGTTCGCGTTCTGGGCGCTTTTAGCATCCCTGATCATCGAACAGTTCATCTTCGGGTTTGATTTTAAATATATTGCGGCCGAATGGATCATTTTCATGGCGCTTGCAATTTATATGATGCTGGCATGCATCCGGAACGGCATCTGGGACAGAAGGCTGAAAGCCGACAGAAAAACAAATCTGCTGGTATCGGCCATCGCCGGCATCGCGTTCGGAGCTCTTCTTGCCGCCGGGACGGCGATCCGGTTCCCGGGACACGCCGGCGGATCTGCGGCAGCAGGGCTCATCGGAGGAGCGTCGGTTTTTGTCCTCTGCTTCATCACGCTTTCCCTGACGGCCAGAGATTATAAGAAACGCAAAGAGCTGCTTGAACAGGAACCGGAAGAAGAGGATGAATAAGATCAGTTCAAAAAAGAACACGGACAGGAAGAAAATAGTGCTGGCAGCCCTGAATGCAAGCTATATCCATTCCAATCCCGCATTATATGCGCTCCGCAGGAGCGCATACGCGTATCTGGAAAAAGCGGAAGATACGGGGGCAGCGGAAGAACCCTTCATTGAACTGGCCGAATACACGGTCAACGACCGGTATGAGGACATCCTGTTTGATCTGATCGGCAGGGAGGCAGGCATGATCGGGCTGTCGGTCTATATATGGAACAGTCAGTTCTGTCTCCAGCTGCTTGCCGATCTTCGCAGACTCCATCCGCAGGAAGAAGGATTGATCCTTTTTGCCGGCGGACCGGAAGCGGAAACCCATTCGGAACAGTATCTTGCATACTGCGATTTCGTGATGACGGGTCCGGGAGAATACACTTTCTCCCGGATCTGCGGGCGTTTCGCGGCGAAGGAGAGCGCTGCGGATCTGTGGAAAGATCTTCCGGGGATCGTTTTTAAAGAAGACGGCATCGTCCGTAACGTGCCGCCGAAAGCGGAAAACAACCGCCGGTTTGAAAAAGAACTGCCGTTCCTTTATGACGGATCGGAAGATTTCGAGCACCGGATCATCTATTACGAGTCGAGCCGGGGCTGCCCGTTCCGCTGCACTTACTGTCTGTCGTCGGAAGAGACGGGACTTGTGTTCCGGGATATGGAAACTGTCAGAAAAGAACTGCAGTTCTTCCTGGACAGAAAAGTCTCTCTGGTAAAGTTCGTGGATCGGACTTTTAATGCCGGCACGGCGAGGGCCCGCGAGATCTGGAACTATATCAGACAGCACGACAACGGCGTCACGGGCTTCCATTTCGAGATCGGAGCGGATCTTCTGACAGAAGAAGACATTATTCTGCTGAAGAGCCTGCGTCCGGGCCTTGTGCAGCTGGAGATCGGGATCCAGTCGACGAATCCGGAGACCCTGCAGGCGATCCGGAGAACAGCGGACAACAAAAAGATCTTTCACGCGGTCAGGGAACTGCTCGAAAATCAGAATATCGCCCTGCATACGGATCTCATCGCGGGACTGCCTTATGAGGACCTTTCGTCCTTCCGGAATTCATTTGACGAGGTCTACGCACTTCGAGCGCATCAGTTCCAGGTCGGATTTCTGAAAGTTCTTTCCGGAACGGAGATGGAAAGAAGGGCGGAGGAATACGGCATCGTTTCATCGGTGAAGCCGCCCTATACCGTGCTCTCGACAAGATGGATCACGCCGCATCAGATCGACAGGATCCGGAAAGCCGCCGATATGGTCGATATGTTCTGGAATTCCGGTCTGTTCCGCCATGCGCTGCCGTATCTGGAGAGTCTGTTTGAATCTCCGTTTGCCATGTATGAAGCACTGGCGGTATATTATAAAGAGCAGAAAGGAAACGAAGCGCTTTCGCCCCGTCTTCGGGGGACATTTCTGGAACAGTTTGCGGAGAGGGAAAAGAAGGCGTCCGCATTTGACAGCGTGTATTTTAAGGAGCTGCTCCGGTTTGACGAGCGGCTGCATTTCCATCCGAGCCGGCGCATGACGGCTTCGGATACGTTCCGTTTTCCGGACGGGAAATGCGTCCGCGCGGAATTTGACTACTCGGTGAAACATCCGGTCACGAAAGAGGCGGCGTACCGGTTTTATGAGGAAGACGGAGGGACAGAGCATGAATGACAAAGACAGGATCAACAGACTTTTTGAGGCGATCGGCGGACTGGAAGCGGAATATACGGATCTCTGGATCCGGATCTGCGGTTTTGAGACGAGGTCCGATGATTTTGAGGCTCTGAACAGACAGTCTGACTATATTGAGAACTATGCTCATGCGCACGGGCTCAAGGTGAAAAGGACTTCCTATCCGGCTGCCGGAGATTCCCTCGTTCTGACGCTTCCGGAAGTCCCGGGACCGGACGGAAAAGCAGCTGCTCCGATAGCGATTCTCGGACATATGGACACTGTGCATGAAAAGGGCGCTTTCGGGGACCCGGTGGTGAGAAGGGAGGGCAATACGCTCTACGGCCCGGGCGTCTCGGATATGAAGGGAGGCGTCGCCGCGGCGCTTCTTGCGATGGAGGGACTCCGCAAAGCAGGGATCCCTCACCCGGAACTGCGGCTCATCCTGAATCCGGATGAGGAGAGCGGGGAACACCTCGGAGGAGAAGTACGGAGAATGATGCACGAGGAGCCCGCGCGGGGCTGTCAGGCGGCGTTTAACTGCGAGACCGGCTGCGCCGGGCGCATGACCGTCGGACGGAAAGGGGTCCTCCGGGTCGCCATTGAGGTATCCGGGATCGGTGCCCACGCCGGAAATGACTATTTTGCGGGAGCCTCCGCGATCCGGGAAATGGCATATAAGATCCTGGCGATCGAAAAAGAGAGCAAACCGGAGGGCCTGACCTTCAACTGCGGAAAGATCGAGGGGGGAACCGTGGTCAATATCATTCCGGTCTCCTGCCGCATGGAGATCGACATCCGCTTCCTGAACGGGAAACAGTATGAGGAAGCGATCGGGATCATAAAGCGGGAGACAGAGCACGTGTATGTACCGGGGACAAAGGCGTCCTGGGAGATCCTGCATATGCTTCCCGCCATGGAGGACAAGGAAGCCAACCGCGCGCTTTTCGCGAAAGTCGCCGCTTTTGCGGAAGAATACGGACTGGAGAAACTGGAACCGATCATGCGCGGAGGCGGAAGTGATTCTGCCTTTACCGTGGGGATCGGGATCCCGACCGTGTGTTCCATGGGAGCAGTGGGAGAGTACGTGCATACGGTCAGGGAGCAGGCGGAGATCGACTCCATGCCGCGCCGTGCGAAGATCCTGGCCGGCGTGATCAGCCGGCTGGCATAAAAAGGGACTTTCAAATCCACCGCGGTCCGCGGTATAATCATTCCGATCGAAAAGAACAGTCAGGAGCAATATGGTTCTCTTCCGAAAGACTGACTGTAATCCACGAATTGATATGAAAAAGACAGGCGGAAATATTGAGGCGCAGTTACGCTGCGCCCGCATTTCCGTGCGTAAAATGCAGAAAATGCTGGGGCTGTCCTGCCCGCAGTCCATCTACCGGTGGCTGTCCGGGCAGTCCCTTCCCTCGCTCGACCATCTTTTCCGGATGTCCCGGATCCTCGGGTGCACGATGGAGGAGCTGATCGCGGAGGAGGAAACGGGAGAGGGAAGTTTACATAATATGTGAACTATCCTGCCAATGACAAATCATTTCCCTTCTGCTAATCTATGTATTGCAGAACGATATTTCTTCGCCTTAGGGCGCATCGTACCGGCGTTCCGGCCGGCAGCAGAGACGTTCTGTCTCTGTGAAAACAATCCTGCGTGAGAAGTACCCGGAACGGGGAAGGTGTATTCGTGCGCCTTTTTTTAGAAGAGACAGGAGGGAAAGTATGTCTTTGAATCATTACAGAAAACATTTGCGTGCGGGGCAGAAACGGGCGGCAGGGGGATCGGTTCTTCTTCTGATCCTGCTGAGCCTTGTCATTTCCGCGGCACGCGCTGACGCGCTGACCATGAGCCGGATGGAAGGATCCGGCTTTACGGTCTATTTCGCAAGGAATCCGGAAGGGGAGAAGGAGAAATCGGAGGTCCTCCACGTGCTGGGGTCCCAGACGGCCTACTGCATGAATTCCAATAAACCGTTCCAGAAGGGAAATGCTGTCGCGATCGACAAAAGCGCGGCAGGATGGGACGACGCCCACGCGAAGAAGGCGGCTCTTGCCTGGTATTACGTAAATGAGGTGTCGGGCACCTCTCTTTCAAAGATGGAGAGGGAGCAGATCATTCAGGTCATGATCTGGAACATTTTCAAGGATAAGGTGACAGAGCACGTGTGGACGCTGGATCCGCCGAAAGACACCTTCATCAGCCTTATGGAAGCGTTTGAGAGCTGGTATGCTTCCCATAAAGACAGGTTTTCGTATACCGCGTCTTTTTACGCGAATGAGGACGATCCGGCAGACTCGCAGGCAGTTGCGGTGTTTTCGGTCAGAGAACTCGCCGGAAAGATCCATGTCAGGAAGACTTCCTCAGACACGGCTCTGAGCGGCGGAAATGCGTGCTATTCGCTGGCAGGTGCCGTGTTCTCGGTGTATACGGACAGCGCCTGCACGCAGAAGGCCAGAACAACGGGAGGGGCGGACGCCTCCATGACGACGGATGCCTCGGGAAAGACCGGAAGCATCGAACTGTCCCCGGGCACTTACTACGTTAAGGAAACGAAGGCTCCGACGGGGTTTGCTCCCGCCGGCAGCGCCGCCGGAGTGACCGTAAGCGGCGGAGAGGCGGAGCAGGAGATCAGTGTTGCGGATACGCCGGTCTTTGACGCGGGAGGTCTTGTGATCCGGAAGATCGACGCGGAGACCGGGCAGTCATCTCCGGCGGCGGGAGCGGATCTGGCGGGAGCGGAATTTACGGTCCGCTTCTATGCGGGGAGCTATACAAAGGACAATCTGCCTTCGAGAGCGGACAGGACCTGGGTGATCCGATCCGTGAAGGGAGCCTCGGGATCCTATGAGGCGTCTCTGTCGGACGCCTGCAGGGTGAGCGGAGACGCGTTCTACAAGAGCGGCGGAAAGGTCGTTCTGCCTCTCGGGACGGTTGCCGTGCAGGAGACGAAGGAACCGAAAGGGTATTTCCGGTCGGAGTCGTGGAAAGACGGTTCCGGAAGAGCTGTCTCCGGCATTTACCTGAAGAACGTGAAAGCATCGGCAGGTGCCGCACAGGGAGCGGCGATCGACGGCGGCAATCTGATCACCAGTCTGGAACAGCCCGTCCCGGAGATCGGCACCGAACTCATGGACGCGGCAGGGTCTCATTATCTGTCTGCCGAAGAGGGCACGGTCACCCTGACGGATACAGTGAAGATCAGCCATTTTAACCAGTACACAGGGCAGAAAGTGATGTTTACGGGAACGCTCCGGGAATCGGACGGAACCGTTGCGGCGCAGGGTACTGCGGAGGTGACGGTCACAGCCGGAATGAGTTCCGTGGAGGTGCCGGTCTCTTTTGACGCGGCAGAATACGCCGGAAAAACGCTTTACTGCGACGAGAAGGCGGCAGACAGCTCCGGAAAAACGATCGCGGTCCATGAGGGGGCAGGCGATGTGAAGCAGAAGGTCTATGTCCCTGTGATCGGGACTGCCCTCAGGGATCAGGGAACAGGGACGAAGACAGTCTCTTTACAAAGTACAGAGGAAAACGCTGCGTCAGACGGCATAAGAACCGTGACGCTGACAGATACTGTGACCTATAAAAATCTCGCGCCGGGAACACGGAAGATCATGAAGGCGTCTTTGCATGATGCCGCTTCGGGAGAGGCAATTACGGATGCGGACGGAAAACCTGTCGAAGCGGAGCAGGAATTTACTGTAACCTCGGAGGGGACCGGGAGCGTGGAGGTAACGTTTGTTTTTCCGGCGCCTGAAGAACTTGCCGGGAGAGACGCAGTGGCATTTGAGAGTGTGGAAGACGGGAACGGAAGGATCTACGCGGTTCATGCCGATCTGTCGGATCAGTCCCAGACCGTTTATGTGCCGGAGATCCGGACAACAGTCCGGAACAGGGAAAACGGCCAGAGAACCGCGCTCGCGGGAGAGGGAGTTCTCGCGGCAGACCGCGTGTCTGTCAGCAATCTCGCTCCGGATACAGAGTACAGACTGACCGCTGAAGCTGTTTTAAAAAGCACCGGGAGCGAACCGGAGACGCCGATCGAGGCATGGACGGTCTTCCGGACAGACGGAGGAAAGATCACGATCATGGAACAGTCCGTTCAGGAAGAGGACGGGAATACAGAAGACGGTGACGATGAGGGCGAAGAAACACCTTCGGAAAACGGATCGGAAGATTCCGGAGAGAACAGCGCGGGAGAGCCGTCTGAAGACAGTTCCGGAGAACAGGGAGAGAACAGCGGGGCAGAAACGGGAGAGAACAGCGCGGAAGAACAGGGAGAAGACGGCACAGAAGAAACTCCGGCGGCTGAAAATGAAGAGTCTGCGGACAGCATGGAGATCACTGCGAGTGGTGAGGTGCAGGAAAACGGAAGGATCAGCGGCTATGTCGACGTGCAGATCCCGGTCTTTGATGCGGAAGGATTTCAGGGCGATTCTCTTGTATTCTTCGAGAAGCTGTATGAGGTGACAGACGGCGGGGCGGAGGAGCTGACAGCTGTTCACGAGGATCCCGAAGACGAGGAGGAGACGCTGCATTTTCCGGACGGAAGCACGGTGCTGACCGATGATAAGACGGGCAGACATATTTCCCTGAAAGAGGAGTGGATGGACTGGACCGATGTGTACAGCTTCCGCAATCTTCTGCCGGGAGTCCGCTATGAGCTGCATGCGGCTTTGCGGTGCAAAGAGACCGGGGAACTGATGGAAGCGGAACCGCAGACGAACGGGTTTACACCGGACGAACCGGACGGAACGGTGCAGATCGCTTTCCATGTGGACGGCGCAGCCGCGGCGGGAAAAGCCTGGGTCGCGGAGGAAACACTGTACTGCGGCGGAATTCCTGTTCATGTCCATGCGGATCCGGAGGACGAAGCCCAGACCGTCTATGTTCCGGAGGTCTCGACCGTTGCTTCCGATGCGGCGACCGGGAGCCATGAGGGAATTCTCTCGGAAAAGATGGTTCTGCGGGATCAGGTGATCTGCCGTGGCCTGCAGCCGGAATGTTCCTATGAGGTGAGCGGTGCTGCCATGCTGAAGGAAGAGGCGGGTTTTGTACGGCCGCTGCTCAGTGACGGCGGGGAACCGCTGACCGCGTCGTTCCGGTTTGCATCGGAACGCGCGTCCGGGGAAGAACAGACAGTGACGCTTGATTTTCCCGCATTTCACGCGGAACGGTACGACGGAAAGACGGTCGTGATCTATGAAAAGCTTTATCTTGTGGATGGGGAAACCGGGGAAAAAGTCCTTGCTGCCGTACACGAAGAACCGGAAGACGAAGATCAGTTCGTGAGGATTCCGGTCAGGCCTCCCGTTCCGGAACCGTCCGTGATCACTCCTGCGCCAAGGGCCGTGACGCCCTCACCGGTCCGGAAACTGAATAAGAAGGGAGCCGATTCCGTGAAGACCGGCGATGAATCGGCTCCGGAGAAATATCTGCTTCTTCTACTGGCGGCCTTCGTGACCGGCGCAGCGGCATTTATATTAGCTAAAGTGCGCATTTATCTGTTCAAAAAGAGACGGTAATATGATATAATGCACATAAATAAATGCAATGCCGGAAGACGAAATAGTTTATGATTTACAGGGAGGTAATAGATGAAGCAGTATGTTAAGCTGACATCCCAGCGGTTTCCGAATGTTTTCCTGCGTGTGATCCCGGGACACTTTGCGACGCCGAACGCACATGTCAATTATTATATGGACATGACACCTATGAAAGCCCGTATTTCCGAGGCCAGAGCGGTGGCGCAGGCTCTTGCGGAATCTTATATCTATTCGACACCGGTCGACACGATCGTCTGTATGGAAGGCATGGAAGTCATCGGCGGTTTCCTTGCGGAGGAACTGCAGAAGGGCGGCATCCTTTCGATGAACCAGCACAAATCGATCTATGTGCTCAAGCCGGAAAACAGCGTCGGAGGGCAGCTGATCTTCCGTGAAAACCTTTTGGGGTGGATCCGCAATAAAAACGTCCTTCTTCTGTTCGACTCCGCGACCAGCGGACGCACGGTCCGCAGAGCGGTGGACACGCTGAAATATTACGGCGCGCTGATCAGCGGCATTTCCGCGATTTTCTCCGCTGCATCGAAGATCGGAGGTCTGGAAGTGCAGGCACTGTTCACACAGGCCGATCTGCCGGATTACGAATTCTACAATCCGGAAGACTGTCTGCTGTGCAAAAACGGTGTTCCGATCGACGCGATCTGCAGCGGGATGGGATATACGCCTCTTCGCTGACGAGTCTTTGGCTGCTGCCGGCGCAGGAAAAACGCTGCCCGGTATGCGGGCAGGGGAAAGAAATTCAAAAGGATGTGTCAGAAAGATCCTGTGTTTTTAACGCAGGGTCTTTCTTTAGAGAAAGGAAGAAAAATCACTTTCAGAATGAAGACCACTGTTGTCAGAAGCCGAAGAAAAACCATTTCCATAGAACTGAAAAGTCCGGAGGAGCTTATCGTCCGGGCGCCGCTGCGCATGTCCGTGAGAGAAATCGAAAGATTTGTGAAAAGCAAGGAAAAATGGATCCTTACGCATGCCGCGCGGCTGCGGGAGAGAGAGGCGCGCGCCGCATCCGTGACGGGCACGATCACAAAAGAAGAATTGATCCGGCTGAAAAAACAGGCAAAACAGATCCTTCCCGGAAAGGTCAGCGATTTCGCGGCCGGGATCGGAGTGACGTACGGGCAGATCTCGATCCGGGCGCAGAAAACAAGGTTCGGAAGCTGCAGCGCGAAGGGAAATCTCAGTTTCAACTGCCTGATCATGAAAATGCCGGAGGAGATCATCGATTATGTCGTGGTGCACGAACTGTGTCACAGAAAACAGATGAATCATTCGGCACTGTTCTGGCGGGAGGTGGAGAAGATCCTTCCGGATTACAGAGTGCGAAGAAAGTGGCTGAAGGAGAACGGCGGGATGCTGATCCGGGCGATGGAGGAGTAAGAGTTCGGAACGGCCGCGCCAAAGCCGAGACGGGGGATTTGTTGCGGCTGAAAGTATATGATACAATGAACGGGTAACAGGAAGAACGGACAGACTGTCCGGGGAAAGGAAGAGAGAAAAGATGCTGGGATTTATCGGACTTGGAATCATGGGTCGTCCCATGGCAAAGAATCTTGTGAAGGCAGGAGTGAAGGTACTGGCTGCCGACCTGAATAAAGACGCAGTTGCCGATGTGGCCGCGGCGGGAGCGGAAGAGGCATCCTATGCGGAGATCGGTGAAAAATGCGATGTGATCATTACCATGGTCCCGAACGGCGCGATCGTGCAGTCGATCCTCTTCGGAGAAGGAGGCGTCGCTTCCACGGTCAGGAAAGGAGCTGTCGTCTGTGACATGAGTTCCGTGACTCCGGTGGAATCAAAACAGTGTTATGAGAAACTGAAAGAGATCGGAGTGGGTTTCCTTGACGCGCCGGTCTCCGGCGGAGAGCCCGGAGCCGTGAGCGGCACTCTTGCCATTATGTGCGGCGGGGAGAAAGAGCATTTTGAGATCATGAAGCCGTATTTTGACATTCTCGGCTCATCCGCTCTTCTTGTAGGACCGAGCGGAGCCGGATCGACGACGAAACTCGCGAATCAGATGATCGTGAACAATACCATTGCCGTCGTTTCGGAAGCGTTTGTATTTGCAGCGAAAGCGGGCGCCGATCCGGAAAAGGTATATCAGGCGATCCGCGGCGGACTGGCCGCAAGCAGAGTTCTTGACGATAAGATCCCGATGATCCTGGAACGCAATTTTGTTCCCGGAGGACCGATCCGGATCAATCATAAAGATATCAAGAATTGTGTCGCGTCGGCACATGCGCTCGACGTCCCGATCCCGTATACGGCGCAGCTGTATGAGATCCTGCAGTCCATGAAAGTCCACGATATGATGAATCAGGATCACTGCAGCATCGTAAAGTATTTTGAGACTCTTGCCGACTGCGAAGTGAAGAAGAAAGAACAGTAAGGAGAATATATGGCGATTCCGTTTGAGACGATCAGTAAATATCCGGCGATCGACGCCTGTGCAGCGGCGGAAACACTCCGGAAAGAACTGGAAAAGAACACCCGCAAGATCGTCGTTCTCGATGACGATCCCACCGGCGTGCAGACGGTGCATGACATTTCGGTCTATACGTGCTGGGATGAGGAGAGCATGGAGGACGCGTTCCGTGAGGATAAACCTCTTTTCTACATTCTGACAAATTCGAGAGGACTGACGCGCGAAGAAACGACTTCGCTGCACCATGAAGTGGCCGCATCGGTGGACGCCGCGGCGAAGAAGACCGGAAAAGAATATTTCTTTATCAGCCGCAGCGACAGTACGCTCCGCGGTCATTATCCTCTTGAGACCATGCTCCTCAAGGAAGATTACGAAAAAAAGACCGGCGCGAAGATTGACGGAGAGATCCTCTGCCCGTTTTTCCCGGAAGGCGGACGTTATACGATCGGAAATGTCCACTACGTAAAATACGGGGACGAGCTGGTGCCGGCCTGCGAAACCGAATTTGCGAAAGACAAGACCTTCGGCTACAGCGCGTACACGATGCCCGAATATATTGAGGAAAAGACCGGAGGCGCGTATAAAGCGGAGGATGTCACATGCATTACGCTCGAGGACATTCACGGCCTTAATTATGATGGCATTGAAGCGCAGCTGATGGCAGTAAAGGACTTCGGAAAGATCATCGTCAATGCGGTGAGCTATGAAGGGCTCATGGTATTCTGTACGGCAATGTTCCGGGCGATGCGCAAAGGAAAGACCTTCATGTTCCGCACGGCAGCAGGGATCGTGAAAGTCATGGGAGGGATCACGGATCAGCCTCTCCTCTCAAGAAAAGACATGGTCACTGCGGAGAGCCGGAACGGCGGCATTATCGTGGTCGGCTCGCATACAGCGAAGACGACTGCGCAGGTCGAAGAGCTGAAGAAGCTGAAAGAGATCGAATTTATAGAACTGGATGCGACAAAGGTGCGCGACGAAGCTGCATTCGCAGCAGAAGTGGACCGGTGCCTCGCGAAAGAGGAGGAGTGCATCCGGAGCGGCAGAACGGTATGCTGCTATACGACGCGCGCGCTGATCACGGCCGATACGGGGGATAAAGAGGACGAGCTCAGACTTTCCGTGAGAATATCGGACGCGGTCCAGTCTCTCGTCGGCAGACTGAATGTGACGCCCGCGTTCGTGATCGCCAAGGGAGGCATCACTTCGAGTGATGTCGGAACGAAAGCGCTTGCCGTCAAAAAGGCAAATGTTCTGGGACAGATCCGCCCGGGCATTCCGGTCTGGCAGACCGGGCCGGAGAGCAAATTCCCGCGCACTCCGTATGTGATCTTCCCGGGAAACGTCGGGGAGGCGGAAACACTTCGGGAGGCAGTGGAAGTGCTCTGCGGAGAGTAGTAATCCTGTATTCCCGTTAAGGAGTAATAACAGAAAGACACGGCGCGAGAAAAGGCCGGCGGAAATATCCGCCGGCTTTCTGTTTTATACGACAGGTATTATTGATTTAGTAACGAAAATCCCGTACAATACCATTTGCTATGAAACATTATGAGTCCAAGGCAAAACTGATCCTGCATTTCCTTTACGGGGCGAAGCGCTATTTTGTGCTGAGCCTTACCTTTGCCGCGCTGGTCTCTTTGTTTGACATGGTGAATCCGAAGATCATCTCCTTTACGGTGGATTCCGTAATAGGATCAAAGGCGCCGGAGATCCCCGCGTGGGCGATGAAGCTGGTGGCGCTGCTCGGAGGGATTTCCTCTCTGCGGGAGCATCCGCTGCGGATCGCGCTCGCCGGCGCGGCGGTCGGCGCTCTCGCCGGACTCAGCCGTTTCCTGTTCCGGGTGTGCAACAGCCGCGGGGCGGAACGCTTTGTGGAAAGAATGCGCAACGAGCTTTTCCGGCATATCATGTACCTTCCTTATGTCTGGCACGGAGAAAACAGCACCGGCGATATCATTCAGCGGTGCACCTCCGATGTGCAGACGATCAAGCGGTTTGTGTCGGAACAGCTGGTGCAGCTCGTCCGCACGGTGATCCTGATCGTGATGTCGATCGCATTTATGGCGTCGATCCACTGGAAGGTCATGATGGGCTCGGCGGCATTCATTCCGATTATTGTCGCATACTCGCTCATTTTCCATACAAAGATCGGGAGCGCGTTTGAGAAGGCGGATATTGAAGAAGGCGTTCTCTCCACGATCGCTCAGGAGAATCTCACCGGCGTCCGCGTCATCCGCGCGTTCGGACGCGAGATGTACGAGCGGGAGCGTTTTGAGAAGCAGAACACCTACTATACCGGTTTCTGGATCCGTCTCATGAAGCTGCTGTCCATGTACTGGTCGACCGCGGATATCCTGACGGGACTGCAGGTTCTTGCGATCACGGTCTTCGGTTCGATCGCTTACATTAACGGGACGCTGTCCGTAGGCGGATTTATTGCAATGACCGCGTACAATATGATGCTGATCTGGCCGGTCAGGCAGCTGGGCCGTGTTATTTCGGAACTCAGCAAAGCCGGCATTTCCATCGAACGTCTCCGGTACATCATGAACTCCGAACCGGAAGAAGATGAGCCCGGAGCTGTCGAACCTCCGATGGACAGAGATATCGTATTTGAAAATGTTTCCTACACCTACGAAAACGGTTCGGGAGAAGTGCTGCACAATATCGATCTGACCATTCCCGCAGGGAAAACGGTAGGGATCCTCGGCGGAACCGGTTCCGGCAAATCGACGATGATGTACCTTCTCGAACGCCTTTACAAGCTGGAGCCCGAAAACGGAAAGATCACGATCGGGGGCGTCGACATTGCGGACATTAAAAAAGAACACCTGCGGAAGAATATCGGCATGGTTCTGCAGGAACCCTTCCTGTTTTCGAGGACCCTGTCGGAGAATATCGGCATAGCCATTGAAAAGGCGGATATGAAAGCGATCCGCAGGGCGGCAAAGACTGCCAGCATCGATGACGCGATCGAAAGCTTTACGGCCGGTTACGACACCTTTGTCGGAGAGAGAGGCGTGACGCTGTCCGGCGGACAGAAACAGAGGACCGCGATCGCCCAGATGCTGATCCGGAAGCCGCCGGTGATGGTCTTTGACGACTCGCTCTCCGCCGTGGACGCGGAGACCGATATGAAGATCCGGCACGCGATCCGGGAGAGCACCGGTTCGTCGACGGTCATTCTGATCGCCCACCGCATCACGACACTGATGAACGCCGACCGGATCATTGTACTTGACAAAGGACGCATCCGGGAGAGCGGAACCCATGAAGAACTGCTCGCGCTTGGCGGGCTGTACAGGAAGATCTATGATCTGCAGGTCGCCGGTGCGGAAGCGGATGTTTCATAATGGATTACTGAAGATCTGTATATGTTAATAAAGATCATATTTTATTGTTGGAGTTAACCATTCATGCAGCAGGAAGAAAAACAGATCTCGCTCCCGTTTTTCGGAGTGCCGAGACTGTTTCCCTATTTAAAACCATACCGGCTCCTGATCGCGATGATGATCCTGCTAGGCGGGATGTCGAGCGCGATCGACGCGCTGTATCCGCTTTTTAACCGGTATGCGCTGGACAACTTCATAGGGGGCAGGACGCTTGCGGGACTGGGCGTATTCATTACGCTCTATATTCTGCTGGTTCTCGGACAGACCGTGATCAACTTCATCAGCACTTTCTGGTGCGGGAAAATGGAGATGACCATCAATAAGGACCTGAGGGACGCGGCATTCAACCACCTGCAGACGCTCTCTTTCTCTTACTATAACCAGAACGCGGTCGGGTATATTCATGCGAGAGTCATGTCGGATACCGGCCTCATCGGCGAGCTTGTCTCCTGGAGAATGATGAATTTCGTCTGGAGCGGATCTTATATTATCGGCGTACTGGCTGTCATGATCACGATCGATCTCCGCCTTACGGGCTATATCCTGATCCTGGTTCCGATCGCAGTGGCGCTGATGGTCTATTTTCAGAGAAAACTGCTGGATTACAACAGAAAGATCAGAGAGATCAACTCCAGGATCACGGGAAACTACAACGAGGGCATTACCGGGGCGAGAACGATCAAGATCCTCAGCGTGGAAGAAAAGATGATCCGCGACTTCAATGAAGAGACCCATAAGATGCGCAGAACCTCGATCCGTGAGGCGCATTTCTCCGCCCTGTTTATTTCGTCCATAACCATGATGTCCGCGATCGTGCTCGCGCTTGTCCTGTGGCAGGGGGGAAAACTGACGCGGGAAGGATTCATGAGGATCGGAACGCTTTCCGTCTTTATGTCCTACGCGCTGGAACTGCTGGAACCGATCCAGAATATCATAGAGACACTGTCCGCTTTTGTCGCAATCCAGGCGAATATCGAAAGACTGACAAGGCTCCTCGCAGAGGAGTCGGACGTCGCGGATTCGCCGGAAGTGGTCGAAAAATACGGCGATACCTTCCATCCGAAAAAGGAGAACTGGGAGGAACTGCACGGGGATGTCGAATTTAAGGATGTATCCTTCAAATATCCGGACGGTGATGAATATGTACTGGAGCATTTCAATCTGAAAGTGCCGCAGGGGACCAACATCGCGGTCGTCGGGGAGACAGGTGCGGGAAAATCGACACTGGTCAACCTGGTCTGCCGGTTCTTTGAGCCGACGGATGGACAGGTCCTGATCGACGGGAGAGACGCAAGAGAGCGTTCGCAGCTCTGGCTGCACAGCAATATCGGCTACGTCCTGCAGTCGCCGCATCTCTTCGCGGGAACGGTCCGGGACAATCTCCGTTACGGGAAGCCGGACGCGACGGACGAAGAGATCATGGAGGCACTGCGCCTCGTATCCGCGGATGAGGTGCTGGAAAAAATGGACAAAGGGCTCGATTCGGACGTGGGAGAGGGCGGCGGAATGCTCTCGACCGGCGAAAAACAGCTGTTCTCTTTTGCCAGGGCGATCCTGGCAGATCCGAAGATCCTTGTGCTGGATGAGGCGACCTCTTCGATCGATACGGTGACGGAAAAAGCGATCCAGAATGCGATCGAGACCATCATAAAAGGAAGGACGTCCTTTGTGATCGCCCACCGGCTGTCTACGATCGTGGACGCGAACGTGATCATCGTCGTCAAAGACGGGAAGATCATCGGAAAGGGAACGCACAGCGAACTCATGCGGCAGAAGGGCTATTATTACGAGCTCTATACAAAGCAGTATGAGGAGCTGGTCTGGAACGAGTAAAATTTCGGCTTCCGACGGGGAGTTTTTTAAAACACCCGCTGCGCGAAGCCGAACTTGTTATGTAAAAAGGGTAAATAATAGATGACTCACCTCCTGAAAAGGCTTGTTTTGGAAGCAACGGACAAAAAACAAGCTGTCTTCGAGCTGACTCATCGGCCTCACTTCGTGTGAGATGAGGAAATGGATATAACCAGGCGCCTTTCTTAATAAACTCACCGTTATTTTTTATTGCAAGAGCAATAAAAAGAGAAATATGAAACACTTCTATGGAAGACTCACATAGTTAGAATAAGAACTGGTAGTGAGTCTTGGATATGAAAGTAAGATTATTGTCTTGCAGGGAAACAAGAAAATTAGTAAAGCGGTGAGTATAAACTGATTATCCAATCTATTTTGCTAAAAAGAGATTTTTGCTTTTCGATAGAGGGTGAGTTCGTAAAGAGTTTTGATTTTTGATAGAGGGTGAGTTCGTAAAGAGTTTTGGTTTTTTGACCGGACATAAGATTAAATAAAGGAGCCTCCTATGGGAAACATGATGAAAGCCGTCATAGTGGCTGCGCCTGGAAAAGTAGAGATCAGAGAGGATATTCCTATCCCCGGGATCGGAGATTATGAATGCCTTGTCAAAACACACGCATGCGGCCTTTGCAACGGAACGGATCTGCAGGTCATCGGAGGGACGATCGAAAAGAAAGCAGGATTTTTGGGCTTTCCTACAGTGCTCGGACATGAAGGAGCCG
This sequence comes from Lachnospiraceae bacterium UBA1251, assembly GCA_002308255.1. Taxonomy (GTDB): domain Bacteria; phylum Bacillota; class Clostridia; order Lachnospirales; family Lachnospiraceae; genus Chordicoccus. Next base: position 3,876 of record DBVZ01000100.1, on the reverse strand, counting down.
CGGAAGTGATCAAAGTCGGTCCTAAGGTTCGTCATATTCAGATCGGTGACCGCTTTATCCATAATAACCTTCGATCGGATGTCGGAAATGGTTATACGAAAACCTATGGCAGCATGGCGGAATACGGCCTTGTCTGCGACCATGAAGCGATGGCAGAAGACGGGTTCCTGCCGTCTCAGATGCCTTTCTATAAAAAACAAAAACAGTTTCCGAAGGAGATCGATTACATCGATGCAGCCATGATCCTTTCCCTCGCGGAGAGTCACAGTGCGGCGGTCAACTTCGGTACAAAGCAGGGAGATAATGTGCTGATCTATGGTTCCGGTCCCATGGGGACTGCCCTTGCAATGTTCATGAAGCTGCGCGGTGCTGAAAAAGTGACGATCATAGACTGTATTCCGGAAAGGCTGGCCAATGCGAAGCGTGTTGCGAAGGCGGACCGTCTGATCAATTTCGCTGAGACACCAGTGAAAGAGGCAATCGGGGCAGAAGAGTTTGATCTTGTTGTGGACGCAGTCGGAAAGAGCACGATCCTGACAGAAGGCAGTCAGTTCCTGAAGCCGTTCGGCAAAATGTGTTCCCTGGGCGTTCTGCGAAAAGATGATATGATGATAAATGTCGGTCAGCTCAAATGGAACACTTCTCTGCACATGCTAAACTGGCCGAACGGGGAATATGATATTATGCCGGAAACGATCCGGTACATTCTGGACGGGGCGGTCAATCCGAAAGACTTTTATTCTCATGTTATGCCTTTCACGGAAGTTAATCAGGCAGTTGAACTTGTCCGTTCCCGCAAAGCGCTGAAAGTGATCCTCAATTTTGATATCTGACATGGAAAAGAAACAGAAAGAGCAAAATTATACCTACATTGTTCTTTGCCGGGACGGAACCCTTTATACCGGATGGACAAATCACTTGGAAGCCCGCATCCAGGCTCATAATGAAGGACGCGGCGCGAAATATACAAAATCCAGATGCCCGGTCCGGCTTGTTTGGGCAAAGGCTTTCGACACTAAAGAAGAAGCAATGCGGGAGGAATGGCGCATCAAGCATATGACAAGAGATCAGAAGCTTGCACTGATCGGAGAGAACCACTGAACTTCGGCGTCGATTCTTCGTTGTCGCCCGGACTTCTTTATGATAGAATGATTGCACCGCTATTTCCGTCAAATGACGAAGCGGTGCATGTCTTATTTATTCTATATTTCATTTCTTAAAGGAGTCCTGCAATGAATTTTTTCCATACTGCAGTCTCATTCCGAGATCTGCTTCAGTCACAGATCGATGACTGTTCTGAAAAGCTTAAAACCTGTCCGGAAGGTTCTCTGCGATGTCATAAACACGGAAAATATTATCGTTATTATCAGTTTTTTCCTGATTCTTCAAACCGGCATAATGGTGTGCGCCATCATATTCCGAGAAAAAACATCGAACTGGCAAAACAGCTTGCCTATAAAACATTTCTTTCTTATCAGATCGCTGAACTTCAAAGCGAGCTTCGCGCAATTAATTCTTATCTGATACTTCATGAAAAATCGAGATCCATAATTCCGAAACTGATGACTCGTAATGAAGGCTTTCGAAAGCTGCTGCTTCCTCAGTTTTATTCCTTAGATGAAGAGCTTGAAAAGTGGGTTTCGGAAGCATATGAGACTTTGGAAGAATTCTCTGAGGACTTAAATGTTCAAACAATAACAGGCGAGTATGTTCGTTCCAAGTCGGAGTCCATGATTTATTCGATGTTGATTCAAAAGGGAATACCATTCCGATATGAGTGTAAAATGGAACTGGGAGGAAGGGACATTTATCCTGATTTTACAATCCGGCATCCGGCATCGGGGAAGGTGTTTGTTTGGGAACATTTCGGGCTTTCCGATGATTATGAGTATCAAAGTACGATTTTTACCAAACTGTCAAAATATCTTCGAAACGATTATGTACCGGGATGTAATCTTATTATAACTTTTGAATCGAAGAATCATCCCCTTTCACAAAATCTTATCCACGATGTGATTGTCCAATACTTTGGCTGAATAAAGAGTGCAAAACGGGATCAATGTTCTTTCTAATGGTTTTCCGCCTTCTTGGAGAAGAGAGTAGGAACTTTTTTAGAAACTCACCAGGTGAAAGGGAATGAGTGGACAAAAACTATTCCCAAGGAAAAGAACTCACTATCTATATAGAGAAAAGTGGACAAGAAATCTTTCTTTTTTATCAGAACTCATCAGTCTTGCTAATGCAAATCTATAGGTATTGGACAATTAAAAGTGTAATACCTGTGAAACTCATCTATTCTATTTTGAATAAATGGTGAGTGTTCAGAAAAAACCATCTAGAAATTACCAGAGGCTTGAAAATGAAGGTGAGTTTGTAAATAAAGAAGCTTGTTAATGTCCTTTTCTGCTTATGCTGTGGTGAGCCTCACCAAAACAGATACAAAATATGTCCTTTTTTATGATGAAAGAGAGGCTGCAGAATTTTGACCAAACTCCCGCCCTCGAAAGGCAGGAATTACAAGGAACCAACAGGAATAAAAGGAAACCAACAGGAGCCAACAAAGAGGACTTGCGGAGAAGACTTGCATTTTAAGTCTTTTTGAGATAGATTATTGTTTGGAAAAGATGCCGCGGGGCAGATCAGAAGTACTGATTTGCCCCGCGGTCTTTTTTTATGAACTGTTTGTTGAAGAAGGTCTGAAAAGTTATGAAAAAAATGAACGGAAAACAGATCAGAAAGTTTATTACGGATATTTTTCTTATGATCATCGGGGCGACGCTTACCACGGTCGCGACAAAGTATGTCTATGACCCGGCCGGGCTCGTCACCGGGGGTGTATCCGGCATGTCGATCATCGTCCGGTCGGTTTCGGCAAGATATTTCGGATACGAGATCCCGCTGTGGATGAGCAACCTGTTTCTGAATATCCCGATCTTTTTATATGCGATGAAAGTCTCCGGCATTCACAGCGTGCTCCGGACCGGATTTGTCTGGGTTCTTATGACCGCGGAGCTGTTCTTTTTCCCCGAGGTCCCGTATGTCCCGGAAAATCTTCTTCTTGTCGCGATCTACGGCAGTCTCCTCATGGGGACCGGATCGGGACTTCTGCTGGTTGCCCACGCGACGTCCGGCGGGTCAGATATGCTCGGGGAATCTCTGCATCATCATATCCGGAGCGTGAGCGTCGGGAGACTGATCCAGATCATTGACGGGATCGTTGTAGCGGCAGGCCTTATTACTTTCGGGATCGAACACACTCTTTATGCTCTGATCTCCGTGTATATCATGGGAAAAGTCGTGGATCTCGTGATCGACAGGGGCAAAAAAGCAAAAATGGCTACCATTATTTCCGACGCAAGTGATATGATAGCGAAAGAGATCATGACCGGGCTCAACCGGGGCGTGACGGGACTGCGCGGAAACGGGATGTATACCGGTGCCGACAAGAGAGTCCTGATGTGCATCTGCTCCAAGAAAGAACTGGTCGATGTGAAAGATATCGTGAAGAGGATCGATCCCGGTGCGTTTCTGGTGGTCGGCGATGTGACCGAAGCCCTGGGAGAAGGATTCTTTGAGGAATGGGAATGACCGGCAGCGGGCCAGTACCCGCCCGGATCATCATAAAGCAGGCTGCAGAACACAGCTGATGCAAAAAAATTGAGAAAATGAGGTTGCCGGAATGGAAGCAGTAAAATTTAAAGAAATGCCCTATGCGCGTCCCGACGCGGAGAATGTCAAGGCAGGGCTGAAAAAACTCGTCGAAGAGCTGAAAGAAGCAAAATCCTTCAGCGAGGCGAAGAAAGTCTTTTTGAAAGAACAGGACCTCGAAAAGCACATCATGACCATGGAGACGCTTGCGACGATCCGTCATTCGAT
>DBVZ01000042.1:6993-7160 GCA_002308255.1 Lachnospiraceae bacterium UBA1251 | reverse complement strand
CGGTCATAAGCGATGACCGGGATGCCTTTCTCTTTCGCCTGTGCAAGGACCGTTCCGAGGGAGTCGCCGTCGATCGAAGCGATGACAAGGGCTTTGCACCCGTTCGCGATCATGTTTTCGATCTGGGAGACCTGTGTGGAAATGTCGTTTGCGCCATACTGAAGGTC
>DBVZ01000042.1:5006-6941 GCA_002308255.1 Lachnospiraceae bacterium UBA1251 | reverse complement strand
TTCGTGGGCATCGCCACGCCGACCAGATCGCCGGATCCGGCCGCTGCCGGTTCTTCTGCTGCAGAAGAGTCTTCAGCGGGTTTTGCTGATCCGCCTCCGCAAGCTGCCAGGCTCAGTGCCATAACCAGTGCGAGAATCAGTGCAAGATACTTCTTCATTTGTTTCTCCTCCTTTTTAGTGCATTACAAAAACGTTTTCCGCTTTTGAATTACCATAAAGTTGTATCCAACTTTTGTAAAGATATTTTATGATATGGCGATACATGTGTCAAGACATTTTATGCCATTTTGCCGTTTGTTATGGTTTTGACACTTGAATTTTGTGAATTAATGCTATCAAAAAATCGGCTTTAGAAAAGTATTTTTACAAAAGTTGTGCTAATTCTATTGTCACAGCGTTTTTTTGTGATACAATAAAGGCATCTTTCACAAAAGGAGTCCGGCATGACGATCGATCAGACAGTACAGCAGAACCACTTATCAGTCAGAAGCCGCATTTACCGTATACTTTCTGATACAGAAGGCACTTTTTCCAAAAAAGAACTGGCGGAAATGTGCGGTATCAGCATGCCCACCCTCCATCAGAACCTGAAAGAGCTGATCGACGCAGGACTGATCAGCTACACGGATGAATGGCAGCACACCGGAGGCCGCCGCGCGAGAGGGCTGGATATCGTTCCGGATGCCCGCTTTTCCGTAGGTATTTTCTTCAATAAAAATACTTTCCGTATTGTCGCGGCTGATCTGCGGCTCCGGGAAATGGCATACGATTCCATGCCTTTCGATTTTGACAGCTGTCTCGAAGGAACCGCGCCGAAAGTTTCCAATCTCCTGGAGCAGTTTCTTGTCAACACCTCTTTGGACAGTTCCCGGCTGCTCGGTGTCTGTGTTGCGGTACCGGGACTCATCAGCAAAGACCAGACGACCATAGAGTTCGCACCGACGCTCGGAATCCGCGATTTCCCTCTGAGCCGGCTGCTCGGCGATATTCCCTATCCCGTCCACATCGTAAACGACGCCACGGCTAGCGGGCGTGCGGAACATTTCATGCGGAAGCAGAACGGCAATATGGCTTATCTCTCTTTGGAGAACGGCGTCGGCGGCGCTGTTGTGATCAACGACAGTCCTTATGACGGAGACCATTCCCGGAGCGGTGAATTCGGACACATCTGCGTGGAACCGGGCGGTCTGCCGTGCTCCTGCGGCAAACTCGGCTGTCTTGAACCCTACTGTTCCCCGAACAGGATCAAAACAAGTCTCGGTATCTCGATCGATGATTTTTTCAAAAATGTCGAGGAGCATGATCCTGTTTCCATTTCCCTGTTCTTCGATATGCTCCGCCACCTCGCCATCGGAATCAACAGCATCCGGATGACGCTCGACTGCGATGTTGTTCTTGGTGGATTCCTTTCCGAGTATCTGGTGCCCTATCTGGATATCCTGCGGAATTATGTTCTCGCCGGCAATCCCTTCGAAGAAAACGCGGATTTCGTTCAGTTCAGCACGCTCCGGAAACATATCACTCCGCTCGGAGCGGCTCTCTACTACATCCGCCGGTTCGTGGAAAACGTCTGAGCGTTTGAGTCACCTGATACGTCCCCCGACTCAACTGCACGAAAACAAAACAGCCTGCAGGCCATTTAAAACCTGCAGGCTGTTTTATTGTTCATTCGGGGTCGTTCCGATCCCTTTCCGACGTCATCCTGCTTATGCAGTCTGACTTTCCGGGAATTTTCTATCAGTCAATGACAGAAGCGACACGGCCCGAACCAACCGTACGGCCACCTTCGCGGATAGCGAATGTAAGACCCTGTTCCATAGCGATCGGGTGGATCAGCTCGATGGTCATCTCGATGTTGTCGCCCGGCATGCACATCTCGGTTCCTTCCGGAAGGGAGATAACGCCAGTCACGTCAGTTGTTCTGAAATAGAACTG
>DBVZ01000042.1:4320-4991 GCA_002308255.1 Lachnospiraceae bacterium UBA1251 | reverse complement strand
AAGAACGGAGTATGACGGCCGCCTTCATCTTTCGTCAGGACGTAGACCTGAGCCGTGAATTTCTTGTGGCAGGTAACCGAACCCGGTTTCGCAACGACCTGGCCGCGGACGATCTCTGTTCTCGCGATACCACGAAGCAGGCAGCCGATGTTGTCGCCGGCTTCCGCGTAGTCGAGCAGTTTGTGGAACATCTCGATACCGGTAGCAACGGAAGTTCTCTTGTCTTCGCTGATGCCAAGGATCTCAACCGGATCATTCAGCTTCAGAGTACCACGTTCAACACGGCCGGTAGCAACAGTGCCGCGTCCGGAGATCGTGAAGACGTCTTCGACCGGCATCAGGAACGGCTTATCTGTCTCACGGGCCGGTTCCGGAATCCATTCGTCAACAGCGTCCATGAGCTCCATGATGTTGTCAGCCCATTCGCAATGCGGATCTTCAAGAGCCTTCAGAGCAGAGCCGCGGATGATCGGTGTGTCATCGCCCGGGAAATCATACTCGGTCAGCTGATCACGGATTTCCATATCGACAAGGTCAAGAAGCTCTTCATCATCGACCATATCGCACTTGTTCATGAAAACGACCATAGCCGGAACACCGACCTGACGAGCGAGCAGGATGTGCTCTTTGGTCTGCGCCATAACACCGTCGGTAGCAGCGACAACGAGGAT
>DBVZ01000042.1:0-4289 GCA_002308255.1 Lachnospiraceae bacterium UBA1251 | reverse complement strand
TCAACGTGTGCATAGTGTCTCTTCGCGGTCTCATACTCAACGTGAGCGGTCTGGATCGTGATACCACGTTCTCTCTCTTCCGGAGCTTTGTCGATGTTCGCGAAATCTACGAACTGGTTGCCCGCGCACGGAACTCTTTCTGCCAGAACTTCCGTGATCGCAGCGGTCAGAGTCGTTTTGCCGTGGTCAACGTGACCGATCGTGCCGATGTTAACATGCGGTTTGCTTCTGTCAAATTTCTGCTTTCCCATTTCGAATAATCCTCCTTACAAAATATGTCCTTTCGACATGATATACGCGCCCCCTGTCATAAAGAGGCTGTTTCTTTTTCGGGGATGCCAAGGGATATTATATTGCATAGGTTTCCTCTTTGCAAGCCATATTTGCCGTATTTTAAGCATTTTAGGGCTTTCGAGCACCCTCGGGGAACTCCTGTTTTTCTGTCCTTCCAGGGGGTTCCCTTATCCGGGGACCTCTTTGCGGTCCGCCGGTTCTGCTGGTTAAATTTCCATATTAAATTACTTGCTGTGACTGCTGAGAAGCTTCTCCATCATATTCTTCGGTACCGGTTCATACCGTTCGAAGAACATCGAATAGTTTCCGCGTCCCTGCGTCTTCGAGCGAAGATCCGTCGCATAACCGAACATTTCGGAAAGCGGGACATAGCCTCTTATCATACGGCCTCCGCCGATGTCATCCATTCCTTCGATCCTTCCCCGGCGCGAGTTGATGTCACCGATGACATCGCCCATATAATCTTCCGGAGTCGTGACTTCCACTCTCATGATCGGCTCAAGGAGAATGGGTTCCGCCTTGGACATCGCTTCTTTAAATGCCAGCGAGCCCGCAATGTGGAATGCCAGTTCCGAGGAGTCGACTTCGTGATAAGAACCGTCATAGCAGTTCGCGTGAACGCCGACGACCGGATAACCGCCGAGAATACCGGCGCGCATCGCGTCCTGGATTCCCTCGTCGACAGCCGGAATATATTCTTTCGGAATATTTCCGCCGACGACAGTGCTCTCGAAGGAATAGAGATTCTCCCCGTTCGGGTCGATCGGTTCGAACTTGACCTTGCAGTGTCCGTACTGGCCGCGGCCGCCGGACTGACGGGCGTATTTGCTGTCAACATCAGCCGGTTTGGAGATCGTCTCTTTGTATGCGACCTGCGGAGCGCCGACATTTGCCTCTACATGGAATTCACGCAGCAGGCGGTCGACGATGATCTCGAGATGCAGTTCGCCCATTCCGGCGATGATGGTCTGACCCGTTTCCGTGTTGGTATGCTGCCGGAATGTCGGATCTTCCTCCGCGAGCTTGGCGAGCGCGTCGCCCAGCTTGTCCTGACCGGCCTTGGTTTTCGGCTCGATCGCAAGTTCGATAACCGGCTCCGGGAATTCCATCGACTCGAGAATGACAGGATGCTTTTCATCACAGATCGTGTCACCCGTCGTCGTGTTCTTAAACCCGATCGCCGCGGCGATATCGCCGGAGTAGACCTTCTGGATCTCCATTCTCTTGTTTGCGTGCATCTGGAGAATACGGCCGATCCTTTCCTTCTTGTTCTTTGTCGCATTCAGGATATAGGATCCCGCGTCCACCGTTCCCGCATATACGCGGAAATATGCAAGCTTGCCGACAAACGGATCTGTCATGATCTTAAATGCCAGCGCCGCGAACGGAGCTTCGTCCGAAGACTCCACTGTCACGGCTTCGCCGTTCAGATCCGTTCCTTCGATCGCCGGAACATCCGTCGGAGCCGGCATGTACTCGATGACCGCATCGAGAAGCTTCTGCACGCCTTTGTTTTTGTAAGCGCTTCCGCAGCAGACCGGGATCGCTTTGCCTTCACAGGTCGCGAGGCGGAGCGCCTTCTTCATGTCTTCAACAGATGGCTCATTGCCGTCCAGATACTCCATCATCAGATCGTCGTCCAGATCACAGATCTTTTCAACAAGCTCCTGATGATAAAGTTCCGCGTCGTCTTTCATTTCCGCCGGGATCGGTTCTATGGAGACGTCCTCGCCCTTATCATCGTTGTAGATGTAGGCCTGCATTTCGAACAGATCGATAATGCCCCTGAACGTTTCCTCCGCGCCGATCGGCAGCTGCAGACAGATCGCGTTTTTGCCGAGCCGGTTCCTGATCTGGTCGACCGCGGCATAGAAATTGGCACCCATGATGTCCATCTTATTGATAAACGCCATACGGGGTACATTGTATTTATCGGCCTGGCGCCATACATTTTCGGACTGCGGTTCAACGCCGCCCTTCGCGCAGAAGACGCCTACGGCGCCGTCCAGTACGCGCAGAGAACGCTCAACCTCTACAGTAAAGTCGACGTGGCCCGGGGTATCAATGATATTGATACGGTGCTCGAGAGCTTCCGGATCCGCTTTCGTCCCTTTATGCAGCGTCCAGTGGCATGTCGTAGCAGCAGAAGTGATCGTGATGCCTCTCTCCTGCTCCTGCTCCATCCAGTCCATGGTGGCAGTACCTTCGTGTGTCTCACCGATCTTATAGTTGACACCCGTGTAGTATAAGATACGTTCTGTAAGCGTTGTTTTGCCCGCATCTATATGCGCCATGATACCGATGTTCCGTGTTCTTTCAAGGGGATATTCCCTTCCAACCGCACTCATCGGATCACCTCAATTAAAATCTGTAGTGAGCAAATGCCTTGTTCGCCTCAGCCATCTTATGCATATCTTCTTTACGCTTAACAGATGCGCCTGTGTTGTTCAGAGCGTCGAGGATCTCTCCCGCAAGACGGTCCACCATTGTCTTTTCGGATCTGTTGCGCGAGAAATTGGTCAGCCAGCGAAGAGCCAGCGCCTGACGGCGGTCCGGACGGACCTCGATCGGTACCTGGTAAGTAGCACCGCCTACACGTCTTGCCTTGACCTCAAGAACAGGCATTATGTTGTTCATTGCTTCGTTAAATGCTTCAAGTGCCGGTTTTCCCGACTTTTCTTCGACCTTAGCGAATGCGCCGTAAACGATCTTCTGGGCTACGCCCTTCTTGCCGTCGAGCATGATGTTGTTGATCAGCTTCGTGACGACCTTATCGTTGTACATAGGATCCGCCAAGACTTCTCTTTTCTGAAGATGTCCTTTACGTGGCACGTTACTTCCCTCCTTAATCATTCAGATTAAATCTCAGGTACTCACATGTATTTACTTACTATGTGTTCGCACGGACGTTCTCTATGTCCCACAGCCGAATAAGGGATAGACGTTTTCATGCCGTACTGTATAGCAGCTAAATAAATAACTTGTGATACTAAGATATGTACAATTATTATTTCTTCGGTCTCTTTGCGCCGTATTTCGAACGCGCTTTTCTGCGGTTCGCAACGCCTGCGGTATCCAACGTTCCGCGGATAATGTGATATCTGGTACCCGGAAGGTCCTTGACACGTCCGCCGCGGATCATAACAACGCTGTGTTCCTGAAGGTTGTGGCCTTCACCCGGAATGTAGCTCGTTACTTCGATGCCGTTGGAAAGACGTACTCTCGCAATCTTACGAAGCGCGGAATTCGGCTTCTTCGGCGTAGCGGTCTTAACGGCTGTGCAGACGCCGCGCTTCTGCGGAGAAGAGGCATCGATCTGCTTCTTCTTCAGAGAATTGAAGGTCTTCTGCAGTGCCGGTGCCGTAGACTTTTTCACGCTGGTCTGACGGCCTTTCCGAACTAACTGGTTAAATGTAGGCATTCTTTACGTTTCCTCCTTATCTGTATTCGTTCGGCTGTAATTTATACATCAAAGTGCTTCCCGCACACCTTAAGTGAGCGGGAAACACGCTTGAACTTTTGCATTATATCGCCGGATCGGCGATTCGTCAAGACAATACTTCCTCTTCCTCGGTTTCAATTTCGGTTTCGACGATATCTTCTTCGATCTCCAAAGCAGTTTCTTCCGCGTCCGGTTCGGGAGCTTCGACAGGCTTATATTCCGGAACTGCTTCCGCTTTCTCCGCCTCATTTGCCGCCTTTTCGATCCGGTCATCCGTATCCAGATGGACGTCGCGATAACGGCGGAGTCCCGTTCCGGCCGGAATCAGCTGACCGATAATGACATTTTCCTTGAGGCCGATCAGCGGATCGATCTTTCCTTTGATCGCCGCGTCCGTAAGGACCTTTGTGGTCTCCTGGAAGGAAGCCGCGGACAGGAAGGAGTTCGTAGCAAGGGAAGCCTTCGTGATACCGAGAAGCTCTCTCTTGTACTGGGCAGGTTCCTTGCCCTCCTCCAGCGCGCTGTTTTCGTCTTCGATCTCGAAGAGGTTGTA
>DBVZ01000130.1:43022-43515 GCA_002308255.1 Lachnospiraceae bacterium UBA1251 | reverse complement strand
GTCGCGATCGGACTGATCCCGGAAAATGAACCTTTCAAGGATCTGGCCGATCTCAATCAGTACGGATACTTCGATTCCAATGAATTCTGTACAACGAAAACGCCGGGCATTTACGTCGCCGGTGACTGCCGGAGCAAATATATCCGCCAGCTGACCACAGCCGTCGCGGACGGTGCCGTAGCCGCTCTTGCAGCCTGCCGCTACATTAACGAAATGCAGTAACCACCGTTTGTGATTTAAAAACAGGAACCGTCTTCCGACGGTTCCTGTTTTCTTCTGCCCCGATCCCTCACATTATGCGGAATTCTGCGCATACTGCTGCAATGATCTGCACTCAGCAGTAATACCGCATCACCTCATCCGCCAGCTCGAACCAGCGCCACAGTCTGGTGGGGTCTCCCTGTAGATTGATGATGGTCTTCATCAGGATCTCCACTGTGCAGTTATATTTCCGCGCAAGCTCAAGCACCTCGATGAGTTCCCGGCGGATCTT
>DBVZ01000130.1:42830-43015 GCA_002308255.1 Lachnospiraceae bacterium UBA1251 | reverse complement strand
TCCGCAAGCCAGATGTTGTTAGGCTTGAAAGAAACGATATACTTGTCCCCGATCGCCTCCATGGCGGCCTCTTTATTGGAGAAGGGGGAAACGGAGATCTTGCGGAGCCTCGGGATCGTTCCCAACTCTGCAATCTTATGATCCAGCTTCTCACAGCAGCCGTAATAATTGGAATGAAACAGTTC
>DBVZ01000130.1:42311-42712 GCA_002308255.1 Lachnospiraceae bacterium UBA1251 | reverse complement strand
CCGATCCCGCTCTCCGTCTCCGGAGGCAGCAGATCCGAGTATCCGTATCCGCCGGTGCCGGTATACAGGTTCGTGTTGTTCGAAGAAAGGATCCCCAGCTCTTCATACTGCTTTACCTGGATGACAAAGGCATCCACCATCCTGTCCGCCAGGGCATGCATGAGTTCCGGCTCCGTGTAGAACATCATCATACCCTCCTGGAGACCTGTCCAGGAAAGAATGTTGTCCCATACCTGGGCACGGAAAGTATGCTGTCCGAACAGCTTCACATCCAGAATACCGTCCAGGGTTTCCTGCGTCCGCTCCAGTTTTTTCATCGTAGCGGCTTCGTCATAGGATACCTGGGGCATTTTGATCATCTCGAGATCGTCCCAGTCTTCAATAATAGGATAGAAATGGAT
>DBVZ01000130.1:37589-42287 GCA_002308255.1 Lachnospiraceae bacterium UBA1251 | reverse complement strand
CGCTTGCCAGCGAATTGGTGGCCGCCGGAGTCAGGCCGAAACCGGTATTATTCACGACACAGCTGCAGCGGTAAAAAGGCTCTACCACCATGTCACCCCGGATATGATTCCAGTCGTAAAGCGTGCGCAGCAGATCGGATTCAATGGCTTTATAAAACGGGTCCGTGCACAGGTTGTCGAGCTCCGTGGTGCCCTGAGCGAGAAGGAATTTCTTTGTATCCCGGGTCAGGACGGGAGGCCGGATCATCTTGAAGTCATTGACGCCTTTCCAGAGTTTGATATTCTCTTTTTGTATATCCAGCTCGGCGATCTCCCTCACCTGACGAGCCAGACTCCTTACTCTCTCAAGTTCTTTGTTCATTTATTCCTCCTTTTATCCCCTGTCTCCTAATATCCGAGACTCTCAAAATCCACTCTCCGTTCCTCAAGGCTCCCCAGAAAGATGTGCCACGCCTCCGGGTTTATGAACGGGTTTTTCCCGGGATGTTTCAGCATGTATTCCCTTTTTTCAATCGTGCAGTTCTGGTTCGGATGATTGCCGATCACGATCTCGACCGGCTCGTTCCAGACTTTGCGAATCGATTTCTTCATGAGCTGCGCCTTATTCTCCGGCAGTCCGTATTGTCGGGTATACTCTTTATAGACGGTCAGAAAACCGACCCCTCCCATATACGCGACATGCTTCGGGCCGTTCTCTCCCTGCGCGTCAAAGAAAAACGTCATCGTCCCCATCGTATGTCCGGGAGTCAGAAGGCACCGGATGTCCGTATTTCCAAGGCGGATGTGATCTCCGTCCCGGATCTCCTCATCCGGCCAGCAAATCCTGTCAAAAGGCTCCGGTCCGCAGTGCATGAGGGCGCGCTCGGGCATTTCCCGCAGAAGCTGTGTATCGACTGCACTCATGAAAATCGTTGCGCCATACAGCTCCCTCATTTCATTCCCTCCGCCAAAATGGTCAAAATGCCCGTGGGAATGAATAATAAACCGGATATCCTTCGGATCGAATCCGAGCTGCCGGATCGATTCAAGAAGCAGATGCAGAGCATGCCGGTATCCGGTATCGAAGAGGATCAGCCCCTCTCCCGTATCTATGAGGTGCATGCAGACTTTTTTATCCCCGACATAATACAGATTTCCGTAGATCCTGAAAGGATCTATCCGGTAAACTGACGGACTTGCGTAATAGTCTTTCAGTTTGAGAACGAATCCTCCCATCACTTCGCTGTACGGACGGATGCTCCCGAAATCACATTCTTTGTACATTTCACTTTATCTTTCCGAATGATCTCCGACAACGCTTTTTACATTTTTACAACGAGATCCATGAGCGGAGCATGCTGCTGCGCTCCGTATACATCCCTCTCGCCCAGCGCTCCGGAAGCAATGGGACGGACGATCGTTGTCTTGATCGCTTTCGCTTTCGGAAAATACACGATCTTCAGAACTTCATCTTCCGGAATATGATACAGCCGGGCAATCAAAGGAGCATTAATGATGTTCGCCGCTTCCGCCCTCCTGTACAGCTCCTCCTCTTTGAACATGATATCCATCGTGAGCTCATAGGGGCCGGAGTTCTTGGTACGGATGACCGACGCGATATCCCGCAGGCGGTATTCGGAAACCGAAATCCGTGCAGACTCGTTTTTCTCCTGCACATTTCCAACGGCTTCGCAATTCTCCTCGTCTGCGTCTTTACGGTCCGTACCGGCATCTGTATCATCTTTCACCATTCCGAAGGGATCCGGATTCAACATTTTCGTCCCCGTCACAGAGAAATAATCCGTCGGTATATATTCCTGCTCCGAAACTTCTTTTCCATTTTCAAAGAAAAGATACCTGCGCGGGAAGAGCGAAGCCGGATCATCACTCTCAAGAAGATGGTAGACTGAAAAGGTATAGACCGCTCCTGCCTTAAAATCCGACGGCGAGAAAGGAAATGCCAGATTTCCCGCAGTGGCAATGCGTCCCTTATAACCGTAATGAAGCATCGTGGACCTTGCGACGGCGCAGACCGCGTCGGCGTGTTCCTGTGTATCCGCCACCGCATCGATAACGATTCCGACTTCATGTCCCTCCGGCGACGGCACGGGCTCGAGCGGTCCCATGACGCCGTCCCGGCCATAGACGATAAAAGACAGCTCATAACGGAAATCCTGCGCGCTGAAATTCTTCTCCGTGATCCGCTTAACATCCGCAAGAATGGTATCCAGTTCGCGGATAAACAATACATCGCGGTTTCCGCAGACAGAAATGGTGCGGTAACCTGTAAGACGGGCGCCTTCCAGCTTGACGGTCCGCTTTTCGTCCGGAATAAAGCGCGATCCCATGACGCGCGTCCGCCTGTCCCCTTCCGCCTCAAAAATGCACTCTCTCAGATCCAATGTACCTCCGGGCCCCGGAAGAAGGCAGGGATCTGATTTTTCGTAGAGCGTGTGGGCAGATACGGAAAGAGGCGTACATTTCCGTGTGGGATTAAGCGGTTCTACGGTAAAGAAATCCTCTCCGAGACATCCAAATACGCAGTCGCACGCGGAGCCGGGGACGGCACAGATCGCGGCACATTCAAGGATCTTCCCCAGGTGCACGGCAAGAGCGCGGTCATACCCTGCCAGGATCGCCGGCGCGGCAAAAGCGGCAGGATCGTAGCAGCGCCCGCAGAAGATGACCTGTGCCCCCTCTTTCAGCGCTTCCATGATCGGCTCGATGCCCATCTGCGCGACGATGACGGTACTGTCATCGATATCCTTCTCTGTGAGCGGAGATACAGGTCCAAGAGGCCGGATCCGGTCCGCAGCGAGTTCATTTTTGAGAAATTCCTTATCAAATTGCGCGGATATAACTGCCATCTTAAACGAATAGCCTTTTTCCGCGGCTATCCTCTGGACTATACCGACTTCCCTGGCGACGTGAACGTCCGCGCCGCTGCCGCCGGCAGTCCCGACGATAAGAGGAATATGAAGCTCCATGGCGGCGTCCAGCATAAGGCGCAGATCCCTCTCGACAGCCGTTTCGTTCGTAAACGGCTGTCCGCTCCCGAGATAATAGGGCCCCGGATCCGTGGAACCGCCGTCACAGGCAATAAGATCAGGGCGCATTTCCACACCGCGGCGGAAAGATTCCTCCGGGAATCCGTAGCCGAGAATACCGGAGGGAGAGAGAATTCGGAATTCTTTCATGGCTCAGCCTTTCTTTTCTCTGTTCCTGTTTCGTTCCCTGTTTGTTTTAATAAAGCTTAGTATATTGAAAATCCTGTTCGATTCCCAGTTTCTCAAGTACTTCGGCCCGCTTCCTGTCCACCTCTTCCTCATGCATCGCATAGAGATTGTTCCCGCTGCAGTCGATGTCGACTACGAAGGGACCGAGCTCATCAAGTGCCATATACCAGGTCGCTTCGATCGATCCGAGCTCCTCATAATAATCGACTCCCTCCACCCTGATCGAATCGATCCAGGAATTCGGGCTGACACTCTGGGGAGAGACGTGAACACAGCCGAGATCTGCCATTTCCCGCATCGTCTCTTCTCCCATAGTGGTCTTTCCGATGATCATGCGGAGATGCCAGTCCCGGACCGACGCGGCGCCCCATTTTTCAAAGCGGATCGAGGAGGTAGGCATGAAAGAAATAAGCTTCCATCCCTCTCCCTCCCGAAGCATGATCGGCCCGACGTGAATCAGCAGGTCCCGACCAGAGGCTGTCCCGGGGAGCGGATGCCCCTCATCGAAGATATAGCGGTGCAGTCTGGAACGGCAGGTGAATGCCTTTCCGCTTATATAAACCGTATCTCCGACGGAAAGAGCCCGGATCTCTTCCTCCCGAAAGGGTGCGGCAAGATGGTATTCCGCCATCAGAAAGCACCTCCTTCCTGACCGGGATCACCGGAAAGCCGTGTATCCCGGAACCAGTTCAGATACGGGAGTACTTCCGTACTTCCGTCCGCTTTGATCCGGGTCGCTGCGCGTCTTGCGACCATACAGTTCGCGCTCATGTCGACACAGATCCCGGCAATGTGCGTGTATGCGTATTCCACATGGACGGCGAGAACGGAAGTGTCTCCTCCGATGCCCATGACGCCGATGCCGAGACTGTTCAGCGCTTCATAAAGATCCTCTTCTATCTTTCGGAAAAGCGGCTCAGGATGGCGAGAGCCGATCGGCCTGAGACATGCTGCTTCCTTGGCCAGATTCGCGGCTACATTGGCCGTGCCGCCGATCCCGATGCCGAGAATGTTGGGCGGGCAGATCCCGCCGGAGCGGGTGGCTTCCACGAAAGAGTCAATTACGAATTTTTCGATCCCTTTTACGCCGTCGGCGAACGCTACGACCCGATGGCGCGTGCCGCCGAAGCATTCGCTTCCTCCGCCCTTCGCCACATAGGCCATTTCAAGGGCGTCGCCCGGGACAAATTTAAAGGAAGGCCAGGGAATATTTTCCCCGATATTGTCTCCCGGATCGAATCCCGTGAGGGGGTGCTTCATCGTTTTCCTGAGATAGCCGGCTTCTGTTGCCCGCCGTACCGCGGCGCGCATGGCGTCTGTCAGGCCGAGCATGCCGCCTTCCAACTGACATTCGTTTCCGACACGGAAATAAAAGACTGGCCAGCCGGTATCGGGGCAGGCCGGGTTGTCCAGTTTTTCCGAAAGAAGGAGCGATTCGTAAGTTCTCCGCAGACCCTCCTTTGCGGCCGGACGGCTCTCTTTT
>DBVZ01000130.1:15506-37584 GCA_002308255.1 Lachnospiraceae bacterium UBA1251 | reverse complement strand
AAAGCGGCGTCAACGTCGGGACTGATGACAGTCGCACCGCGCCGGACAGTCTCAAAAAGGACTTCTTCACAGAGTTCCCTGGACAGCATTTTACGCGTCACCTCCCTGTACTTTTCCGTTCAAATCGTTGGCATAAAGCAGCTGTATATCTGCTCTTTTTAAGTCTTCAGCTTTTCCATCGCCGCCTTCTGCTCGTTCTTGATCTCCCAGTGGATCANNGCTCAAGGGCAAGGCAGACGGCAAGGAGATTGGCGCCGTAGTTGCAGAACTTTGCAAATAATTACTTTTCCAATTCCCGCTTCTCGTTCTTGATCTCCCAGTGGATCAGGAAGGTCAGCAGGCCCCGCAGTGCTATGACCGCTCCGAGGATCCCGAGTTCCGCCCACTCTCTCACCGCAACGGTACGAAGGACCTCTCCGCCCATTTTGAATTCGAGTGCAAGCGCAATGCCTTCGGCAAGCTCCAGTCTCATATTGTCTGCTTTGCGGAGCCATTTTATAAAGCATTTGACCGCCGTATAAACCAGGACGCAGACACCGAATACTTCCATCAGCATGGTGAGGACCAGTACGGAATTTGTCAGGATTTCTTCCATATTTACGATTAGTTCTCTCATCTTTATTTTTAACCCTTTTTCTATTGTGCTTCCGATAAAATTCCGTTATCCGGACAGACAGGCTGTTCGTGATATACTAATTATAATAAGGTATTGAATAATATGAAACTTTATCTTTACTATTTTTGCACGATGCCGCACAATACAGATGTAATCACCACTTCTCTTCAAAATAAGGATGGAAAACTATGAAACAGGAGTTCTATTATCCCTCCAAAGACGGACTGACGCAGATACATGCAATTGAATGGATCCCGGAGACGGAGGTACGCGGGGTCCTGCAGATCGCGCACGGCATGGTGGAGTTCATTGACCGTTACGATCGGTTTGCCGCGTTTATGGCGTCTCAGGGATTCTATGTTGTCGGCAATGACCATCTCGGACACGGAAAGTCCGTGACGGACGAATCGCAGCTCGGCTATTTTGCCAAGCATGACGGGAACTTCTGCGTTCTCGGCGATATGCAGCAGCTCAGGGAAGACACCCGGAAAAAGTATCCGGATGTTCCGTACTTCCTGCTCGGCCACAGCATGGGATCCTTCCTCGCGCGCCAGTTTATTGAAAAGTTCGGCGAAGGTCTGTCCGGTGCGATCATCATGGGAACCGGATATCAGCCCAATGCCACACTGGATCTGGCCATCGGCCTGACGGCTGTCTTCCAGCGGGCAAGAGGCGGTCATTTCCGCAGCACTACGATCAACAACATGGCTTTGGGTTCCTACAATGCTTCTTTTGAACCCGGACGGACGAAATGTGACTGGCTGACAAAGGATGAAGCAATCGTTGATGCCTATGCAGCCAATCCGCTCAATCAGTTCGTCTTTACCGTCAACGGATATTACAACATGTTCCGGGGCATGCGTTATTGTCAGCGCAAGGAAAACCTGAACAAGATTCCCAAAGATCTTCCGATCCTCGTAGTATCCGGTCAGAATGACCCGGTCGGAGAATTCGGAAAAGGACCCAAGATCGTGGCGGAGTCTTACCGCGAGACCGGTATTCGGGATGTGACCTTGAAGCTGTTCCCGGATGACCGTCACGAGATCCTAAACGAACTTGACAAGGAAGATGTGGATCAGTATCTGCTGAACTGGATCGAAAATCATATGTAAAAAAGATAAAAATTACGCCTCAGTGCTCATGAACGTCGTTCCTGCCGACGCACAGGCACTGAGGCTTTTTTGTTTTCCCTGTCCCCCGCCGTTGATGACTGTGCGGGGGCCTTTCAGATTCAGGTTTCGTCAGCCTCTTTATCCATATATTCCATAGCCCTTTTCATGTTCGTCATGAAAGCCTCGTCCGGAATCAGAGCGATTCCGCTTTCGTCGCTGAGAACAATCAGACGTTGTCCTCCCGTCAGTCCGAACAAGTCTCTCGCCCCCTTCGGGATGACGATCTGCCCTCTGTCATTGACCGCCACAGAGCCCCAGATATTCTTTCCTTTGGGAGCGGGAGGAATCACTCCCACTCCTTCCACGGGCTCTGTCCTGATCAGACTGTCAATGGTCGTCCCGTATACTTCTGCCAGAAGACTGCATTTTTCAATGTCCGGAATGGTGGCACCGGTCTCCCATTTTGCATAAGCCTGCCGTGAGATGCCAATTTTTTCTGCGATCGCTTCCTGTGAAAACCCATGAATATTTCGCAGCATGGTCAGATTATCTTTCAACATAACCGGATTCTCCTCAAAGATCTATTCTTTCAAACTTCTCACATGCCTTTTTGCATGACAGTGCCGTCATCAGCAGGAAAATGAGAACTCCTGCCGCAAGCAGTATCAGCTGCAGGGCAATATCGTCCGTGCCAAAAGCATTCAGCTTTTCCAGTCCGGGAATATGGTGCAGTGCTTCTGCCGCAAATATAACCAAAAAGCAGGTTATGATAAAGGTCACAAACGGACGGGCAAACTTGTATGCTGTCCTGAAGAATCCGCCCACAAAGATCCAGTTGAACAATCCGAAGATCACGCATGCTGTTCCCAGCGCAAAGAAATTGGCATTCATCAGGGCATTGCTGCGATATACGACGGACTGTGAAAGGGCTGTCATACGAAGAATAACCGCAAGTGCCATCAGCAGGAAGGCACAGACTTCAATCATGCATACAAACAGATATTTCCCTTTCACCACGTCTTTTTTAGCGACCGGCAGCAGCACGGAAAATACGATATCGTTTGCTTCTCTGGCAGACTGAAAACTCTGGAATAATCCGAGAGACACAAAAAACGCTCCGCACAGGATGGGATAACCGGGCAGGAGGAACATCAGTCCGAAGAGAATAAACAGGTATGAGAGCACGGATGCGCTCAGTTTCATTTCTTTTCGAAGTATGTTACGCATGAACCGCACCTCCTTCCAGCCGGAGCATGGTATCTTCGAGGCTCTCACCGTTTCCGGAGTACTGCTGTATAAAATTCTCTTTCGACAATGCTGTGGCGATTCGTCCTTCCGAAATATAGACGATATCATCCGCGCACTTCTCAATGTCGGAAATGATATGAGTGGAGAAAAATACGGCCACTCCTTCATTTCTAAGTCCGATAAAAATATCAAGCAGCTCGTTTCGTGAGAAGGGATCAAGCCCGCTTGTAGGTTCATCAAGGATCAGCACTTCCGCTTTATGAGAAAGTGCAAGCACGAGATTCACTTTCACTTTCATCCCTTCGGAGAGCTCAAGCGGGGTCTTCGTCTCATCAATTGAAAAGAGCGAACGATACTTGCTGTAAGCTTCCTCATCCCATGTATCATAGAACCTTTTTACAATACTGACGATATCTTTTATTTTCTTTCTGGGATACCAGCTGACAGTTCCCGCAGAATACCCTATGCGCTTTTTAATATCGGCTTCATTGCCCGCGAAAGGCCTGTCGAAATATCGGATCTCTCCGCTGTCAGGGTGGACCATGTTCAGCATAGACTTGATCGTCGTTGTTTTTCCCGCTCCGTTTCTTCCGATAAACCCTGTGATCCTGCCGCTCTCAAGACAGAAGGAAACATTCTTCAGCTCAAAGGAAGGATATTTCTTCACCAGCTTCTGTACTTCCACAATAACCATATATTACTGCCTCCAAATATTTGATTTGTACGATTATTGTAAAATACGGTTGCTCGATATTCTACCAACTGCACATAACAGAATCTTTCGTTTTTCGTCAAGTCTGGTTGCATGGCATGCCACTTTTTCGTCTCAGCGGCTCAGGAGGCATATCGTCTCAATATGCGGCGTCTGCGGAAAAAGATCACAAAATGCATATCTCTCCACTTTCCATCCCGCATCCCGCAGGGTCACCATATCTCTTACAAAGCTTGTTGCTTTGCAGGAAATGTAGATCATTTTGGGCACATCAAATTTTATTATTTTCTGCAGTGCCTTCGGTGCGATTCCGTCTCTCGGCGGATCCAGGATGATAAAATCAGGTCTTGCGCCGATCTCGTCCACCTTCTGCAAAACATCGCCGCACAGAAATGTACAGTTGCCGATCTTATTGATAACAGCGTTCTCTTCTGCCGCCTGCACTGCTTCTTTAACGATCTCTACGGCATATACTTCGGATGCTTCCGAAGAAACGATCTGCGCGATCGTCCCCGTGCCGGAATACAGATCATAGATAACCGGCTTCCTCCCGGATTCCGCAAGGAAATTACGCAGATAAGACCTGACCTGGCGGTATAAAACTTCTGCCCCTCCCGTGTTCGTCTGGAAAAATGAAAACACAGAAATCTTAAATGTCAGCCCGAGCAGTTCGTCGGTAAGGAAGTCCGTGCCGCAGAGGATCTCCGCCCTCTGAAACTGAACCGTATCCGCGGGAAGGTCATTGATGCCGTGAAGGATCCCGGCGAATCTTACCGGTTCTTCCCCCCGCCGCAGGGAAAGAAGTTTTTTGCACAGGGGGCTGAAGTCATGATCCATTTCCGACGTGGTCACAAGACAGACCAGCAGCTCTCCCGTCCGCTCCGAGCGCCGGACAAGAAGATGCCGCAAATATCCTGTATTCTGCGTTTTATGATAATGCGGCATTTTCTTCTCAACACAGTACTCCCACACGGTCCGGACAACGGCTCTCACATCCTCATGGACGATCGTACACGTATCTCCCATAAGAATATCATACGTTGTCCCTCTTTTATGAAAGCCGAGATGAAGCGGGCCTCCGATCCTGTCATTTCCGAAGGAAAACTCAACCTTGTTTCGATAAGCAAACGGACGGGGGCTCGCAAGGATCCCGTCATATACGGTGTCTTCCGAAAGACAGGGACGCAGCAGTTCCTGCAGCTGTGATTCTTTCAGCCGCAGCTGTTTTTCATAAGGAAGATACTGATACAGGCATCCCCCGCACTCCGGAAAAGCCGTACAGTCTGTCTTCTCCGTTTCCTCCGGGGACCGTTCAATGACATCGGTCAGCTTTGCAAGAAGATGCGTCTCTCTCTTTTTTGTGATCCGGAAAGAGACTCTTTGCCCGGGCACTACGCCTTTGACATATATTTTCTCCCCTTCGGGACCTCTTATGATTCCCTGATTGGGATAAACGGCTTTTTCAACAATACCTTCCGCCGTATCTTTTTTTCTGAGCATACTGTTCTTCTCTCTTATTGTCTTTTTACCATACTGCGCGGGACAGCACTCCCGCTCCGACTGCTTTTATCATGACACAAAAACAGCTCCGGCTGATCCGGAGCTGAAAAAAACTGTTCCGCTGCTGCTAAGCCTGCGCCGGTTCCGGTTCGGCTTCCTCTTCCACGGACTCGAAGTATTCATCAAAATCATCATCAAAGTCATCTTCAAAATCTTCAAGGTAATCCGGAGTGAAGAATTTGTAAATGGCATAGGCGATCGCTGCTACCGCGACAAGACAGCCAAGGATCGCGAAGAACTTATAAAGACGATTCTTATTGTTTTTCATACAAAGGACTCTCCTTTCCAATCCGCAGCAACGCGGCACGCTTTGCCTGCTCACAGACCGCCGCATTCAGCAAAAATGCCAAATTAAATCTTATAAATTATAGCATAGTATGTATAAAAAAGCCACACTATTCTTTTTTCAGATTCGCGAACGATGCGAACATCTTTTTCACTCCGAACCGGTCGAATTCGACGGTCACCTCATAGTCCCGGCCGCCCTGCGTGATCTGCTTCACGACGCCTCCGCCGAACCGCATGTGCACGACGCGATCCCCCTCTTTATAATCAAGGCTTCCGTTCTTAACGGCAAACTGTTTTTTGGCAGAGCTGTACGGATTGCTGCGCGACTGGCCGTACAGATTCCCGGAAAACACCTTTTCCGGTTTAGCGCCGATCGCTCCCTTCATTGCACTGGATGCATTTCCGAACGACATCGAAGGAGTGCTCTTTCTGTAAGAGAATTCGCTGTCCTCCCCGAGATCGACCAGTTCTCTGGGCAGCTCCCGGACAAATCTCGACACCGGATTCATCACCATATTTCCTCTCATCATCCGCTGCCGGGCGGCTGTCAGCGTGAGCAGCTTTTTGGCGCGTGTGATCCCGACATACGCCAGTCTTCTCTCTTCCTCCATCTCGGCGTCATCCCCCGAATCGATGGAAAGGTATCCCGGAAAAACGCCGTCCTCCATTCCCGCAATATAGACATAGGGGAACTCCAGTCCCTTGGATGCGTGCAGCGTCATGATCAGGACGACATTCTCCGAATCCTCTACCGTATCGATATCCGCGATCAGGGCCACTTCCTCGAGGAACCCTGCCAGGGATCCGTCCGGAGAGGTCTCGTCATAAGATGCCGCTTTTGAGATCAGTTCATTCAGGTTTTCGATCCGGCCTTCCGCTTCTTCTGTCTTTTCCGCTGCCAGTTCCGCAAGATACCCCGTCTTCTCCAGCAGCTCCTCAATCAGCTGTGCCACCGGCATAATAGCCGCTTTTTCGCGGAAGTCCTCAATCAGCCGGGTAAATTCTTCGATCTTCGCCGCCGCTTTTCCGGACAATCCGGTCTCATGAACTTTTTCCAGCGCTTCGAACAGACTGATCCCTTCTGTCTCCGCATAGCTTTCCGCCTTCGCAAGTGATGCCGCGCCGATCCCTCTTCTCGGAACATTTATAATGCGGCGGACAGCAAGATCGTCTCTCGCATTTTCGATCGTCTTGAGGTACGCGATCGTATCTTTGATTTCAAGTCTCGAATAAAAATTGACGCCTCCGACGACACGGTAAGGGATATTTCCGAAGATCAGCTTTTCTTCAAAGAGCCGGGACTGGGCATTGGTCCGGTAAAGAACAGCATGATCGGAGTATTCGGCGTCTCCTCTTCTGACCCGTCTTGTGATATCACCGACGATAAACTCCGCCTCCTGATAACCGCTCTCAAACTGACGGAAGCGGACTTTCTGCCCCTCCTCATTTCCTGTCCAGAGTGTTTTCTTTTTCCTCGTCCTGTTATGACGGATCACTTCGTTGGCGCAGTCCAGTATATTCTGCGTCGACCGGTAATTCTGCTCGAGACGCACGACTTCCGCGTCGGGGAACTTCTCCTCAAAACTGAGGATGTTGGTGATATTCGCGCCGCGGAACCGGTAGATCGACTGATCGTCATCGCCCACAACGCACAGATTGTGATGTTTTCCCGCCAGAAGACTCACATATACAAACTGTACGGTATTCGTATCCTGGTATTCGTCGACAAGGATATGTCGGAATTTTTCCTGATAAAATGCCAGAACCTCCGGGCAGGTGCGGAACAGTTCCACGGTCTTCACAATAAGGTCATCAAAATCGAGCGCATTGTTTTTGAACAGAACTTCCTGATACCGCCGGTAGGCTTTCGCCACCGTATTTTCAAAATCGTCGCACGCCTGTTTTTCATACCGGTCCGGATCGATGAGTTCGTCCTTCGCTCTGGAGATCGCGTGAAGGATCGCTTTTTCTTTGCAGAACCTGGTATCAATATTCAGATATTTGCAGACTTCTTTCATGATCCGGAGCTGGTCGTCCGTATCATAGATGGAAAAATACCGGCCGTATCCGATCTGTTCGATCTCTCTTCGGAGAATGCGTACGCAGCTCGAATGAAAGGTGGAGACCCAGATCTCGCCGGAGCCGAATCCCACCATATTGTCCACGCGGGCGCGCATTTCATCCGCCGCTTTATTGGTAAATGTGATCGCCATGATCCTTCCGGGAGGCACCTGTTCCTCGTCGATCAGTCTGGCGATCCTGTGCACGAGGACCTTCGTCTTTCCGGATCCCGCGCCGGCCAGAATAAGGAGCGGGCCGTCGGTATGCATCACCGCTTTGCGCTGCATATCATTCAGCCCCCGGATAAAACGGCTTTCTTCTTTTTTTTGTTTCTCACTTGTCATGTCGTTTTTAAAACCATATAATGAAGCTGACCTGTTGTTTTTGTTTCAGTACAGTAAAACGGAGTATACCATGAATCAGTCCACGAAACAACGCCTTCGGGAGATTCTGTCCCAGATCAGCTCTCTTGATTATATCGAGCCGGACGCTATTCCGGATATTCCTCTGTATATGGATCAGGTAACAACCTTTATGGACAGAGAGCTCTCTTCCTGCAAACGCTATCCGGACGATAAGCTGCTGACGAAGACAATGATCAATAATTACACGAAGAATGATCTGCTGCCTCCGCCCGACAGGAAAAAGTACTCCAAAGACCACCTTTATCTGCTGACTTTCATTTACTATCTGAAAAGTTTTCTCTCGATCGGGGATATCCAGAAGATCCTTCACCCGATGATCGCCCGTTTTCACACAGACGATCCTTCCGTGAGCCTCGAAGAGATCTATGAGGTGATCTATCACACGGAACAGGAACAGTCCAAAGACACCGCCAGAGAGATCATCCGGCGTTATCTGCACTCGGACAGGACATTTACAGAGAAGGACTGTCCGGACGACGACAGGGAGTATCTCCGGTTCTTTTCCTTCATATGTATGCTGAGCTTTGATATTTACGTAAAAAAGCAGATCATCGAACACCTCGTTGACCTGCTTCCGGATGACTACGGAGATACCGGCAAGAAAAAGAAATAACGGCGAAAAAGAGAATCAGTCCTGCTGTTCTTTCTCTTTCTCGTCCAGACGTCCGAACACGATCTGATAGCCGTCGTTGCTGTAAACCAGAGAGCGGTTGACCCGGCTGATCGTCGCTGTAGACGCCCCGGTCGCTTCGGAGATCTCGAGATAGGTTTTTCCCGATCGAAGCATTCCGGCCACCTCAAAGCGCTGGGCAAGAGAAAGGATCTCGTTTACCGTACAGACATCCTCAAAGAACTGATAGCACTCGTCACGGTCCTCAAGACACAGTACCGCGTCGAAAAAACGGTCCACCGATGGTTTATGAAGTTTTTTGTTCATGCTGCCCTCCCGTGATCTGCTTTAAGACTTTGAAGTACGAAAATGCTCCTGTTTATTGTATCAGTTTTTCCGCAAAATAACAATCACATTCCGGCGTTTTTGCAAATGCCGTGCCGCGATATCCTGCAGGGAGGCTTTTATGGCTTATCCGGGTCTTTCCTTATATAAACTGATGATCCTTTACATGCTCGAGAAAGTGACTTTTCCTCTCTCGAACAACCAGATCGTTGACTTTCTCCTCAACCGGAACTACACCGATTATTTCCACGCGCAGGAAGCCATCAGTGATCTGCTGGACGGCGGACAGATCGCTTCCGAAGCAACAAAGCGCTTTACGCTGTATTCCATTACGGAAGAAGGCATTCAGACCGTCACTTCTTTAGAGAGTATGCTGGACGCCGGGATCCGCGCGGAGATCCTCGATTATCTGAAGGAAAACTCCTTCACGCTCCGGAGTGAATCCGGTATCCGTGCCGACTATAAACTGACCGCTCTGAGGGAGTATGAGGTCCGTCTTGAGATCATCGAGCAGGGCGCTCCGCTTTTATCCATGACGATCAACGTCATGTCGAAAGAAGAGGCGGAAGCGATGTGCCGGAACTGGGCCGATAAGAACCAGGAACTGTACCTGACGGTCATGAGGGCTCTTCTTCCCGTTCCCTCAGATGACGAAGCCGGTCACTGATCTCCGCTTCTTTTCCGATCCGGGTCGGTTCATAGAACACCGTACCTGCGATCTCATCCGGCAGATACTGCTGCTTTACATAGTGTTCCGGGAAATCATGCGCGTACAGATAGCCGATCCCTCTGCCGAGAGACTCGTGTCCTCTGTAATGTGCGTCCTGCAGATGCGCCGGGACCGTCGTCTTTATCTCCTCCACACTTCTTGAGGCGCTGTAGATCGCCTCCGTACACGCATTGCTCTTTGGGGCGCATGCGACATAGATGGCCGCCTGCGCAAGAATCAGCTGCGATTCCGGCATACCAACCCTTTCCACGTTCTGGGCGGCTGCGGAGGCAACCACCATGGCCATCGGATCCGCGTTGCCCACATCTTCCGACGCGCAGATCATAATCCTCCTGGCTATGAACTTCACATCTTCGCCGGCTTTCAGCATTTTGGCAAGATAGTATACCGCCGCATCCGGATCGGTCCCCCTCATGCTCTTGATGAAAGCGGAAATGGTATCGTAATGCTGATCCCCGTCCTTGTCATACCGCACGGCACGACGCTGAATACACTCCGATGCCGTCTCGAGATCGATCAGAAGGGTCCCGTCCGGCCGCACCGGCGTCGTCATGACAGCAAGTTCAACGGCGTTGAGCGCCGCTCTCGCGTCGCCTCCGGATATATCGGCGAGAAACGCCTTTGCCTCCTGCGTGATCTTTGCGTGAAAACTTCCGAGACCGCGGGCGGTGTCGGCGAGCGTTCTGTCGATAAGAAGAGCGATATCTTCCCTCTCGAGCGGTTTCAGTTCGAAAACCGTTGATCTGGAAAGGAGAGCCCCGTTGACTTCAAAATAGGGATTTTCCGTCGTCGCGCCGATCAGAATGATCGTTCCGTCCTCCACAAAAGGAAGCAGGTAATCCTGCTGCCCTTTATTGAAACGGTGGATCTCATCGATAAAAAGGATCGTTTTTCTTCCGTATCCCGCCAGTGTGGTCTTCGCCTCATTTATGACCGCTTCCATATCCTTTTTGCCCGCAGTCGTCGCATTGATCTGGCGGAACTCGGCCTTTGTCGTCCCCGCGATCACTTTTGCCAGCGTCGTCTTGCCGCTGCCGGGCGGTCCGTAAAAAATGACAGAACTGAGTTTGTCCGCCTGAATAGCGCGCCTCAGCAGCTTTCCCTCGCCGATGATATGCTGCTGGCCGACGATCTCCTCCAGCGTGCGCGGCCGCATGCGCATCGCCAGCGGTGACTCGTTCTCCGCGTTTTTCTGTTTCATATAATCAAAAAGATCCATGGTTTCACTCCATACCGCATCTATGAATAAAGGAAGCATTTCCTCACGGAAACGCTTCCTTTATTATACGTTCTTTCAATTCTGTGTTCAATGCTTACTGGTTGTTCTTCGCGACCTCGACGAGAGAGGCGAAATCCGCCGGATGATTGACGGCGAGCTCCGCAAGCATTTTGCGGTTGATATCGATGCCGGCCACTTTCAGACCGTGCATCATCTTGCTGTAGGAAAGACCGTTGAGACGGGCGCCGGCGTTGATGCGGGCGATCCAGAGCTTACGGAAGTCCCTTCTTCTTTCACGTCTGCCTGCATAAGAGCTTGCCAGCGCACGCATAACAGACTGTTTTGCGATTCTGTACTGTTTGGATCTTGCGCCTCTGTAACCTTTAGCCAGTTTCAGAACGCGGTTGTGTCTTTTGCGGGCATTCAGTCCGCCTTTAATTCTTGCCATTTCTTATTTCCTCCCCTGATTAAAGATACGGTAAAATCTTCTTCATTACCTTTGCGTTCGTGGGATCCGTTATGGTCGCATGACGCAGATTTCTCTTGGTCTTGCGATCTTTTTTTGTTAAGATATGGCTCTTATAAGCTTTCATTCTTTTAAGTTTGCCTGTGCCGGTTTTGGTGAAACGCTTTGCAGCGGCACGTTTTGTCTTCATCTTTGGCATAATAGAGGACTCCCTTCTTAATTGTTTTCCGATTACTTTTTGGCTGACAGGAACATCGTCATAAAACGGCCTTCCATCTTAGCCGGCTTGTCAATCACGGCGACATCTGAAAGCTGCGCGGCAAAATCATCCATCATGGGTTTGCTGTCCGCTGTATGAGCCATCTCACGGCCTCTGAAGCGAATGCTTATCTTGACTTTGTTGCCCTTGCTGAGGAATTTCCGGGCAGCAGAGATCTTTGTGTTGAGATCGTTTGTGTCGATGTTGGGAGACATACGGATCTCTTTGATCTCGATGATCTTCTGCTTTTTCTTGGCTTCTTTTTCCTTCCTCGCAAGTTCGTACCGGTATTTTCCGAAATCCACGATCTTGCATACCGGAGGAACCGCTTTCGGAGAGACACACACGAGATCGAGTCCCGCATCGTCCGCTCTTTGCTGCGCTTCGCGAGTAGGAATGATTCCAATCTGCGTTCCGTTTTCATCGATTAAACGGACTTCTCTTTCACGGATCTGACCGTTGACCATTAAATTGCTGATAGCTTTACCCTCCCTAAAGCCTGTGCCCCGGCGGTCCGGCCGCCGGATGAAACAAAAAAAATGCGGACAGCAAGCCATCCACATCCAAATACACATTCGTGTCTTTATGAACGCCCGGACACGCATTTGCGCCGGGGTGAGCGTGGAACGCTGCTTGAACCTTGAATAACATACCACTCCTTCAGCGGTTCGTCAAGACATTTCTGTAATATTCTCCATTTTTGCCTTTCTTATAAGATAGTGCTATAATGGACAAATCATCCGGACGGATGAACTGCTGCTTATGAATGCATAATACTTAACAGATTCAGGAGGTAATCCTTAATGAAACATATAACTGCTGCCCTTCTTCTCTCGATCGCTTTGCTGCTCGGAGCAGTTCTCACCGGATGCGGCTCCAAAGCCGCTTCCGAGGCGCCGGAAGCTTCCTCTTCTTCCGAATCCGAAGAGAAGGAAACAACCGCCGAAAGTTCCGAAACCGTCAAAGCCGTTTCATCAGAGACAGAGGTTCCGGAACCTGAGGATTCTTCTTCCGCAGAGGAACCGGTCCCCACGATGACGCCTACCGAAGACAATGAGTTTGACCCCGGATTCAATCCGCAGACGATCATCGACGAAAACTATGATCCCACCGTCGTGGAGGATCCGGTGATCCCGCCTTCTCCGGACGGGGAAGGCACGGTCTCTTTCCAGGGCGAGAAAGTCTCCGTAGCTCAGGATGCGAAAGCAGCGGAAGCCGGCAGAGAGTATCCCGTGACGGACGCTGCAGGCGCCTCTTCCTATACGCTCCGCATTGACAGTATGGAACTTACGGATATGAGAAGCGATTTTGAGGAAGATGCTTCCAATGTCGTTCTTGTACGCTACACGGTTACATCTGTCGCCTCCTCCGATCCTGTTTTCGCCGGAGCGTCCGGATTCCGCCTGATAGACGGGAATAATATCGCCTGCCGTTCCTACGAACTTGACCCGGAGGCTGAACCCCTTTCCCAGATCTCTCCTCTTTCCAAAGGGGAAAGCGGTTCCTTCTGCATCGCTTTTGCGGTGGAAGGCAATCCGTCTTCGCTGACCCTGGTCTTCGGAGATCCGCAAGGAACCGGAGCAAAACAGTACACGCTCAGGGCTTCCTCCGAACTGATCAACGCTCTTCAGTAAGCAGGATCTTTTTGCAGCCTGTCCGTCTTTTGCGGAAAACAGCGCGGAACGCATCCGTTCCGCGCTGTTTTTGTGTCTTTGTTATCCGTGTTCCCGTCTCATCCGATCCCGTAAAGAGTCCCGTATTTTTCTTCAAGATAATCGAGGAAATCATCCGGCGTCAGAGCCCGTCCGGTGATATCCCGGATCCAGTCTTTCGGCTCCAGTAGATTCGCCTTTGCAAAGACATTTTCTTTCATCCATGTATTGACCGTCCCGAGATCCCCTGCCGCGACGCAGGCGGAAGGATCTATTTCCGTCTTCATGCGGTTATAGAACATGGCGTTGTACATATTGCCGAGCGCGTATGTCGGAAAATATCCGAAGCTGCCTGACCAGTGCACATCCTGCAGGACGCCCTCCGCGTCGTTTTGCGGCGTTATGCCGAGGTACTCCCTGTATTTTCCGTTCCAGATCTCCGGGAGATCTCCGATCGAAGCCGTTCCGTCCACGATCATTTTCTCGATTTCGTACCGGATTATAATGTGGAACGTATACGTAAACTCGTCGGCTTCCGTCCTGATCAGCGAAGGACTTACGACATTTACCCCCTCATAGAATTCTTTCGGGGAAACATCGTCAAGCACGCCCGGGAAGATCTCCCTGATCTTCGGGAAGATCAGGCCAGTGAACGCTTCGCTCCTGCCAATCCGGTTCTCGTAAAAACGGGAAACGGATTCATGCATCCCAAGCGTCATGTTATTCGCAACATATTTTCCGTGGTGTTCATACGGCTGAAGCTGTCCGAACAGGGCGTGTCCGCCTTCATGCATCACGGAATACAGACTCGAGCTGAACCTTTCGGGATAAAAATGCGTCGTGATACGCACATCGTTTCTGGCCAGATCATCCGTAAAGGGATGCTCCGTCGTCGCATAAGCGCCTCTGCGGAAATCATAGCGGATCGTCTCAAGAAGATACCGCGTCATCTCCCTCTGCTGTTCATCCTTTACCGGCCTTGACAGGAAATCCGTCCGGATGGTCTTTCTGCTCGCTTTGATCTTCTCAAGGAACGGAATCAGCCGTTCCTTGCATTTCCCGAAAGCCTCGTCAAGATCTGCGCTCGTGATCCCCCTCTCATAATCGTCGAGGAGATTGTCATAAACATTTTCTTTTCTTTCCGTGCGAAGAGATACCTGCTTAAGGTTGATCTCCCTCACTTTTTCGAGAGACGGCACAAATGCGCTGAAATCCGACGCGTTTTTCGCGTTCAGCCAGTCGATATACGCCTTATTAAACGCCAGTGTGAATTCATGATTCATTTCCGGCGTAATGTTCCTGATCTTTGCGTATTCCCTGTGAAGTGTCTCCGCGAGCAGGCAGTCAAGTTCTTCCAGCGCGTCTTCTCCGGGATCCTGTTCCGTTCCGCTGCCGAAGCGGTGTTCATACAGATACTCCGCAGCCTGAATGAAATCGTCGGATTTCAGCATCTTATAGGCTTCCGTGGATAGGAAAGCGATCGTCTCGCCCTCTTCCTCCATACCGTCCGCAGGGCACAGCGTCTCCATATCGAAATTGATCACATGCACCGCATGCTCGTACCGCTCTGCCGTCGCAAGCGTCTTTCTCACGAATTCCAGTTTTTCAGCAAGTGTTTTCGAGATCTCACTCATTCCGCCTTCTCCGTTCTGTCTGTATCCGATATCATGCGTTTCTTCCGCAGCAATGTTTGTATTTCTTCCCGGAACCGCACGGGCAGGGATCATTTCTGCCGATCTTTTTCCCTTTCACGACCGTCCGGGATTTTTTCTGTTCGAGATACAGTTCTTTCCTTGTTTCCTCGTCATAGATCGCTTCCCACTGCGGCAGTCCGTAGAGCCATTCCGCATCGGCGGCAACCATATTTTTATATAGTTTTTCCTTGTCAAAAGCGAGACTGACTTCCGTCTCCTCCGTCATGGTCTCGACCGGATTCGGTTCCAGCAGACTGTCATTGATCCCGTCGAGGAAGCCGGTCATCGTCATGACGTCGATTCCGTATTTCTGCGCGAGAGCCGCTACGCTTCCCGTCACTTTTTCCTCCGGATTCGCAAGGAGCTGTTCGTAAATCTTCTTTTCCTTCTCAAAATACTCATCCCAGAACAGTCTTAAGCGGCCTTTGTCGGCATTCATATCATACGCGACGGCGCGCCATTTCCCCAGAAGGGAGTGTTTATCGACTTTTTCCTGTGTGTTTTCAAGATCTGCCATTTTCTTTTCCTCCTGATCCCCCGTTTTCCCGGGATCCGCATAGACTTGTTTTAGCTTATCGCATAAATTAGTTAAAAGCAAGCAAATACTTCTTTACTGTGTTATAATCGTCTCATGAAAAAAATACGCCGTATACTCGCTCTTGCGGGTGTTGTTCTCATTCTTCTCATGTATGTCCTGACCATGGTCTTTGCTCTCAGGAAAGATCCCTCCGCGCGGGGCCTCTTTTTCGGGTCTTTGGCCATGACGATTATAGTGCCTGTTTTTCTTTACGCAATGCAGCTTGCCGCGAAAGCGGTGCGCCCCGGCAAATCTCCCGTCGTGGACGCTGTCATCTTTGATCTCGGCCGCGTTCTTGTCGATTTTCCCTGGCACGAGCACGCCGAAAGCCTCGGCCTCTCTCCGGAGGGACTTGCTTTTGTGGAAAACCGTATCTATGAAAGCGATCTGTGGCACTCTCTCGACGAGGGAACTGTGACGCGGGAAGAAGTCATCCGCGCTTTCGCGCAGGAAGCTCCGGAACTGGAAGAAGATATCCGGCGCTATATCAATACCATTTATCAGTGTCTGGTTCCTTATCCCTATACGGAATCCTGGCTTGCCGCGCTTCGCGCCAAAGGCTACCGTCTTTATATCCTCTCCAACTGGCCTGTCGGCGCGGCGGAGGAAATGAGAAAGAGCGGCAATCTTGATTTCGAAAGATTTTTTGACGGTGCGGTCTGGTCATGCGACGTCCACCTTCTGAAGCCCGATCCGCGTATTTTCCGGCAGCTTCTGGATCAATACGATCTGAGCGCTTCGAGATGCGTGTTCATCGATGACCGCGAGGAGAATGTCGCCGCCGCCCGGGAACTCGGCTTTGCCGCGTTCCGTTTTGAAAACTATCCCGATGCAGTGCGAACCCTTAGTTCTCTTGGTGTCAAAGCATAACCGCACAGCATTTGCAATGTTCGCCGTCATGGCTATCAGCATCTGCAGACGATTATGGAAAACAGCCGTAAAAAAAACAGAATAGAAAAGACCATCATTCTTGTGCTGGCCGCGTTTGTATTACTCCTGCTCGTTTTTTTCCTGCGGAGTATTTTTTTCCCGCTTCTGCGCTTCGAACTGAAAGGCAATACGGCCGCTGCCCGTGATCTTCTGGAAGAGCGCGGCATCCTGGGATGCATTACCGTATCTCTGATCGAGGCGCTGCAGATGGTGGTTATTTTCATCCCCGCGGAGTTTATCCAGCTCTCCTCGAGCATGAGCTATCCCTGGTGGCTTGCCCTTCTTTTGTGCGACGCCGGCGTCGCGGCAGGAGCTTCCATCATCTATTTTATCGTCCATGTTTTCCGCTTTAACGGCGATCTCTTCCACAATACGGAAAAAATCGAGCATTACGCAAAAATGAACCGGCAGAAGAGCGTGGTCATTTTCATGTATCTGCTGTTTATCATGCCCGTTATCCCTTTCGGCGCCATCTGCTATTACGGTGCCGGGCGGAAGATCAGATATCCCCGCTATCTTCTCACCTGTACAACAGGCGTCATTCCCTCCATATGCACTTCCATCCTGATGGGCACCGCCCTAAGGGAATTTATTGTAAATGACCTTCCGGTCTGGGCTCTGATCCTTGCCATCGTATGTGCGGCAGCAATTCTGTTCACACTTCTTTACATGGTGCTGAGCCGGTTCTTTTTCCGTCAGAACGAAGGAACCCCCGATCATTTTATGAACGGTGTCATGAGCTGGATCGTTCACCGGATGGCTTTCGGGTTCCGGGTCCGTCTTCATAATGCGGAGCCTGTCCGCAGGATCGACGTACCTTATCTTCTGCTTTCCAATCATCACTGCTTCTTTGATCCGGACTTTGTCAGACAGATCGATCCGGACAGGAATTCCTCGTTCGTCGTGAACCGTTATTACCGTCAGGTTCCTTTCGTCGGAAAATCCGCGGCAAAATACGGATATATTTATAAGAAGATCTTTGATACGGATCTGGATGCGGTCCGTTCGATCCTGAAAATGAAATCGAAAGGATATCCGATCATCATTTTTCCCGAAGCCCGCCTTTCGCCCGACGGATGCGGGGGAATCATCCCGCCCGGCACCGCTTCCCTTGCAAAAAAGCTGAAAATACCGACGGTCCTCGTGCAGGTTCGCGGCGCTTACCTTCGCAAGCCCAAATGGCGCAGATCCGCTTTTCGCGGACCTGTTGACGTCGAGGTGATGAGGATCCTGCGCCCGGAAGAACTCAGTGAGATGAGTAATTCGGAGATCCTTCGGATCATGAACGAAAACCTTCTGTTCAACGAATTTGATTACCCTCCGGAGAATCCGTTCCGTTCGTGCCGTAAAGCAAAAGGGCTGGAAAACCTGCTTTATATGTGTCCCCACTGCCGGACCCTGTATTCCAACCGCTCGAAGGGCAATCTCCTGATCTGCTCCTCCTGCGGTAAGGAATACCGCATTAAGGATGACTACACTTTCGACGATCCGCGGATCAGGAATCTCGCCGATTACTATGCCCGGATCATCGAAATCGAACGGGAAAACATCGGGTCATTTTCTCTGACGGTCCCGGTAGATACTAAAATATTCGGGAAAGAAAAAAAAGACAACCGGACCGATCGCGGTATTTTCCGCTTTGACCGGCACGGCGTCTCCTATGAGAGCGAGACGGACGGCACCTCTTTTTCCTATACCGTCCGCGATCTGGAAGGGATCGCTTTTTCCGTAAATGAAGAATTCGAGATGTACTGGCGCGACGAACTGTACTATTTCTATCCCCGCGAAAACAGGGCTGTCTGCACACGGACGGCAGCTGTTTTTGAAATGCTGAAAAAGGAGCATGATGAGCACATCGAATGAAAACGGCCGGCTGATCCGGATCGGCAAAAAAGTATTTTTTTCCGCATTTACCATCCTTTTCCTTCTGATTCTGGTCTCGATCCTGCTGACCTATATCATTCCGAAAGGGACGTACGGCACCGTGATCGTGAACGGGGAGGAAACCGTCGATTACGGAAAATACATTCCGCTTGAAGATGAGAACGGGATCGGCGTCATCCGGGGGCTGCTGTCTCCTTTTCTGAATCTCGGAACCTCCGACGGGCTCACGGTGATCGTTCTTTCCGTTTTTCTTCTTTCCGTCTCCGGCGTCTTCCAGGCCATGAACGACTTCGGAGGCATCCGGGCGATCGTCGTCCGCATCGTCCGCGCAGCGCAGCGGTCCCGGAAGCTTCTTGTAAGCGTCACCGCGCTTACGTTCATGGTTTTCGGAGCTTTTCTCGGCCTGTTTGAGGAAATGCTCACGCTCCTTCCCATCACGGCTGTCCTGATGGTCTCGATGGGGTATGATTCCTTCGTCGGTTTTCTGGTTTCCGTCGGTGCCTGCGGATTCGGCTTCGCCAGTGCCATCACCAATCCCTTTACCGTCCTGTTCGCCTCCGATATCATCGGCGTAAGCCCCCTGCTCCACGTCTGGTACCGGATCGTAATTTTCGCAGTGATGTACATGTTGCTTCTGGGATTCATTTTCCTGTACATCAAAAAAATCAGGAAAGACCCGGCGTCTTCCCTGACTTTTGAACAGGACCGTCAGATCCGGCAGGACATTTACCGTGCGGAGGAGATCCCGAACGAGAAAAAAATATTTGTATCCTGCCTGACCTTTCTGCTCGGTGCCCTCGCATGCATCATCCTGTGCACCTTGCTGCCGTTCCTGAGAGATTATACGGTTGTGGTTCTTACTGTCTATTTCCTGTTCTTCGGGCTCCTCACAGCGATGACCGCAACGGAATTTCACTGCAAAGACACTTTTCGCAGCTTCCTGAAAGGAGTTCTGTCCGCACTGCCGTCGATCCTCTTCGTTCTGATGGCGGCATCCGTAAAATACATTCTGACAGAGGGGCACATCCTGCCCACCATATCGAACGGGATCAGCCGGCTTGTCGCTGCGCGCAACATCTAT
Source organism: Lachnospiraceae bacterium UBA1251 (assembly GCA_002308255.1). Taxonomy (GTDB): domain Bacteria; phylum Bacillota; class Clostridia; order Lachnospirales; family Lachnospiraceae; genus Chordicoccus. Next base: position 18,115 of record DBVZ01000130.1, on the reverse strand, counting down.
CAGGTGGCGCTGATCCTGTTCGGGATCGTTCTGATCCTTGAGTTCTTCATTTCCTCCTCCACGGCGAAAGCCATGGCAGTAATGTCTGTTCTCAGTGTCCTTCCTGTCGGCCTTACAAAACAGATGGAAGTCCTCATCTACACATTCGGCGACGGATACACGAACCTGCTGTTCCCCACTTCTCCCGTCCTGCTGATCGGTCTCTCCATGATAGGCGTACCCTATCTCCGATGGGTCCGGAAATCGCTGCCTCTCTTTGCGGCGACCTTTCTTCTGGTGATCGCGTTTATTTTCATCGGGATACGGATCGGGTACTGAACATTTATCTGTAGATGATGTCATCCCTTCCGGGACCGTTGGAGATCATTGTAACCGGATAACCGATCTTCTCCTCGATAAATGCGATGTAACGCCTGCAGTTCTCCGGAAGATCTTCATACCTGCGAATGCCCCGGATATCGCTTTTCCAGCCCGGAAGGATCTCGTATACCGGCTTTGCCTTCTTCAGCAGCGTCGTAGTCGGAAATTCTGTCGTGATCTTTCCGTCAATCTCATAAGCCACGCAGACCGGAATCTTTTCGAGATAGCCGAGCACGTCAAGCACCGTCAGCGCCACGTCCGTCGCACCCTGCAGACGGCACCCGTACCGGGAAGCCACCGCGTCATACCATCCCATCCTTCTCGGACGTCCCGTGGTCGCGCCGTATTCTCCGCCGTCTCCGCCGCGTCTTCTCAGCTCATCCGCTTCCTCTCCGAAGATCTCCGAAACAAATTCACCGGCACCGACCGCGCTCGAATATGCTTTTGTCACAGCCACGATCTTTTTGATCTCATAGGGAGGGATCCCCGCTCCGACCGCGCCGAAAGCCGCCAGCGTCGAAGAGGATGTCACCATGGGATAAATGCCGTGATCCGGATCTTTCATTGTACCGAGCTGTCCCTCAAGCAGGATGTTTTTCCCATCACGGATCGCGTTCTCAAGAAATACGGCCGTGTCGGCCGCATACGGCTCCAGCATTTCCCGATACGTTTCCAGTTCCTCCATGATTTTGTCCGGATTCAGAGGCTCTTTTCCGTACAGACCGGTAAGCATCACGTTTTTCAGTGTGCAGATATTTCTGACTTTCTCCTCGAGAGCCTTCCTGTCGCTCAATTCGCTGACCTGGATTCCGATCTTCGCGTATTTATCGGAATAAAACGGCGCTATGCCGGACTGCGTGGAACCGAACGATCTGCCGGCCAGCCGCTCCTCTTCACACCGGTCCAGCAGGATGTGATAGGACATCACCATCTGCGCGCGGTCAGAGATCAGGATCTTCGGCATCGGAACACCTTTTTCTGTGATTTCCTTCAGTTCCCGGAAAAGAACCGGGACATTCAGGGCCACGCCGTTTCCGATCACGCTTGTCGTGTGCCCGTAAAATATCCCGGAAGGCAATGTGTGCAGAGCGAATTTTCCGTACTTGTTCACGATCGTGTGGCCGGCGTTGGCGCCGCCCTGAAACCGCACGATAATATCCGCTTTCTGCGCGAGCATGTCAGTGATTTTTCCTTTTCCTTCGTCCCCCCAGTTTGCTCCTACAACTGCTGTTACCATTCATTTCTCCCTTACGGAACACCTTTTTATCTGCGAACGGCGCAGACAGATCCGTGCCCGTGCGGCCCGCCATAAAGAGGCGGACCATTTTCCGTTACTTTATTCCTGAGCCATCCGGCTGTCAGAAATCATTCTGTACGGGGGAGATCACACATTGATCTCCGCCCGGATCCCGAGTTCTCCCCGGTTTTCGTCAAGGACCGGCCGTACCACTTCCTTCAGGTACTCTTCCGTCTGCTCTTTCGCACGGCCCGTATAGCGTTCCGGCACCATGCAGCTGTCGAGTTCCTGTCTCGTGAGGCCAAAGACCGGATCCGCCGCAATCAGATCGAGAAGGTTGTTCTCCCTGCCCTCTTCCTTGACATTGCGGCCGGCTTCCATGGAAAGTGTACGGATGCGCTCATGGAGCTCCTGCCGGTCTCCTCCCGCTTTGACGGCGTCCATCATGATGTTTTCGGTCGCCATGAAAGGCAGCTCGGCCATTAGATGTTTCCGGATGACTTTCGGATACACGACAAGTCCTTCCGAAACGTTCATCATGAGATCGAGCACACCGTCGCATGCAAGGAACGCTTCCGGCACGGAGATCCGCTTGTTCGCGGAATCGTCCAGTGTCCGCTCGAACCACTGCACGGCAGAGGTGATCTCCGGGTTCATCACTGCGGAAATGATATATCTCGAGAGCGAAGCGATCCTCTCGCTCCGCATCGGATTTCTCTTGTACGCCATGGCGGAGGANNCCGATCTGGGTCTTTTCGAACGGTTCCTCAATCTCCTTCATGTGCTGCAGAAGCCGGATATCATTTGAGAATTTCGTTGCGCTCGCGGCAATTCCCCCAAGGATATTCAGCACTCTTGTATCGATCTTCCGGGAATACGTCTGTCCCGAAACGGGATAGCATGCCTCAAAACCCATTTTCTCAGCGATCCTGCGGTCGATCTCCCTGCATTTTTCATGATCTCCGTTGAACAGTTCCAGGAAGCTCGCCTGTGTACCGGTCGTGCCCTTGGA
>DBVZ01000130.1:0-15483 GCA_002308255.1 Lachnospiraceae bacterium UBA1251 | reverse complement strand
TAATCAAGATCCTCAAGATCGATCATGAACTCGTTGATCCACAGGGTCGCACGTTTTCCGACCGTCGTCGGCTGCGCGGGCTGATAGTGAGTAAAAGCAAGGCATGGCAGATCTTTATATTTGTCCGCGAACTCCGCCAGATTGGCGATGACATTCAGCAGTTTTCTGCGAATGACCGCCAGTGCGTCTCTCATGATGATGATATCGGTATTATCTCCGACATAGCAGCTCGTCGCACCGAGATGAATGATTCCCTTCGCTTTCGGGCACTGCTGCCCATAAGCATAGACATGGGACATCACGTCATGACGCACGATCTTCTCTCTTGCCTCCGCAACGTCATAATTAATATCATCGGCATGCGCCTTCAGCTCGTCGATCTGCTCCTGCGTGACGGGCAGCCCGAGCTCCTTCTCACTCTCGGCAAGAGCGATCCAAAGCCGTCTCCAGGTCCGGAACTTCCGGTCCTGGGAAAAGATCTCCTGCATCTCTTTGCTTGCATACCGCCTGGACAGCGGACTCTCATAACGATCGTACATTTTGTCTCCTCTTCTTTTTCAGGTATTCCGTCCGGGCAGACCCGCGGCGCTTCTGTACTGGGCCATCAGCGATTCCACGACTTGCTCCGGGTCTTCCGGCACTGCCGGCGCTTCGTAGTTAAGGGATGAGGCGATCGCCCGGTCGATTTCTCCCCGCAGTTCGTCATCCACATGCATGGTCTTCAGGATCTCTTCATATTTGCTCTTGGGTCTTGCGATGGCGGCAGCCGTGAGATATACTCTGAGACTTTCCCTGGTGTGATAGCGGATATAGGCCTTCTTGAAGCAGTCCAGCGACTCCTCGTAAAGCAGCATCTGCATGTAGACCGCTCCCATATTGTGGAAAAGAGAGGCCATAAAGACAGGATCCTCTTTCTTCTCATCAACATTCTTTACCACTGTGCGGTAAACGCTGAGGGCGCTGATATATTTTCCGTATCCGGCGAGGGCATCTCCCTTTTTCTTCATGCGTACGATTCTGGAGTCTCTCATGAGGATTCCGAGTTTTCTCCGGTAATCCTCATCCGCCGCCTCCGCTTTATACCCGGCTGCGCGGAAGATCGGGAAAATACAGCCTGCGAGATCATTTCCCTCATACAGTGCCGCCCTTACAACCGCGGCAAGATCACGCAGACCCAGTTCCTCTTCGAACCAGACACAGAGATCTTCGCAAAGGATCTCCGAATCGATCAGCTCCGGGTAATTATACAGGAAATAACAGATCTCCTCGATCGAAGAAGCATCTGCCCCGATACTGGCGATCTGATACGGGATCTTCGCGACGGGGATCCTGCAGAGTCTTCCGGCCAGTTCCCCGGAGATCTCCTCTCCGGCACCGCTCCCGAGCGGGATCCTCTTTCTCCAGTGCTTTCCGGAAGCCGGATACAGTCCGCCGAATCCCAGATCCGTCACGCGGATCTCACATTCCTCCCCGGAAGGGCATTCCGCCTCCACAAGAAGTCTTCCGGCTCCTTCCGGCCGGGCGGGGATTCCCTCGAGATCCAGAGCGAACACGCCCTCGTAACCGTCCTCCATCCCGCTGATCCGGAAAACGATCCGTTCCCGGTCTGCAGGGATCATCTCGAACGAACGGGCGCTGTCGTACCAGTTCGTCCCCGCGGTGATCACCGGATAATAGGAGCGTTCTCCGTCCACCAGGAGTTCCGTCCCGATGTTCACTCTCACGAGATCCTTGCTGAGAAACAGGATATTCTTTGTCCTGCCCGGCTCTGATTTTTCTCTTGCCGCAAAACAGGCCCCTTTTACGAACAGGTTGTTCCCCGCAAAAGCACGTCTTCCTCTTTGCGTCAGGTATTGTGCACACGCGGGATAGCGTTCTCCCGTAAATCCGTCCGCCACCACATAGGTCGCCGTAAATCCCGTCTCGTCAAGATTCTCCCTCAGATAATCACAGAGGATCTGATCCCTCTCGGCGTCATTTCCCGAAAGATGCGTCCTCGCGAACGTCCTTACGTTAGCCGTGATCGGCGTGCGCCCGGAGTTGCCGGTGAGCATGTGCAGGTGCACGGTATTGCCTTCCACTTCGAGGAGGCAGATCGGCCGGCGGATCGTGTCGAGATTCTTGCTGATGCAGTAATAGTAAAAGCTCTCCAGACGGTCCTGCACGGAATATCCCGTCGTTCTCCCGAGCAGAAACTCCATTGCCCGGTTCACATTTCTGGCAAACAGCCGGTCGAGGACAGGCGTTGTGACCATGAGTCCCCGGAGATTTCCGAGAACATCGTTCACGCCGAGCAGTTCCAGTGATTCCCGAAGAAAGACCGCCATGAGCTCCCACGGTTCAAACCGGTCCCCGAGGGACACGACCGGCTGCTCGCTGCAAAACACTTTATAAAGATCCGAAACGCGCTCTCCTTCTCCGCGAATGGCGAAATACTCGGCTTCCCGGCCGAAATGCCATTCACGGTCGGCGTACAGCCTGCACAGCGAAGTCGGAAACGCCGGCTGTTCTTTTCCGGCGCGCGTCGAAATACAGACCGCTTCCCTTGTCCTGCGGTCATAGAAAGCGACCTGCGAATAAGACTCACCGATCTCAAGGCCGATGAGCAGATTGCGGATCTCCGTCATGTCTGTTTCTCCTCATCGATTTCCGCCGGACGGATCGGGAACAGTTCCCTGACCGCGTGAACAGCCATCGCGTACTTCCGCTCCGTCTCGCGGAAGGCATCATAATTCCCCATCTTCTTTTCGGCGATCATCCTGTTGATCCTCTGATACCGGCTTTTCCCGTTCTGATCCGTTGTGGTCATGACACAGGCTTCTTCCGGTCTTTCAATCGTTTCTCCGCCGCGGCGGATCACGATCCTGTACCGCAGGATCTCTCCCGCGAACATGGTAAATGCACGGGCAAAGATGCCGCCCGTCATCCTCCTCATCGGAAGCTCCGAAGCCATCTGTCCGTCACTCCCGAGGCACCGGATCATGACCTTATCCCCCGGCAGAGCGCGGCACTCGATGATCATCTTGTCATCCATCAGATACTTCTGACGAAGGCTCACCGGGAGTTTGGAATAGAAGGAGAACAGGAAGCCGGCATCAACCGATTCTTTGAAGATTTTCTCCCCGCGCTCTTTCTCTTCATCCGTCAGCACAGTCCGGCCCGCATATGCCCGCAGCAAAGAAAGATAGCAGATTTCCTGTCCTTTTCTGCCGCTGTCATAGGCCGCTTCGATCCTCTCGGCGATCCTTTCGTCAAGCGGAAGATTTTCCATAAAACTCCGCTGTGCCTCGAAATGAATATACGCTTCCAGAACCCTTTCGTGAATTCCCGTCGAAGTGTTTTTCCGGATGATCTCCGCGCCTTCCGGGACGGAAGTCCTTGTCAGCATCGCGTACTGCAGTATTTTCTCATCGATCACACGGGTCGTGATATCTTTTTCCGCGGCTGCTGTCCGGACAGCGCACATTTCTTTCAGCGCCCCCTCGAAGAACGCGCACAGATAGATCAGAATGCGCTGGTCCCGCACGCCTCTCCGGAATGCTTCCGCAGCCATAAGGACCAGTTCCTCATCGTATTCGTAATCTTTTTTCTCTATCATCCTTCCGGCCAGACGCCCGAGAAGCCCTTCCTCCAGGTCTTCATAGCCGTAACGGCAGGCGACCTCAAATGCTTCGCGGTCCATGCCCCGGAGAGCCATTACTTCTATGAGGAGCGCATGATGGGACGGCGCGATCCGGTCGGGGCGAAGCCTAGCAAGGAAAAGATCGATATAATCGCTCTCCCTGTGCGCGGCAAAAAACTCAAGAAGCTTTCCGCCCGTTTCCGACCGGTATTCTCCGGTGAATTCATCCGAAAACGCCGCATACATAAACTCAAGGAGCGTACCCTCATCTCCCCTTCCGGGATCCGCGTTTCTCGTGCAAAGATGAAGGATCAGGCCGGGTTCTCTCACGCCGAACCTGCGGCAGATCGGAATATAAGTATTGTAATCGATCAGCTTGGTGAGCGCGTACTGGACTCCGCTCCGATAGCGGCGCCCGGATTCGTCCCTGAACAGGATCACGGCGTCGTCCGTATACAGATCCACATAAGCGCGTCCCCTGTAGACGGGGTAACTCTCCTCTTCCCGGAGGGCTCCGTGCAGGACGATCACTTCTCTTGCTCTGGGATCATCCGTTACAAGCGCGTGCCGGAACATGACGGATGCCATCGCCTCCGCCATTTCTTTTGTCGGAAGCGTGGGAAGGAATTCGGTATAGACGACTGCAAAGTCTTCATTCATTCCTCCCTTCAGAATCATTTCCCGGGCAAACTCCGACATCTGGTCCGAATAATCGGAGAACGTCTCCGGGTCATACGCCTTATTCCGGATGATATTGGCAAAAAGCATCGCTTTCTTCCCGGATCCGAGCGTATTGTTCATCGTAAAGTACCGCCGCACCTTGAGCGGATAGGGTTTCCTGCTGTTTTCCGGCAGTGTTTCGATATAATACTCGAACAGACGGGTGATCCGGATGTCTCTTTCTATGGCGCGCGCATACCACTCGTGATAGATCTCTCTTCTCGGGTTTCCCTTGATGATCAGTCTGCACAGAGCCTCCAGAATCTCGTCAAGAGGGAACATCTTGTAGGATTCACTGAGAATGCGGTAAAGGATCGGAGAAAATGTCTTCTCGTTCGCCGACAGCACCGCCGTCCGGAGAGCAAGGTCACGGTCCATCACCCCGTGCCTTACGGCAAACAGAAGGATCTCCTCCGCAAACGGAGTCAGCGCGTTCATAAGCCTCTCATTGCCAAGCAGGGTCAGAGCCGCCTCCATAAACAGATAGGGGGACCGGCTGCCGGCGCGGTACATTCTCCCCATCGCCGTCAGGATCCGTCCGGGCCTTGCCGCCAGCTGCGGATCAATTCTCGTCAGCAGCACGAGGATCAGCAGACTGTCCTCATCCTCCGCAAACAAGGTCTCCAGCTCCGGCTTCAGATCTTCTTTCGTAATATTGCCGAGGCCGAGTTCGGAAGACATAAAGAGGTAGGCCGCTTCAAAAGAGGCGGCTTCTTCGCCGAAATCATGCTGTTCCCATTTTCTCAGGATGGATGCGGCAGCTTTGCCCGCACCGACAAGATAATAGACGGCGGCTTCCATGAGATCAAGTCCCAGGTTCTCTCCGGAATAGCGCCGCAGAAGAGCGATTCTGGGGATGCACCGCTTCGCAAAAGTCGTGCCGTCTGTTTTTTTCAGGCAGAAATCGATGGCATCATGGCTGATCCCCGCCACTGCCTTTTTTCGGAGGACCCGTTCTTCCGAGTGCACGGAAGTGTAGCGGGAAGCCGTGATATGAAGCGTAAGACGATCGGTGTCCGAATCGATCCGGATCGTTCCCCGCTGAATGCCTTCGCCCAGCTCCTCGTAGAGGATCACGTAAGTGATATCCAGCGTGTTGCCCACAAAATCGTCTTCGACGTAGTGTCTTTGCGACAGGGCGATATATTTCTCATCCGCCGATACGGAGAGAGAAACATTTCCCCATGTATTTTTGGTGATGCGGAGAACTCCCTGCGCGGATTCCGTGAGATGTTCAAAATACTCGCTGTTCTTGTCAGCGGTAAAACGGACGGCTTCTTTGACGCCGGACGAGACAAGAAATTCCTCCAGTCTCTGGTAAGTGACCGGATCGGCAGACAGGGCGCGGTACAGCGCATATACAGGCTCTTTTTGAGCGCGCACCACGGGAAGAAGGCTTCCGTCGGCAAAGATCCGGTATGCTTCGCGCACGTCGATTCTTGCCAGCGCGGCGAAATCATTCAGAGAGCGGATCAGCCCGGCACCGGACACCGGTTCCCCGCCGCCGACGCGCAGAGTCACCGGGACATGAATCTCCCCCGCGTTCAGAGAAAGAATGATCTCCCCTTCCACGGTATCCCCCGGTTTCAGCCCCTTTGTATCGACCCCGAATCCGACCCGGAATTCCTTTCCGGTAAAGCGGTCATGACTCAGTACGATCCTCGCATTCGTCACATGTCCGTGCCCACGGAGACGCTGTCCGTCCCCGCTTGTGACGGCAAAAGATCCCCTGTGGTCCTTTCCCTCTTCCGCCGTCACGTCGATCCTTCCGGGCGACACATCGGGAGGCGTCACGCTGTATTCATACCGGCCGCTGAGCAGCTGTTCAATCGATTTGACCAATGCGTTCTCCCCACTCCTACACGGTCATTCGTGTTATGTTCAATGTCCGGTTCCGTTGTTCCCGTCTTAAAAACCAACTTTCATTATAACGCAAAAGCCCCTGCCATGCAATGAGGCAGGGGCTTCGTTTTCCCTTTCGGAGGGGAACGTTATTCGTAATCTCGTCCGGATTCCATCGCCTTGAGATTGAGTTCCAGGAGATCCGCGTGTCTGGCGGAAACGCATTTTCCGAGAGCGGTACGCACACGCTCCGCATCGTATTCGCCGAACACTTCCAGCAGCTTCCCGACAAGGATCATATTGGCCAGTGTCGGGGCACCGTTCTCGCTTGCGAGCTTTGTCGCCGGAATATAATAAACACTGACGTCATCACGTTCCACTTTTCTTTCGATCAGGGAACTGTCGACAAGGATGGTGCCGCCTGCTTTCACAAGCGGTTCATATTTATCGAGAGACGGAAGGTTCATCGCCACAAGGACGTCCGGATTGGAAATGATCGGAGCACCGACCGGTTCATCCGAGATAATGACGGAGCAGTTCGCCGTGCCGCCTCTCATCTCCGGTCCGTAGGACGGAAGCCAGCTGACGTTCTTGTCCTCGATAAGGCCTTTATAAGCCAGGACTTTTCCGGAGAACAGAAGGCCCTGTCCGCCGAAGCCCGCGAATAAGTATTCTCTGGTCATTACGCTTCCTCCTTTGCACCCGGAATAATGCCCGCGCTCCGGTCCTTATAGACACCGAGCGGATAATACGGGATCATCTTTTCCTCTACCCATTCCAGTGCTTTCGCGGGTGTCATGCCCCAGTTGGTCGGGCAGGAAGAAATCACTTCAACAAGCGAGAATCCTTTTCCCTCGACCTGATTCTGGAATGCTTTTCTGATTGCCTTTTTCGCAGCCTTCACATGCTTCACGCTGTTGACGGCTACTCTTTCGAGGTATTCCGGACCGTCGAGCATGGAGAGCATCTCGCAGACCTTGACCGGATAACCGCACAGATTGACGTCGCGCCCGTACGGAGAGGTCTGTGTGACCTGTCCCGGGAGGGAAGTCGGCGCCATCTGGCCTCCGGTCATACCATAGATCGCGTTATTGATGAAAATGATCGTGATATTCTCATTTCTCGCAGCGGCATGGACGGTCTCCGCCGTGCCGATCGACGCGAGGTCGCCGTCGCCCTGATAGGTGAACACAATGAGATTCTCCGGATCCGAGCGTTTCACACCGGTCGCGACTGCCGGAGCGCGCCCGTGCGCCGCTTCGATCATATCGCAGTTAAAATAATCATATGCCATTACGGAACAGCCGACCGGCGCGATACCGACCGTTTTTCCCTCGATCCCGAGTTCGTCGATCGCTTCCGCGACGAGTCTGTGAACGATTCCGTGCGTACATCCCGGGCAATAATGAAACGGGACATCGATTAAAGCATGCGGTCTGTCAAATACTACCATATTCATTCACCTGCCCTTTCTGCCGCTTTCCGGATCGCCTGGAAGACTTCTTCCGGAGACGGGATCATGCCGCCGACGCGCCTGCACAGCGAGACCGGCACTTTGCATTCCGTGGCGAGTTTCACGTCCTCGATCATCTGGCCCATGGAGAGTTCCACGCTGATGATCTCTTTCGCGTGTTCCGCAGCCTTCGCGAAATTCGCGGCCGGGAAAGGCCACAGCGTAACGGGACGGATAAGCCCTGCCTTAATGCCTTCCGCGCGGGCTGCATTGACGGCGTTCTTCGCCACACGTGCAGCGATGCCGAAAGCAGCGATGACGATTTCCGCATCGTCTGTCAGATACTCTTCCGCGATCGCTTCTTTTTCGCAGATCTTCGCGTATTTTTCATAACGTTCAATATTCTTTTCTTCCAGAACTTCCGGTTTCAGATACAGGGAGTTCACGATATTGTGCGGACGGGCCATTTTCGTTCCCGTCGTAGCCCACGGCTTTTCCGGCTGTTCTTTGAGCTCGAAGTCGAACGAGACCGGCTCCATCATCTGACCGATCGTTCCGTCAGCAAGGATCATGGCCGTCATGCGGTACTCATCCGCAAGTTCGAAACCGCGGATCGTAAGCTGCGCCATTTCCTGCACGGATGCGGGTGCCAGCACGATCATATGATAATCGCCGTGTCCGCCGCCCCTTGTTGCCTGGAAATAATCCGACTGGCTCGGCTGAATGCCGCCGAGTCNNAGTCCCGGACCGCCTCTCTGGCAGTTGACGACCAGAGCCGGAAGATCGGCACCGGCGAGATAAGAGATCCCTTCACTCTTCAGGGAGATTCCCGGGCTCGAGGAAGATGTCATGACCCGCTTCCCGGCAGACGCGACGCCGTAGACCATATTGATCGCGGCGATCTCACTCTCCGCCTGCAGGAACGTTCCTCCGATCTTGGGCATTCTCTTTGCCATGTAAGCGGCGATCTCCGTCTGCGGAGTGATCGGATATCCGAAGTAATGGCGGCATCCGGCGATGATCGCCGCCTCCGCGATTGCCTCATTTCCCTTCATTAATACTTTCTCTGCCACGTCATTCACCTCACTTCTCAATCCTGATAATGCAGTCCGGACACATCGTCGCACAGGATGTGCACGCTACGCAGGCTGCTTCGTCAGTGCACTCCGCCGGATGGTGTCCCTTTTTATTGATCTTATCCTTCGCAAGCTGAAGGATTCCTTTGGGGCAGGCATCGACGCAGAGACCGCAGCCTTTGCATTCGTCTGTCTTAAACGTCAGTTTAGCCATATTTTCCTCCCTTTTCTCTTTGCCCCCGTCTCTATACAGGTCTCTTCTGCAAGTGCATCGGGAACAGATTGCTTACTCGGTCACCCAGTTGCTCGGCCACCTTCTCCTCGGCACAGGTCAGAACGACCGGAAGCCCGGACAGAGCCGCTACGGCGTGAACATATTCTTCCGAAGAGAGAATATCCTCCGCTGTCGTTTCCGCTCCGAGATTCGAATTATGAATGATCCCGGTAAACGGCAGCGAAGCCGCCTGTTCGATCTCTCTCATCACGCCCACCGTGGATTCCGCGTCCGGTGTAAGGGGGCGGAACCGGTTGATGACAAGAAACATATCATAATTATTCTCTTCAAGGATCGCGGGTGAAAGCCTGCCAAGCGCGTACGCCCCGCGGTCATCCCCGCCGACATCCACAACGCTGACAAGATCCTTATCGTCAACGATCGCATACATTTCCTGCGGCAGCGCGGGTATATCAAGATTCGTGTTCGCGTACTCGGAAACGATAAGACGGATGCCTGCTTTTTCAAGCTCTTCGGCACTGTCCTTTGTCCGGAAATACGGATTGACGATATCAAGGTCCGCGATCGCGACGCGTTCGAACTGTTTTTTCAGATCAAAGGCCATGTTGACCGCTATATTGGTCTTGCCGCTGCCGTAATGGCCGCAGATCAGCGTGATTCTCTTATAATTCATGTCTGATGATCTTTCCGCTGACCGTCTTCGGAAGCTCATCGCGGAATTCCACGATCCGCGGATATTTATAAGGAGCCGTATGTTTCTTTACGTAATTCTGGATTTCCTTAACAAGATCCTCACCCGGTTCGGTTCCCGGCACAAGTACGATGCTCGCCTTGACGACCTGGCCGCGCACCTCGTCCTTCGCGGCACTGACGCCGCATTCGAGGACGTAGGGAAGCTCCATGAGAACGCTCTCGATCTCGAACGGCCCGATCCGGTATCCGGAGGATTTGATCACATCGTCCTTCCGGCCGACATACCAGAAGAACCCGTCCTCATCTTTCCAGGCAAGGTCGCCGGTATGATACCAGCCGTTGTTCCAGGTCTTCTTCGTCTCCTTTTCGTCATTGTAGTAACAGACTGCGAGCCCGAACGGGATCCCTTTCTTAATACTGATGCAGATCTCGCCCTCTTCACCGGACGCGACAGGTCTTCCCTCGTCATCGAGAAGTTCGACTTCATAGATCGGAGCGGGTTTTCCCATGGAACCGATCTTATGCGGAGCGCCGACCATGTTGCCGATGATCATACCGGATTCGGACTGTCCGAAACCTTCCATGATACGAAGTCCGGTCGCCTTCTCGAACTGCCTGTACACCTCGGGGTTCAGGGCTTCTCCCGCCGTTGTCATATGCTTGACAGACGAAAAATCGTAATTGGAGATGTCCTGTTTGATCATCATCCGGAGCATCGTCGGCGGCGCGCAGAAGCTCGTAATGTTGTGCTTCTTGAACATCGGAAGGATCTTCGTCGCATCGAAGCGGTCGAAATCATAAACAAAGATCGCGCCTTCCGCGAGCCACTGTCCCCACAGTTTTCCCCATGCGGCTTTTGCCCAGCCGGTATCGGAGATCGTGAAATGAAGGCCGTTCGGATCCACCGTCTGCCAGTATTTTGCAGTATGGAAATGGCCGAGAGGATACTTATAGGAGTGTGCCGCGATCTTCGGATACCCGGATGTGCCGGATGTGAAATACATCAGCATCAGGTCGTCGCCGCCCGGGGCGTTCTCCGTCCTGCGGTAGCGGGAACTGTACATCTGGTATTCTTCGTCGAACGTTCTCCAGCCCTCTCTCTCCCCGTTCACAATGATCATGTTCTTCAGGCAATTGCAGTTTGCCTGCGCGATCTCCACCTGGTGCGCGCTGTCCCCGTCCGCGGTGCACAGGATCGATGTGATGCCGGCTGCTTTGAAGCGGTATTCGAGATCATGGTCAAGCAGCTGGTTCGTCGCGGGGATCGCGATTGCGCCGATCTTGACGAGTCCCATCATGGCATACCAGAACTGATAATGTCTCTTCAGGATCAGCATGACCCTGTCGCCTTTTTTGATTCCCAGAGACTTAAAGTAATTCGCACACCTCGCGGACTCTTTCCTGACGTCCTCAAACGTGATCTTTCTCTCGGTCCCGTCTTCGGAAATATGAAGCATCGCGAGTTTCTCCGGCTCGCGCTTCGCGATCGCGTCGACAATGTCAAACGCGAAATTGAATTTTTCATAATTCTTGAACGAGATCTTAAGCGGGGTTCCTTTTGCGTTCTCTTCGACGTCAATATACTGATGCCAGATCCTGTCTTTATCGTCGTAAGTATCGACGATGCGTTCTTCTTCAATAATCTCGGTGGCCGTGAGTTCCGGAATCGGTTCCCCGGCGGGATTGAGAACGATCGCATAGAAAATGCAGTCGTTCCCGCCGACCGCGATCATTCCGTGCGGTGTGCCGGAATCATAGTAAATGCTGTCGCCGGGGCCGAGGATCTCGCTGTGATCGCCCACCTGGACCTTCAGATGCCCCTCGACCACGATATCGCATTCCTGTCCGTCATGTTTCGTCAGGTCGATCGGACGTGCCTGTGCTTCTTCATCATAAATGCTGCGGACATACAGCGGTTCCGCGATCCTGTTCTGAAAAGCATACGCGAGATTGTAGTAAGTCATCCCGTGTGCTTTGGAGATCTTCTGTCCTCCTCCGGCCCTCGTCAGCGTATAAGACCGCAGCGTCGGGCTGTAGCCTTCCAGGATATCGGTAATGGTAACATTCAGTGCCAGCGCACATCGGTAAATGAAAGTAAAGTTCAGATCTCTCTTTCCCGCCTCGCAGGCAAGGTACTCCTCTACGGTGCTGTCTGTCTGCTTCGCCATTTCTTCCGGCGTCTTGTTTTCCAGCTCGCGCAGCTCCCGGATTCGACCCGATATTTCCTGAATTTTATAATCCAGTTCCTGTTCCATGTTTTATCTATCCACCTTAAGAAGTATTATTATTCAGCCGAAAATCGCTCTTAAAACGATAGTTTATCACAAGTTTCTTCTGTTATAAATACAAAACCGCACAAAATCACAACTTGTTTCTCTGAATCTTGCCGCTGATCGTCTTCGGCAGAGAGTCTCTGAACACGACGATTCTCGGATATTTATACGGGGCGGTATGTTCTTTGACGTAATTCTGGATCTCTTTTTTGAGCGCTTCCGTCGGCTCCGTCCCTTTCACAAGGACGATGCTCGCCTTGACGACCTGTCCCCTGACCTCATCCGGTTCGGCGCTGACGCCGCATTCCAGAACATACGGAAGTTCCATGATGACGCTCTCGATCTCGAACGGNNNATCCGGTAGCCGGAGGACTTGATCACATCGTCCACACGGCCGATGTACCACAGGAATCCGTCCTCATCTCTCCATGCCTGGTCTCTGGTGTGATACCAGCCGTCATGCCAGACTTCTCTGGTGGATTCTTCGTCCCCGTAATACCCTTTGTATAAGCCGCACGGAACACCGTCTGCCGTCCGGACACAGATCTCGCCGGGTTCGCCGTCCTCAACCTGATTGCCGTCTTCGTCAAGAAGTTCCACCTGGTAAAGCGGCGAGGGTTTGCCCATGGAACCGAGCTTGTGCGTTCCGCCGATCAGATTGCCGATCACCATCGTCGTCTCCGTCTGGCCGAATCCTTCCATGATCTGCAGTCCCGTTGCCTTTTCGAACTGAAGATAAACTTCCGGATTGAGCGCTTCTCCCGCCGTTGTCATATGAACAATGGAGGAGAGATCGTATTTGGACAGATCCTCTTTGATCAGCATACGAAGGATCGTAGGCGGAGCACAGAACGTCGTGATCCGGTATTTCGCGAACATCGGCAGGATCTCCGCTGCATGGAAGCGGTCGAAATCATAGGTGAAGACCGCGCCTTCGCAAAGCCACTGGCCGTACAGTTTGCCCCAGAGGGATTTTCCCCAGCCGGTATCGGAAATCGTGAAGTGCAGGCCTTTGTCACTGACGCCGTGCCAGTATTTTGCAGTGATATAATGTCCCAGCGCGTATTTGTAGGAGTGTGCGGCGATCTTCGGATATCCGGTCGTACCGGACGAGAAGAACATGACCATCGTGTCATCTCCGCACGGTGACCCTTTCGTTCTGTAATAATGCGCGCTGAACTGATTGATCTCATCATTATAATCATGCCAGCCTTCTCTCGATCCGCCGACAAGGATCTTGATCTCGAGAGACGGACTTGTTTTCTGAGCGATCTCGACCTGGTTGGGCACGTCGTCCTCTGTCGTTGCCACGATCGCCTTAACTTCCGCACGGTTAAAACGGTATTCAAAATCGTGGGCCTGGAGCTGGCTCGTCGCCGGAATCGCGATGGCACCCAGTTTATGAAGACCGACGATCGCATGCCAGAACTGGTAATGCCGCTTTAATACCAGCATGACCTTATCGCCCTTCTGGATGCCGAGCGAGCGGAAATAATTGGCGCACTGATTGGAGGCGCGCTTTATATCACGGAAGCTGAATCTCCGCTCTGTCCCGTCATTGGAGATATGCAGCATTGCCAGTTTATCGGGATTCTTTCTGGCGATGGCGTCCACAACGTCAAAGCCGAAATTGAAAGTGTTCTCATTTTTGAAGCGGATCGATTCGAGAAGCCCCTTCTCGTTGACTTCCGTCTCGATAAAGCGGTCGCAGACAAGATTTCTCTTCGTTTCCTTCGTGCTGATCAGCGTATCGCGGATGATCGTTTCCTTCTCTCCGGAGCCGGGCATGACAAACGCCAGGAAGGTGCAGGATCTTCCGTCTACAGCGATCATGCCGTGCGGCGTCGCGCTGTTATAGAAAATGCTGTCGCCCTCACTGAGGTATTCCACATTTTCACCGACCTGCACTTTCAGACGGCCTTCCATGACATAATCGAACTCCTGTCCGGAATGGCTCGTCGTATGGATCGGCTGATTCTGCAGATCCGCGGAATACTCATATTTCACGAAGTACGGTTCCGCGATCTTATTCCGGAACATCGGGGCCATGTTGGTGATCTGAATGCCGTCTTCCGTGATCGGATCCATCAGATGCCCTTTCCTCGTGACCGTATAGGACGAAAGTCTCGCACTCTGTCCTTCCAGAAGATCACTGATGCCGATCCGGAAGGTAAGGGCGCATTTATGAATGAACGTGAAAGGAAGATCCACCTTTCCCGATTCGTACGTCAGGTAGGTATTGAGGTCGACTTCCGTCTTCTCGGCCATTTCCGAGACGGACAGTCCCGTGATCTCGCGCATCTCACGGATACGCTGGGCTACTTCCATCAGGTTGTTTTCTTCTACTGTAGGCATCTTAAAGTTCCTCCTGTTTTTCCGCATTGAGAGCACGGTGTCCGCGATGCCGCTGCTGGCAGCCTGCGCATTAAAAAAGCACCCGTCCCAAAGTTCTGCTTTGAGACGAGTGCGTCATGCACCCGCGGTACCACTCAAATTGCCGCCTGCGCGGCCTCTCAAGGATCTGTCAATCCCTTTGCTTTAACGCAGCCTCACGGGAAGCGCCTACTGGGTGTAAACCTTTCGGACTTCCGGCTCGGAAGTGATGGGTCCGTGGAAGTCCGCTGCCGGTTCACACCAACCACCGGCTCTCTGAAAGTTTTCTTCCCGACCGTCTTCGTCACAGCCTTTCATTTTCAACTTTTGCCATCATATCACCGCAAAAAGGATTCGTCAATCTTTTTTTACGATTCTCCGCCAAGTCCGAGCCTTTCGACCGCTTCCTCCCTCATCTTGTATTTCAGGATCTTTCCGGCTGCGTTCATCGGGAAAGAATCCGTAAATGTGATATATTTGGGAACTTTATGTCTCGCGAGACGCCCCGCGATATATGCGTGCATCTCTTCTTCCGTCACTTCTTCCCCTTCTTTGAGAATGATACAAGCCATCGCCTCTTCACCGTATTTTTTATCCGGCACGGCGATCACCTGGACATCCTTTACGGCAGGATGCGTGTAGATAAACTCCTCGATCTCCTTCGGGTAAATATTTTCGCCGCCGCGGATGATCATATCCTTGAGGCGTCCCGTGATCTTATAGTTGCCGGCGTCATCCCTGCATGCGATATCCCCGGAATGCAGCCATCCGTCCTTGTCGACCGTCTGGGAAGTCGCGACAGGCATCTTGTAGTATCCCTTCATCGTATTGTAGCCGCGCGAGCAGAATTCCCCGTTCACACCGTTTGGCACTTCTTCCCCGGTCTCCGGATCGATGATCTTGCATTCGACGTTCGGGAACGCGTATCCGACAGTTTCCGTCCTCACTTCGAGCGAGTCCGTCCACGACGACATCGTGCTGCCCGGTGAGGATTCCGTCTCCCCGTAGACGCTGACGATCCCGCGCATATTCATTTCATCCGGCTGCGCCGCTCTCTTCATGAGTTCCGGAGGACAGCCGGAACCGGCCATGATCCCTGTCCTCATATGCGAGAAGTCCGTTTTCCGGTAATTCGGATGGTTGAACATCGCAATAAACATCGTCGGAACTCCGTTGAAGCAGGTGATCTTTTCCTG
>DBVZ01000093.1:5480-5675 GCA_002308255.1 Lachnospiraceae bacterium UBA1251 | reverse complement strand
GTTCTGCGCCATCTCCAGAGCGGACGTTGCAACGCCGCCTGCGTTTGAAGCTTTTCCGGGAAGAAGGAATATGCCGTTTTCATGGAAGAACTTTGTTGCTTCCTGCGTGGTCGGCATGTTAGCGCCTTCAGCCACGGCAATAACGCCGTTCGCCTTGAGCGTCTTAGCGTCTTCTATACCAAGTTCGTTCTGCGT
>DBVZ01000093.1:5063-5464 GCA_002308255.1 Lachnospiraceae bacterium UBA1251 | reverse complement strand
ATATCACACTTGATCTGCCATACACCCCTGCCCTCGTGATATTCGGAATCGGGTCTGTACTTCTTGTATTCGGTCAGGCGCTCTCTTTTGACTTCCTTGATCTCCTTAAGAGCTTCAACATCGATACCTGCCGGATCGTATACCCATCCGGTAGAATCCGAACACGTCACGACTTTGGCGCCGAGCTGATGCGCCTTTTCAATGGCATATATGGCAACATTGCCTGCACCGCTGACTGTTATCGTCTTTCCTTCCACAGACATGCCGTGGCATTTAAGGAGTTCTTCGACTATATACAGAAGACCGTAGCCGGTAGCCTCCGTCCTTGCGAGTGATCCTCCGAAGGACAGACCTTTACCTGTAAGGACTCCCTCAAAGAGACCGCGCAGTTTCTTGTACTG
>DBVZ01000093.1:0-5046 GCA_002308255.1 Lachnospiraceae bacterium UBA1251 | reverse complement strand
CCTGCGGGAACATCGGTATCAGCTCCTATATATTTACATAGTTCACTCATGAAACTCTGACAGAAAGCCATTATCTCTCTGTCGCTCTTGCCTTTAGGATCAAAGTCGGATCCTCCCTTGCCGCCGCCGATTGAAAGGCCTGTCAGACTGTTCTTGAATATCTGTTCAAAACCGAGGAATTTAATGATGCCGATCTTAACTGACGGATGCAGCCTAATGCCTCCCTTATAAGGACCTATGGCACTGTTAAACTGTACCCTGTATCCCGTATTCACATGGACCTGACCCTTGTCATCGATCCACGGAACGCGAAACTTGATCTGTCTTTCTGGATTTACAAGCCTCTCAAGAAGAGCATCGCGTCTGTACTCCTCCTCGTGTTCGGCTATTACCGGCCTGAGAGAGTTAAGGACTTCCTTCAGCGCCTGATGGAATTCATCTTCGCCCGGCGTTTCCCTTACGGTTCTCTCGATTACTTCATCAACATATGACATTTTTTCCTCCCCCTGTGTGAAAACAAAAATGGCGCCTTTAACCGGGAACTCTTTTCCACGATTAAAGACGCCTTTGCCTCAACACATATTTAATTTTCTTAAGTTAAAACAAAAGACGTCATCGAACCTTACAGTTCAAAGACGTCTTTGCCTTTACGGTTTGTAATTTTACACCCTGGCAAAAATGATGTCAACCCCCGAACCATACTTTTCCACTTGACACAAAAAAGAAACGGAAGTAAACTTTAATTGAAATGAGCAAAGGCGTTCATTTCGGTACAGGTACAGCCTGTGCGCGAAATGAGCGCCTTTGTTTTTTGTTTTAGGGCTGTCCACTAATATGAAAGCGGGTATATAAAACATGAAATACTCAAGGGAAGACATAATACAGTATATACGTGAAGATGACGTCAAATTCATCAGACTCTCTTTCTGCGATGTATTCGGAAAGCAGAAGAATATATCTATAATGCCGGGCGAGCTCAAGCGCGCTTTTGAGTATGGGATAGCCTTTGACGCATCCGCCATTGACGGATTCGGTGATGAGACAAAATGCGATCTGCTGCTGCATCCTGACTGCGACACCCTGATGCATCTGCCGTGGAGGCCGGAGCACGGAAAAGTCGTAAAGATGTTTTCCGATATAACGTACCCGGACGGCAGACCCTTTGAAAGGGATACGCGCATGATACTCAAAAAAGCGGTAAAGGCCGCTGAAGATGCCGGATTCACTTTCTCGTTCGGTGCCGAACAGGAATTCTATCTGTTCAAGACAGACGATTACGGTGAAAAGACAGACGTGCCGTACGACGATGCCGGATATATGGACCTGGCGCCCGAAGACCGTGGAGAGAACGTTCGGAGAGAGATCTGTCTGACTCTGGAACAGATGGGGATAAGGCCGGAGAGTTCTCATCATGAGGAGGGTCCGGGACAGAACGAAATCGACTTCAGATACTCAGATGCACTGACTGCTGCCGACAACGCATTGACATTCCAGACGGTGGTCAAAGCCGTCGCAAGATATAACGGCCTCGCTGCGGACTTTTCGGCAAAACCGCTGGATTATGAGCCCGGCAACGGTTTTCACATTAATATTTCCGTGAAGCCGGACGACGACCCGGACAGGATGAACAGTATGATAGCCGGCATTCTGGACAAGATAAGCGAGATGACAATATTCCTGAATCCGTGTTATGCATCATATAAGCGGTTCGGAAAGAACAAGGCTCCGAGCTTTGTGTCATGGTCAAATGAAAACCGATCCCAGCTAATACGCATACCGGCAGCTGTCGATGAATACAGGCGCATAGAACTCAGGTCGCCTGATCCGGAATCCAATCCGTATCTCGCATTTGCGCTCATTATTTACGCCTGTCTGTACGGAATTGAAAATAAACTTGAACTGAGTGGGCCTTCCGACTTCAACCTGTTCACGGCAGACCTGACAACGCTTTCGAAGTTCGAAAGACTTCCTTCGGATCTGAAAGAAGCCGCTGCTGCAGCCCATGAGAGCGAATTCATAAAAGAATACATACCTGATGCGATAATAAGCAGTTACTGCAACAGATAAGGATAAAACTACTTACACTTAAAACTGGGGGGAAAGAGTGTGGTAAGCCTTAAGACAAAGACATACAGCATTCTCATAGTATCTAACGGACAAGTGTTCAACAGCGCTCTCTCTTCTCTGCTCCCTGAAGCCAGATTTAATCTGATAAGGACTGTAAGCAGCATAAGCGCGGCAAAGAGGATACTGTCCGATCACGATATGGACTTTATAGTTATAAATTCGCCTCTTCCTGATGATATCGGTTCGAGATTCGCGATAGACATGTGCAATACCTCGGGTACTGTTGTTCTTTTTATGGTCAAAGCCGATATCCTTAACGAGACCTTTGAAAGGGTATATGAGCACGGGGTATATACGCTGCCCAAACCGACCTCAAAGCCTACCCTTACCACAGCTCTTAACTGGATGGCGACGACCAGGGAAAGGCTGAGAAAGACAGAAAAAAAGACCGTGACCCTCGAAGAAAAAATGGAAGAGATCCGGCTGGTCAACCGGGCGAAATGGCTGCTCATCGGGGAGCGCGGGATGGACGAGGCCGCGGCGCACCGCTATATCGAAAAACAGGCGATGGACCGCTGCGTGACGAGGCGCGAGATCGCCCGGGAACTTCTCCGCGGGCAGGAAAAGGAGCCGGACGCCTGAAGGGAGAAGAACGCAAAAAGCAGGGAAAGGACATTCTGATCGAAGATGGACAAAATACTTGTGCTCGATTTCGGCGGACAGTACAACCAGCTGATCGCCAGACGGGTGAGGGAACAGCATGTGTATGCGGAGATCCGCTCCTTCCGCGCGCCGCTCGGCGAGATCCGCGGGGAAGGCTACCGGGGCGTCATTTTCACCGGGGGGCCGAATTCCGTGTACGATCCCGCCGCGCCGCGCTGTGATCGGGAGGTTTTGCATCTCGGGATCCCGGTCCTCGGGATCTGCTACGGATGCCAGCTCATGGCGCATCTCGAGGGAGGGGAAGTCGCCTCCGCCGGCAGCGTTTCGGAATACGGAAAGACGGAGCTTTGCCGCGCGGAATCCGCGCTGTTCGAAGGCGTGCCGGAAAAAAGCGTCTGCTGGATGAGCCATACGGACTACGTGAAGCGCGTGCCGGACGGCTTCCGGGTGATCGGGACGACGGAACACTGCCCGGCCGCAGCGATCGCCGACGAGAGCCGGAATCTCTGGGGCGTGCAGTTCCATCCCGAGGTGATGCACACCGAATTCGGGCGGGAAATCTTACGCAATTTCCTGTTCGGGATCTGTGGATGTGCGGCGGACTGGACGATGGAGGATTTCGTGAACGCCTCCGTCTGCCGGTATAAGGAGGAGCTCGCCGGGAAACGGGTCCTCTGCGCGCTCTCCGGCGGGGTGGATTCCTCCGTCGCGGCCGTGCTGATGCACCGCGCGGTCGGGGACAGGCTGACCTGCGTGTTCGTGGATCACGGGCTTCTGCGGAAAGACGAAGGGGATCTCGTGGAACGGACGTTCCGGGAGAAATTCAATATGAACCTCATCCGGGTCAACGCCGGGGAGCGGTTTCTTTCGAAGCTCGCCGGGGTGACGGAGCCGGAGAGGAAACGGAAGATCATCGGGGAGGAATTCATCCGGGTCTTCGAGGACGAGGCAAGGAAGATCGGCCACGTGCACGTGCTCGTGCAGGGGACGATCTATCCCGACGTCGTGGAGAGCGGCGTCGGCGACGCGGCGGCCATCAAAAGCCATCACAACGTCGGCGGACTGCCGTCGGTCGTTGATTTCGACGAGATCGTGGAGCCGCTGCGGACGCTGTTCAAGGACGAGGTCCGGGCGGCCGGACTGGAATTGGGCATCCCGTACGACCTGGTCTGGCGGCAGCCGTTCCCGGGACCGGGACTCGCCATCCGCGTGCTCGGGGAGGTCACGGAGGAAAAACTCGCCGTGCTCCGGGAGTGCGACGCGATTTTCCGGGAGGAGATCGCCGCGGCGGGACTGGAGCGGACGACGAAGCAGTATTTCGCCGTTCTCACCGATACGCGCACGGTCGGCGTGATGGGGGACGCGCGGACGTACGGCTGCACGGTCGCGCTCCGCGCCGTGGACACCGACGACTTCATGACGGCCGACTGGTCCCGCCTGCCGTACGAGGTCCTGGCGAAGGCGTCGAACCGGATCACGAACGAGGTCAGGAGCGTCAGCCGCGTGGTGTACGATATTACCTCCAAGCCCCCGGCAACGGTGGAATGGGAGTGAAACATGACATACTGGACGCACAATACCGCCTATCATCCGTGGATCCTGCGGCGTGTGCGGGGGAGGATGCGCGTCCTCGATGTCGGCTGCGGGGACGGACTGCTGCTTGAACGCCTGTCGCCATACTGCGGGCAGGTCACGGGGATCGACGCCGATCCGAACGCTGCGCGGCGCGCGCGGGAACGTCTTGACGGAGTGAAAAACGCGTCGGTGATCGAGGGGGACTTCCTCGAAACGGACTTCTCCGCCGGGACGTTCGACGCCGTGATTTTCGCGGCTTCCCTGCACCATATGGAGGAGGAGAAGGCTCTGCTTCGCGCGCGGGATCTTCTCTCGCCGGGCGGGATCCTGCTCGCGGTCTGTCTGACGCGGCCGGCGGGATTTGCGGATCGTTTGGCGGATGCGGTGCGGGTGATTCCGGCAAAGATCGGATCTGTCCTGCACGGCGAGAAGCGCGGGGGAGATATCGGCGTTCCGACGGCGCCGCCCGCGCACACGACCGCAGAGCTGCACGAAATCTGCGTCCGGGTCCTGCCGGGGATGCGTTTCCGGCGCGGACTGTATTACAGAGTTCTCGCCGAATGGGAAAGTTAAGTTTGTCTCGCAGGTCTTGCGGATCGGATGAGCGGAAAGGGAATTGACCATGACAAAATATATCTTTGTAACCGGAGGCGTGGTCTCCGGGCTCGGCAAGGGGATCACGGCGGCGTCCCTCGGACGTCTGCTCAAGGCGCGGGGACTGAAGGTCGCGGCGCAGAAGCT
>DBVZ01000112.1:44053-44548 GCA_002308255.1 Lachnospiraceae bacterium UBA1251 | reverse complement strand
CTTTACGCGGCCAACAACATTCTGCGCGGAATCCGGAATTTCGACGGGAGCGAAAGGCGGCGCGTCGCGGGGATCATCTATAACGAAAGGAAAATAACGGAGGAAGATGAACGGGTCCTCCGCTTTGCACGGGCAGTGCGTCTGCCGGTGCTGGTGAAAGTGCCGAGGAGCAGCGCCTTTGCGGAGGCGGAAGCACGGAGAATGCCCCTTATGGAGCTTCCCGGAAGGGAAGAGGAAAAAGCGGTTTTCGAAGAGCTCGCGTCGGCGGTTCATGACGGTATGGCGCTTTATGAAGCAAGACCTCTCAGCGATGAGGCACTGGAGGCCGTTGTCCTGGAAAATGCCGATGCGGAAGGCCAGGATCCCGAGGCATTGACCTTTGAAAACGATTCCGGCGTATCCTGCACCGCGTCTGCGGAAACGGACGCGGACGGAACGGAAGATCCTGTCTTTGATGAGGAAGAGACGGTCTCGCAGACGAGGCTGCCGCTCTAC
>DBVZ01000112.1:28014-44031 GCA_002308255.1 Lachnospiraceae bacterium UBA1251 | reverse complement strand
ACGGCAGCCGTGAGGCTGCATGACGCCGTTGTGATCGCTCACGGGCCGAGGGCATGCGCTTTTTACACATTGCAGAATATCACATCCACCGGCCGGAAGAATCTCTTTAACAGAGGAATCCTGATGCCATCAGCGCTGAACCCGCATTTCGAAAGCACGGATATCGGGCAGGCGGAGGCTGTTTTCGGCGGGATGGATCTTCTGCGGGAACATGTCGAGAGAGCGGTCGCACGCAAGCCCGGCGCCGTGATCGTGATCAGCTCCTGNNGCGTCAGCGGCATCATCGGGGACGATATCCGGCAGATGGAGCGTCTTTCGACACCGGAAGTGCCTGTCATAACGATCGCGGCGGATGGCGATATTTCCGGCGACTATATGCACGGGATCGAGATGTGCATGGACACGCTGGCGGAGAGGATCATAGACCCGGATGTGAAACCGGAAGGCCGATGCGTCAATATTATCAACGAGGCGGGCGTATCCAACAATATCACATACAACTACCGTGTGGTGCGGAGCATGCTCAGACAGATCGACGTGGACATCAACTGCCGGTATCTCGGGGATGCGTCCACGGACGAGCTGCGGCATTTCCTGCACGCGCCGCTCAATATCCTCGCTTCTTCCAGTCCGGACAGTCTGTCGAGGAAGACGTGGCTTGAAGAAAAATACGGGTGCCGGTTCTTAGAGGGGGCATTTCCGGTAGGGTTCGAGGAGAGTGCCGGCTGGCTTCGCAGAACGGCTGCATTTTTCGACAGGTCGAAGAAGGCAGAGACGATCATCGCGAAGGAAAAAGAGAAGTATGACGCGGAGATCGTTGAGCTGCGGAAGATCCTGGGAGGAAAGACCGTGATCCTGACGACCATTAACGCAGATCTTGACTGGCTCCTTGGGGCAGCGCATGACGCGGGAATGCGGTTTCGATGGCTGGGCGTCCTCAATTATCTTCGGACGGAGTTCTGCGTGACGAAGCATCCGGAATATTTTGACGAGATCTCGCCGGAACTCGACTGGCTGCTGATCCGGGATAAGATCGGGGAGTATCAACCGGACCTCGTGCTCTCTAATTACACACATGTCATGCAGGAAGGGGACTATCTGCAGGATTCGCTTCCCATGATGCCGGCGGCGGGATTCCGCTCGGCGATTCAGATCCTGAAGAGATGGGCAAAGCTGTTTGAAAGCGGAAAGGAGGGGAGCTGGAAGGATGACAAGGCATTGTTTGAAGAATTCTATTCCTGAGGCCGGACAGGCTGCGGGAGAAGCTCCCATGAGGAATCTTTCTGTCGGAGCGGGAGGCGCCATCGCGCCGGACAGCGTGACAGGAATGATCTTCGCCCTGGAAGGAATCAGCCGGGTGCTGGTGATCCTTAACGGGCCGATGGGGTGCCGCTTCTACCACAGCACCACTTCCCAGTTTCTGAGTATCCGTCCTTTGCTCTATATGCCTTCCGAAACGGGACAGAAAGTCCCGGTGGATTATAATTATCTTGACAGCTGGTTCTTCCGTCAGCAGCGCGTACCCTGTACTTTCCTCGACGGACATGATTATGTCTACGGGACGGTTGAAAAAGTCCGTGAGGGGATCAGGTACATGAAGGAACATGTCTCGTTCGATCTTCTTGCGGTCGTGAACGCGCCGGGTGCTTCCCTGATCGGCGACCGGCTGTATGAGATCGTGCATGAGATGATGCCCGGGAAACCGTGCGTCCTTATGGAAAGCCCGGGATTTTCGGTGGATTTCGATTACGGCTATGAACAGGCTTCCCTGCAGCTCCTTGCGCAGAACCGCGGAATGACAGCCGGAGGGAAAAGCGGAGAAAGACCGAGGGTCAATGTCCTCGGACTGTCTGTCTGGGATCGGTACTTTGAGGGAGACCGCGCAGAGATCCGGAGACTTCTGGATCTGTGCGGGATCGATGCCGGCTGTTTCCTTATGGCGGACTGCACGGTGGAGGAGATCCGGCATCTCCCGGATGCCGATCTCAATCTGGTCATCAATGCGCAAAGAGGCGGAGCAGCAGCCCGTTATCTCGAAAAAGAGTACGGCACACCGTTCTATGAGTGTGAAAAGCTCCCCATAGGATTTGAGGCGGTCGAAGAACTGTGCACGGATCTGGCCGGGCTGCTGCATGCGGATCCTTCCGCGGTCGAAAAGGAGTGCCGTAAGGCAAGAGCCTACGCCTGGTATAAGATCAACGGGATCTATGAGTCCTGCGGACTGCCGAAAGGAGCGCTGTTCGCCGTAAAGGGCAGTTTCGCGCAGGTGTATTCTTACAGCGGTTTTTTCATGCGGTATCTGGGAATGCTCCCGGATGCCCTCTGTACGGACGCGGAAATGCAGCCTTCCGAGCGCAGAAAACTGACGGAGCTCCTTCGGGAATACCACTGCGGGAATGCCCTTAAGAAACCGCTGAACAGGACATCTGCGGAACTGCTGCTCGGTGATGCCAATACGATCACGGCGGTCATGACGGAAAAAACGGTGCACAGGGAGGAAGCGGAGGAAAACGGAAAGCCCTTCGGGGACGGCGCGCCTTCGATCTGCGGTATTGAGATCAGTCTTCCGGGAATGGGCTATACGGATCTTGTAAAGAAGACGCATCTTGGGATCAACGGAGCTCTTTTCCTCATTGAGCAGGTGCTGAACGGGCTGATGACGAGACTGTGAGGTAGGACGACGAATGCTGAAAGATTCGGATATTCGGGAACCTTTATTCGATTTTCTGGAGAATACATACGGAAAGATCCGCATTATTGAGGAAAAGACGATGGGGCGGTCCCGCGCGGATATCGTCATGGTGACGCCGGGAGAACTGTACGGCATAGAGATCAAGAGCGACGCGGACACTTACGGGCGGCTCGAAAGCCAGGTCCGCGACTACGACCGCTATTTTGACCGCAATATTGCCGTTGTCGGTACTTCTCACGCAATGCACATCCATGAGCATATTCCGGATCACTGGGGAATCATTACAGTCGAAGCCGGAGACAGGGGACCGGACTTTTATTTCCTGAGAAGACCGGACAAAAATCCGGAAATGGACTGGGCGAAAAAGCTGTCTGTCCTGTGGAAGCCGGAGCTGGCACAGATCCAGGAATGGAACGGCATGCCGAAATACAAGGAGAAAAGCAGACAGTTTGCCGCGCGGAAGATCGCCGAACGGATCCCGGACAGAATAAGTGAAGAGGTACTCCGCGGACAGGTCAGCGAGATCCTTTTTGAGAGGGACTACAGCACCGTCGGAGAGATGCTTCGGGAATACCGGAAAGGGGAGATCCAAAAACGGCTGGAGACCGAAGAAGATCCGGAAAAGAGGCTTGCACTTATGACTGAGCAGGCTGCCAGAGGCAGACTCCTCAGCCGGAACGGTTTCCGAAAGGCGAGAAAAAAGCGGAGAAGATCATAATATTTATAAAGTTCACTAAAAAAACAAAAGTTTCGTCTGTAAATTTGTGACATTTACTGATATAATTACTATGTATTCGTGGATTTTCAGAGAAAAGGAGATCCGCGGAATCATTTGACAGATGGAAACCGGAAGGCAGTTTTCACAAAGGGGGTATCAGTTATGAAGAAGCGGATGCTGGCAGTTCTAATCTGCCTGATCATGATCCTGATGACTGCGTGCGGCAAAAAGAAAAAGCAGGAATTCGAAGCTGATACTGCAAATCCTTTCACTGATTACGAAACACTGGCGGAGGCGGAGGCGGCAGCGGGTGTCGCGTTTGCGGAGCTCCCGACAGTGGAAGGTTACGACCAGCTTGTCTACCGAGCAGCGGAAAACGAGATGCTCGAGGTCATATATAACGACGCGAAGGACAAAGAGGGGCTCAGGATCCGGAAAGCCAAAGGCTCGGCGGATATCAGCGGCGACTATACGGAGTACAAGGAACAGACCCAGATCATTCTGGAACAGTTCGTTGCGGATCTCAAAGGCAATGACGGAAAAGCCGGCGTGATCACCTGGACAGAGGTCGTCGACGGAGCCAATTACACATATGCGATCGATGTCAGCGAAGCAGATATCGATCAGGCGGCAGCCTCCCAGCTCGTCGCGGCAGTTTCCGAAGCCGCTCACATCCCGGTTCCCACCCCGACACCGGAAGAGAAGACAGTTGACGGTGCGGAGATCGAGGCAGGTTCCCCGCTGGTCGGCACACAGTTCAAGGTTGTCTCCAAATCCATGAAGGTCAAAGCGGACGTTCTGAATGCGCGCAAGTATCCTCTGGATGTCGTTTCGGAGGCGGAAGCCATTACGAAGCTGGATAACGGTACAGTGATCGAAATCATTTACGAGAGCCGCGAATGGAGTGCATTCCGGTATAAAGACGGCGATTCGGAGCAGCTGCTCTGGGTGAAGAGCGAATATCTGGAACCCGCGTCGTAATCGCCGGAAAAAGGAAAAGAGACGGGACGGCAGAGCAGGGCTCTTTTGCCGTACCGTCTCTTTTTCTGTGCGAAATAAGAAATTAAAACGATCACATCAAAAAGTGATCTTGCTGCGGTCTTTCAGAAGAACAGCGCCGTTTATGATACTGAGGACGCCCACGGTGATACCGACGACAAGACTCAGAATGCCGGCTACGAGAGCGGTCACGCCGGAACGTGTCACGGTTTTGAATATTTTTTCCATCTTGATCTCCTTTATGCCGGCGTAAAAAACTCTGCAGGCGTACCGGCGTCATCCGCCGGTTCGGACGCCGTTTTCTTTTTTACATTATCCATAATTCGCGCGTTTCTGTAAAGACAGAATTTCAGCCGGAACGGATGGACGAAAATACAAAGAATTTGTTATAATGACCACATGATGGGAACTTCGCCCGGAAAAGAAAAAGAAGCCTGAGGAGGCATTATGCTGGATTTGATAAAAGGATGCAGATTTGACGGATGGATGGAACTCGAACAGGGATATTCTGTCGTGGGCGACTGGCTTACGGCAAATGTCGACGCGAGGAGGATCCAGACCGTTCTGGAAAAATTTGCGGAGATGAAAGAAGGACAGAATCTCACGCTGTGGATCGAGGAACCGACGGGGATCGATGACGGGAGCAAGGTCGACGAGGCTACGGGAGATGCCCTGGGACTTATGGAAAATATCACCTACGACGTCTATTATCTTGATGGTCTGAACGCGGCGCTGATCAGCCAGATCCTCAGCTTTTCGGGAGAAATCCTGATCAATGACGGGATCTCCTATTGCGGGATCCTGGCCGAGGACGGCGATGAGATCGGAAAATACCAGTGCAATATCGTCCGTGCCCACAGCGCGAAAAACGAGCTGATGCCCATCCGGAAAATGCTTGAGGAGAACCGGATCCCGTATAAAAAGGAACTGCTGACAGCCTGGGATCTCAGTACGGAGAAAAGGCCGGTCATCAGCAGCCGCTACAAAGTCGGCGGGGCGACGGTTCGGGATACGATCGCGGTGCTTGAAGGAATGGGCCTTTACAAAGCGGAACTTCGCCAGTCAGGCG
This sequence comes from Lachnospiraceae bacterium UBA1251, assembly GCA_002308255.1. Taxonomy (GTDB): domain Bacteria; phylum Bacillota; class Clostridia; order Lachnospirales; family Lachnospiraceae; genus Chordicoccus. The sequence goes on along the minus strand of DBVZ01000112.1, from coordinate 38,553 downwards.
GCTGAGGGGGATCATTATGGATGAGAGGAAACTTTCGTATCTGGAACTGCTTTCGGAGCTGTATCCCAACATTGCTTCGGCGTCCACGGAGATCATCAATCTGTCGTCGATCCTGAACCTGCCGAAAGGGACGGAACACTTTATTTCCGATCTGCACGGATCATATGACTCCTTTTCCCATGTGCTGCGAAACGGATCCGGTTCGGTGCGCCGCAAGATCGAGGAGATTTACGGAAGAACGCTCGGCGCGGAGGAGATCCGTGAAGTGGCGACGCTGATTTATTACCCCCGGGAAAAGATCGAATATGTAAAAAGAGAGAAAAGCCCGGAGGAGATGGACAACTGGTACCGTGTCATGCTGTACCGGCTGATCGCCGTCTGTCAGTATACGGCCAGTAAATATACGCGCTCCAAAGTCAGAAAAGCGCTCCCGGCGGATTTCGGATATGTTATCGAGGAGCTTATCACGGAAAAGGCGGATATCGAAGACAAGGAACAGTATTATGAGGAGATCGTCAATACGATCATCCGGATCGGCAGCGCGGACCGGTGCGTCATTGCCATGGGGCATCTCATCCAGCGCCTTGTTATCGATCATCTTCATGTCCTCGGCGATATCTATGACCGCGGTGACGGCGCTGACAAGATCATGGACACCCTGGCGCATTATCATTCTTTTGATATCCAGTGGGGCAACCATGATATCCTCTGGCTCGGTGCAGCGGCCGGACAGCCTGCCTGCGTCGCAAATGTCGTCCGCATCTGCGCTCGTTACGGCAATATGGGAACGCTGGAAGACGGCTACGGGATCAATGTGCTTCCCCTTGCGACATTTGCCGCGAAAACTTATAAAGGGGATCCCTGTACCAGATTCGGGCTCCATGCGCTGGCACCCATGACCCAGGAGGATGAGGAACTTACCGTCAGGATGCATAAGGCGATTTCCGTGATCCAGTTTAAGCTGGAGGGACAGCTGGTCCTTCGGAGACCGGATTTCCATATGGAAGACAGGGCGATGCTGGACCGGATCGATTACGAAAAGGGGACGATCTCCTTCGGAGGGGAGATCTATCCGATGCGGGATATGGCATTTCCGACCATTGATCCGAAGGATCCGTACCGCCTTACGGAGGAAGAAGAACTGGTCATGGAAAGGCTCCGCCACGGCTTTATGAACTGTGAGCGGCTGCAGCAGCACATGATGCTGCTTCTCAACAGAGGATCGCTTTATAAAGTATATAATCACAATCTTCTGTATCACGGCTGTGTTCCGCTGAATCCGGACGGAACTTTGAAAGAGGTAGAGATCTACGGCGAAGTGTATAAGGGAAAATCGCTGTATGACGCCATCGACCGCTATATAAGACAGGCTTATTTCTCGACGCAGGAAGAGAAGAGGGAGAAGGGCAAGGATATCCTCTGGTGGCTGTGGTGCTCGGAGGACTCCCCTCTGTTCGGCAAGGACAAAATGGCAACTTTTGAGCGGTACTTTATCGCTGACGAGAGCACCCACGAGGAGCATAAGAATTCTTACTATAAACTGCAGGAGGATCCGGCGGTTGCGGAAAGGATCCTGGCGGAGTTCGGGCTTACGGATCCCCACAGCCATATCATCAACGGGCATGTGCCGGTGAAAAAAGGACAGGATCCGATCAAGGCGGGCGGAAAGCTGATCGTGATCGACGGGGGATTTTCCAAGGCTTATCAGAAGGTCACGGCTATCGCCGGGTATACGCTGGTTTACAATTCCCACGGAATGTACATCGTTGCACACACGCCGTTTGACTCCCGGGAAGAGGCGGTCCGCAGCGGCGCCGATATCCATTCGACGACGAAAGTGGTGGAGATGACCAGAGAACGTGTACGCGTGGGAGATACCGATAAAGGCGTCCGTGTAAAAGCCCGTATTGAAGAACTGGAAGAGCTTCTGGAAGCGTACCGCGGCGGTCTGATCGTGGAGCGGTACGGCGGATCCGTATCCGCCGAATAGCAGCACGACGCTATTCAGCAGCATATTCCTCCACATACCGAAGAAAATACTCCACTCCGTTTACCAGGACATTTTCATCGATCGTATAGTGCGGACTGTGCTGCGGATAACGAAGCGATTCGTCAGGCATGCCTCCGCCGAGGAACATCAGACATTTCGGAGCGCGGTAGCAAGCAAAATCCTCACCTACCATCTGTCTCCATTCGATGATATTTTCTTTTCCGAAAACCGGGGCGGCAGCGCGAAGCGCTGTCTCTACCGCCTCCGGGGCATTGATGACGGGATCGGGTCCTTTGTGATAGTTAACGGTGATTTCGGTTCCCGTTGCAAGAGCGATGCCGTCGGCGATCCGTCTGAGCCTTGCCGGGAAGGATGCCGCGATGACAGGATCATAGCTTCGCGTCGTTCCCATGAGAACCGCTTTGTCCGGAATGACATTCCAGGTCGTCCCCGCATGAACGGAGCCGATCGTGACCACATTGGAGGTAAAGGGATCCGTCTCACGGCTCACGATGCGCTGCACAGCCTGGATGAACTCGGCAGCGGCAGGGACCGGGTCGACCGCTTCCTGCGGGACGGCACCGTGACCGCCTTTGCCCTGAATGGTTACCTCAAACGTATCCGTACTTGCCATGACGGGTCCTGCACAGATCCCGGCCTGGCCCGCGGGAATCCGGCTCCAGGTGTGGATCGCGATCATACGGGTGCACGCGAGGAGGAACGGATCATCACAGATCAGCTCGCCGCCGCTGTTGCCCGGTGTTTCTTCCGCCGGCTGAAAAACAAACCGGACGGGGATCGACAGTTCGTCTTTCTGCCCGCTGAGGACTTTTGCAGCCGTAAGCGCCATCGCGATATGGGTGTCATGCCCGCAGGCATGTGAAATTCCGGCGTTTTGGGAAGAAAACGCAAATCCTGTCTCCTCCGTGACCGGGAGGGCGTCAATGTCTGCCCGGATGCCCAGGATCTTCCCGTCCGGAGATCCGGGAGGAGGGCATTTCTTTCCGCGTATTTCCGTGATCACGCCGGTTCTGCCGATCTCTTCGCACGCAAGCCCCAGCACGGTCAGATATTCCATGATCGCTCTCTGTGTTTCCTTTTCTTCCCAGGAGAGTTCCGGATGAGCATGAAAATGATGCCGCAGCCGGATCACTTCCTCTTTGATTTTCTGTTTATCCAATGTTTTTTCCTCTGCAGGCCGTTTTTTTTCTTCTGCAAGGACAGCGGGCGATTCCTGTCGGATTACCGGATATGCACCGGTTTGCCCATGCATATGCTTTGTTTTATGATACTATTTATCCCGTTAACTTGACAATAAATATCTGAGCCCATATGATATTTACATTATAGAAGAGAACGTCATAATTCAGTTCAGCACTTCCGGAGCGGCATGCAGCATCCCGGCATGCGCCGAAAGGAAAATCATGGAACAACAGGAAACAAGAAAAGAAAACAAAATGGGAGTGCTCCCGGTCGGGAGGCTTCTTTTTTCAATGTCATTGCCGATGATCATCTCGATGCTGATCCAGGCGCTGTACAACGTTGTAGACAGCATGTATGTCTCCCAGATCAGCGAAAATGCCCTGACGGCGGTGTCGCTGGTATTTCCGATGCAGTCGCTGATGATCTCGGTTGCAACGGGCACCGGCGTCGGTATCAACGCACTTCTTTCCAGAAATCTCGGAGCGAAAAGGTTCAAAGAAGCGAATCATGTTGCCCGCCATGCGATATTCCTGGCGGTCTGCTCATTTATTGTTGTGGCTGTGGTAATGTTTTTCGCGGCCAGACCGTTCATGTCGATCCAGACGTCAAATCCGGAGATCCTGGAGGGCGGCGTCACCTATATGAGGATCTGCTGCTGCGTCAGTTTCGGGTTGTTCGGCGCGATCACTCTGGAGCGCCTTCTGACCTCGACGGGACTGACCCTTTTCACCATGATCACCCAGACGACCGGAGCCGTCTTCAATATCATTATGGACCCGGTCCTGATCTTCGGACTCGGGCCTTTTCCGAAGATGGGCATCGCCGGCGCCGCGACGGCGACCGTGATGGGGCAGTGCATCGGCATGCTCCTCGGATTGTATTTCAATCTTAAGAAAAACAAAGAGATCAGCATGAATATGAAGGGATTTAAGCCGGACCGGCTGCTGATCGGAGAGATCTACCGGATCGCGGTCCCGTCCATCATCATGGCCAGCATCGGATCGGTCATGACTTTCGGCTTCAACATGATCCTGATGCAGTTCCTGAATAACTCTACCGCAGCGGCTGTTTTCGGAGTATACTTCAAGCTCCAGAGCATGATCATGATGCCGCTGTTCGGAATGAACAACGGAATGGTCCCGATCATCGCGTACAATTACGGCGCGCGGCACAAAAAGAGGATCATGGAGACGTACAAGTACGCGCTGCTGGCATCCTGCGTTCTGATGCTGATCGGTATTTTCGCGATGTGGGTCATCCCTGACAAGCTCCTGGCACTGTTCAACGCCTCGGAGAATATGCTGGGGATCGGTGTTCCCGCACTCCGGATCATTTCGCTGAGCTACATTTTTGCCGGTTTCTGCATCGTCACGGGATCTGTCATGCAGGCTTTGGGAAGGGCATTCTACAGCATGGTCAATTCGATCACGCGTCAGCTGGTATTCCTGCTGCCTTCCGCCTTCCTCCTTGCGTGGCTGTTTCGTTCGACCGGAGGACTGCCGCAGGTATGGTATTCTTATGATATCGCGGAGATCTCGTCCTTTGTGGTAACGGCGGTCTTTTTCCGTAAAGTTTACAGGGAAGTGATTGCGCCTCTGCCGGATTAATAATTTTGTCCTTGCATTTTCGGAAGGAATCACATACAATAGAAAAGCGGTGCGGAAAGGTACCGCATACGGGGGCGTAGCTCAGTTGGGAGAGCGCTTGAATGGCATTCAAGAGGTCATGGGTTCGACTCCCACCGTCTCCATATTTCATCCTGAACCGGTGTTCGATTTTTTCGAACGCCGGTTTTTTTGTGTGAATTTAATTTCTTTAAAGTTCATTTAAGCTTGCCCTTTTATGATGACACGCAGGAAAGGGGTAAGAACTATGGAGGAAATCCAGTACAGACATGAATGGAAGCACGAGATCAGTTATCTGGACATGCTGACGCTGCGCGCCAGACTGTCGGCGGTCATGGAACCGGATCCGCATGCGAAAGACGGAAAATACCTGATCCGGAGCCTTTACTTTGACAACCTCAGCGATAAGGCACTGCGGGAGAAGGCTGACGGCGTGAACATGCGGGAAAAGTTCCGGATCCGTTATTACAACGGGGATAAGTCATTTATCAATCTTGAAAAAAAGAGCAAGATGAATGGACTCGGAACGAAATACAGCGCCTTTCTCACGGAAGAGGAAGCACAGAGCATCGTGGACGGAAAGACGGAATGGATGATGGAGAGTGAACAGCCTCTGATCCGGGAATTCTACTGTAAAATGAAATATCAGGGACTTGCGCCGAAGACCATCGTGGATTACACGAGAGAGCCCTTTGTTTTCGGTCCGGGCAATGTCAGAGTGACATTCGATTATGACATCCGGACCGGACTGCGCGCTACCGATTTCCTGAATACGGAGTGCGTAACGATCCCGGCAGGGAACGCGCCGAGGATTCTGGAAGTAAAATGGGACAATTACCTGCCTGCCCTGATCCGTGACGCGGTGCAGCTTCCCGGGAGACGGGTGACCGCGTTTTCGAAATACATGCAGTGCAGGATCTACGGATAAAGAAGAAGGAGAAAAACAATGAGTTTCAGTGATATTTTCAAATCAAGCTTTCTGGAAAATGTAGCCGCCGTCAGTATTCTGGACATGGTCCTCGCGCTTGCGCTGGCATTTGGGATCGGCCTGTTCATCTTTTTCATTTACAAAAAGACCTATGCGGGAGTGATGTATTCTTCTAGTTTCGGCGTCACGCTGACAGCGCTCACTATGATCACGACGCTGGTGATCCTGGCGGTCACGTCGAATGTCGTTCTTTCTCTCGGTATGGTCGGCGCGCTGTCCATCGTACGATTCCGGACAGCGATCAAGGAACCTCTGGATATTGCGTTCCTTTTCTGGTCGATCGCCGCGGGCATCGTCCTCGCTGCGGGAATGATCCCGCTTGCGGTATTCGGAAGCGCTGTGATCGGTCTGATACTTCTGGTATTTGCGAATAAGAAAGACCACACCAATCCGTATATTGTAGTTCTGCAGTGCGACGGGCAGGAAAGTGAAGAAGCCGCATCGGCATTTCTGAAAGAAAATACAAAGCGCTGCGCGACCAAAAGCAAAACTGTCCGCAAAGGGCTTGTGGAACTGGATTTTGAAATCCGTCTCAAAGAGGATAATACGGAGTTTATCAACTCCCTGGCTGATCTGAAAGGCGTGCAGAGCGCAGTGCTCGTCAGCTATAACGGGGACTATATGGGGTAAACGTCAGATGTCAACACATAAACACTTTGACAGGATCTGCGGGGTCATTACACTGGCTGTGTTGATCATAACGGTGCTTTTCATGAACGGAGAAGCGCTGGGCATACAGAAGATCGTCGACGCGGACGCTGAAAGGAATTCGGATTCCGCTTACTTTACGGATAATGATCTGAACGGAGACTGGACCGGATATCAGGTCAGGACTATAACGCTGAACGGAGACACCGCGAAAATATGCGGAACAGGCGCTTATGTCGAATACGGAGATGTCTATATCACACAGAGCGGATACTATGAGATCAGCGGAGAACTTACAGACGGATCGATCGTTGTGGATGCCAAAAACTATTCAAAGGTATGGATCCGCCTGAACGGCGTGAACATTCATTGTGAAGACAGCGCCTGCATTATCGTTGAAAATGCCGACAAAGTTTTCCTGACGCTGGCGGACGGCACGGATAATATACTCTCGGACGGCACATCTTACAGCGAAGAAGCCTCGGAGAACGGGATCAACGCCGTCATCTATGCAAGGGATGACCTGACGATCAACGGCAGCGGAGCGCTTACGATTACAGCGTCATATGATCATGGCATCAAGGCTAATGACGATCTGGTGATAACCGGCGGAAGTATCCGGATCGAAGCAGCCGGCGATGCGATCCATGCAAATGACAGCTGCAGGATCACAGCGGCGGTCATGGAACTTACGGCAGGAGACGACGGTTTTGATCTTGACGGAAATGATGAAGAGGCAGCCGGCAGTGAATCTGGTTATCTGTACATAGAATCCGGAACGATCGGGATCCGCGCGTTAGGCGACGCGATCCGTGCCGCCGGAGATGTCATGACAGACGGCGGCAGTATAACGATCTATGAGCAGGATGACGCTTAATCCCTTAAAAAGTTAAGAATCCCTTGCTTTTCCCGGCATTTGCATATAAACTTATGTTAAGTATATGTTTTACTTATACAGGGGAGAAAATGGGGAAGACAAAAAGACACCGTCGGTCAAAAGCCGTCAGAAGGGCGCGGAATAACCGCATCGGTGTGCTGGTGATCACAGCGGTCGTCGCGATCCTGTTCATGGTGCTGCTTGTGCAGGACCGGAAACTGAGCCGTCGGATCATCGAAAATGACAACATCAGACAGGAACTCGAGCAGGAGATCGCGCAGGAACAGAAGCGCTTTGAGGAAGCCGACGAGATGCGCGCCTATGTCGAGAGCGAGGAATATATAAAAGAGACCGCTCATGACAAGCTCGGGCTCTATGAAGAAGGGGAGATTGTGTTTAAACCTGCCCCTTAAGCGTTATGCGGCTGATAATCATTCCGTGAAAATGTATTCACCACAGCTGTGCCTGGAAGAACCGAATTCCGGCATGGCTGTTTTTGCGAGAGGAAACCGATTGATCGAAAAAGTATCCGCATTTATTAATAAATACGACCTGATCAGCAGGGGGGATACGGTGATCTGCGGGGTCTCCGGCGGCGCCGATTCCGTCTGTCTTCTGTACTGTCTGAAAGAACTGTCCGGGAAGACAGGCTTTTCGCTGCACGCTGTTCACGTCCACCACGGGATCCGGGGTGCGGAGGCCGATGCGGATGAACAGTTCGTGAGAGAAACGGCTGATAAACTGGGAATTCCCTACAGAGCTTTTTTTGTTGATGTCCCTGCCTACTGTGCGGAGCATAAAAGAACGGAAGAGGAAGCGGGACGGATCCTTCGCAGGGAGGCATTTGCACGTTATATCCGGGAAAACGGGATCTTTTCGGCAAAGACCGCGCTGGCGCATCACCGGGATGATCTTGCGGAAACCGTCATTTACCAGCTGGCGAGAGGTTCCGGACTTGCCGGGCTTGCCGGCATAAGGCCGAAAGCGGAGAACGGGGAGAACACCGTGATCCGGCCGCTCCTGTGCGTTTCGCGCAGGGAGATCGAGGCGTGGCTTGAGAAAAGACAGATCCCGTTCCGGACCGACCGGACGAACCTTACGGATCTTTACGCCAGAAACCGGGTAAGGCATCATGTCATGCCTTATCTTGAAAAGGAGATCCACGGCGGTGCCGCCGCTCACATCGCGGAAAATGCCCTCCTTACAGGAGAAGCACTCGAATTTATCGAGGCAGAAGCGGAAAGAAGAGGCGGCTCGTACATTACGAAAGAAAAAGGCGTATGCCTTTCCGGGCGGGTCTTTTCGGAAGAGACGCCGTTTATGGTCTCCTGCATCCTGAGGCATTGCCTGAATATGCTCGCTCCGCATCAGCAGGATCTTACAAGAAAACATATCGGGGATCTCCTTATGCTCGGCACTAAAGAAAACGGCAAACGGATCGATCTTCCGGGAGGAATCGGAGCGGAACGGACGTATGACGGTCTCCGGCTGTACAGAAAACCGCCGGAAACAGAAAAAACAGAAGTGTTTGATGAACGGCTGGAGGAAAACAGGCTGGTGAACTGCGCAGAGTGGTCATTTACATGTGCCGGGGATTCCGGAGCCGGTCTTCCGATTCCCGAAAAGACCTATACGAAATGGATCGATTTTGCTATAATAACCGATGAACTGCGCGTTCGTACGAGAAGACCCGGCGATTATCTGACCGTCCGGGCTGACGGGGCGAAAAAAAAGCTGTCGGATTATATGACGGATGTGAAAATGCCGCATTCCCTGCGGGACCGCATGCCGCTCATCGCGGACGGGCAGGAGATCGTCTGGATCCCCGGATACAGGCTCAGCGAGAGATACAAGATCACGGAAAAGACCCGAAAAGTCCTGAAAATCGAAGCAGTGCGCAATACCGGCGGAGAGCCGGATCTGATAAACGATAATATAATCGAACAGGCAGGAGAGAAGGATCATGAGTGAAACCATCAGTGTTCTGATCAGTAAGGAAGAAATTGAGAAGCGCACCGTCGAACTGGCGGAGAAGATCAATGAGGACTACAAAGGAAGACAGATCCACATTGTCTGTGTCCTCAAAGGCGGCGTATTCTTTGCGGTAAATCTGGCACAGCACCTTACCGTGCCGGTCACGATCGACTTTATGTCCGTCTCGAGTTACGGAGATGATACCAAATCAAGCGGGATCGTAAAGATCGTCAAGGACCTTGACCAGCCGCTCGTCGGAAAAGACGTTCTCGTAGTGGAGGATATCATGGATTCGGGCAGAACGCTCTCTTATCTTCTGAACCTTCTCCGGGACAGAAAACCGGCGTCGCTGCGTCTTTGCACGCTGCTCGACAAGCCGTCCCGCCGGGTCATCGAAGTGACCTGCGACTATACGGGGTTTGAGATCGAGGATAAATTTGTTGTCGGCTGCGGAATGGATTACCAGCAGCGGTATCGCAACCTGCCGTATATCGGCGTGGTGGAATTGGGAGAATAAGTTGTACAACAGACAGGGAAGAAGTGTCTGGGCGTCGGTCGGTCTTTTGCTGTTTGTCTTCATCATGTACTATCTCATCGCGGGACAGATGAAAGACATCGCCGACTATGACCTGACAAGGCTCGAAAAGGATCTGGAAGGAAAAAAGGTGGAGGCAGTGACGCTCCACCCTAATTCCACTTATCCTACGGGCGAAGTGGAAGTGACGCTGAAAAGCGGGGAAACAGGACGGTTCAACACGCTGGACGTCCGGGAGATCGAAAATACCGTTCGGGAGAAATATCCGGATGTGGCGGTATATGTCACGCCGGTGCGCGGCGCGAACGTGTTCCTGTCCCAGATCCTGCCGGTCCTCATACTGGCCGGTGTGATGGTCTTTATGATGATTCTCCTTAACCGGCAGAACGGCGGCGCCAATTCGAAAATGATGAATTTCGGCAAGAGCCGCGCACGTCTTGCGGACGGGAAGGATCCCGTCACTTTCGAAAATGTGGCAGGTCTCGAAGAAGAAAAAGAAGATCTGGCAGAGATCGTAGACTTCCTGAAAAATCCCGGAAAATATACGCAGGTAGGCGCAAGGATCCCCAAAGGCGTGATCCTCGTCGGACCTCCCGGCACGGGAAAAACGCTCATCGCGAAGGCCGTGGCCGGAGAAGCGGGCGTACCGTTTTTCTCGATCTCCGGATCGGATTTCGTGGAAATGTTTGTCGGTGTCGG
>DBVZ01000112.1:0-27905 GCA_002308255.1 Lachnospiraceae bacterium UBA1251 | reverse complement strand
GAGCGTGAGCAGACGCTGAACCAGCTGCTCGTTGAAATGGACGGATTCGGCGTTAATGAAGGGATCATCGTCATGGCGGCGACGAACCGTGTCGACATTCTGGATCCGGCTATTTTGCGTCCCGGACGGTTTGACAGAAAAGTATACGTCGGCGCTCCGGATGTGCGGGGAAGAGAGGAGATCCTCGCCGTTCACGCGAAGAATAAACCGCTTGCGGATGATGTACATCTTGATGAGGTTGCCCGGACGACAGCCGGATTTACGGGAGCGGATCTCGAGAATCTGCTCAACGAGGCGGCGATCAACGCAGCGAAATCCGATCGTGTCTATATTGTGCAGAACGACATCAAGGATGCCTTTGTCAAAGTCGGGATCGGGCAGGAAAAGAAGAGCAAAGTCATTTCCGATAAGGATAAGCGGATCACGGCCTATCATGAGGCGGGTCATGCGATCCTCTTCCATGTACTGCCGGATGTGGGACCGGTCTACTCGGTATCCATTATTCCGACAGGAATCGGAGCGGCAGGCTACACGATGCCTCTGCCGGAGAAGGATGAGCTCTTCAATACCCGCGGCAGGATGCTCCAGAATATTATGGTGGGACTGGGCGGAAGGATCGCCGAGGAACTGGTTTTTGATGATATCACGACCGGTGCTTCCCAGGATATCAAGGGATGTACGGCGACCGCGAGAGCGATGGTCATGCGCTACGGCATGTCGGAAAAACTGGGGCTGGTCTCGTATGACAGCGATGAAAACGAAGTATTCATCGGCCGCGACTTCGAGCGGACCCGCAGCTTCTCCGAATCCAAGGCGATGGAGATCGACAATGAAGTGCAGCGCATCATAACGGAGTGCTACGACAAAGCGAAAGCGATCATCCTGGAACACCGCGGCGTTCTGGAACGGTGCGCGGAGCAGCTGCTTGAAAAAGAAAAGATCAGCCGGGAAGAGTTTGAGGCACTGTTTGAAGAACGCCCGGAACTGACTGCGGAATAAATCACGGCAGCACGGCTGCCAAAGTGAGAGAAATCGGAGGAAAGCGTGCTTAAAGACGGAAGAAAAATGCCGGAAAACACGCGGAGAGTCAAATACAGAATGCGCCCGCTGTTCTGCGGGCGCGCTGTCTTTGCGGATGAGTCGGAGTATTACCGCATCCCGCAGGAGGCGGAACCCGGTGATCCCGTGAAGGTAAGGATCCGCACGCTGGCGGACAATGTCGACGAGGTGTGGCTGAGGCTCAGCGGCAACGGCGACAGAATTAAATATGTGGAAATGGAGGCCATCTACCGTAAGGACGGCTATGATTTTTACGAGGCCTCATTTATGGCGGGCCGCGAACCTACGGAATATGATTTTGAGCTGCGGCGCGACGGAAAGATCTGGCGCTACAGCAGGATGGGCCTGACGGCAGGCGATGAGTGGTACTACCCGTTCCATTTCGCCCCGGGGTATCATGTCCCGGAATGGGCACAGGGAGCGGTCATGTATCAGATTTTTACGGACCGTTTCTGCAACGGGGATCCTTCCAATGACGTGGAAGACGGAGAGTACATCTATCTGGGGAGAAAAGTCAGGAAAGTCGATGACTGGAACTCCTTCCCGAAGAGTCTCGACGTTCACAGGTTTTACGGAGGCGATCTCCAGGGCATTATCGACAAGTTGGATTATCTGCAGGATCTGGGGATTGAAGTGCTCTATCTCAATCCCATTTTCGTATCGCCCTCGAACCATAAATATGATACGCAGGATTACGCACATGTCGATCCGCATTTCGGAAAGATCGTCCATGATTCGGACAGCAGAAACCCTCTTGAAAAGTACCGTGTCCGCACGACGGACCCGGAAAATCTTGCCGCTTCCGACGCACTGCTGCAGAAGCTGATCGAAGAAGCACACAAAAGAGAAATCCGTGTCCTTCTGGACGGCGTCTTCAATCACTGCGGGTCTTTTAACAAGTGGTATGATCAGGAAGGCATCTATAAAGATGTCGAGTGGGCCAGACCGGGCGCCTATCACAACTGGGACAGCCCCTATCGCTCCTATTTCCGTTTTTCCAACCCCCTCGGCTGGCCGGACAACGACAGCTGTGATTTCTGGTGGGGCAACAGCACGCTGCCGAAACTGGCGCATGAAGATTCCCCGCAGCTTCGGGAAGAGATCATGGAGATCGCGGAAAAATGGGTTTCAGCCCCGTATCACGCGGACGGGTGGAGACTGGATGTCGCGGCGGATCTCGGATATGACAAGGATTTCAATCACAGGTTCTGGCAGTTTTTCCGAAGCAGGGTCCGCAAAGCGAATCCGGAAGCGCTGATCCTCGCGGAGCATTACGGCGATGCCTCCTCTTATCTTCTGGGCGGAGAGTGGGATACGGTCATGAACTATGACGCATTCATGGATCCGGTTTCCTATTTCCTGACCGGAATGGAGAAGCATTCGGACGCTTCCTCGCCGGAGCTGATCGGAGACGGCTATACTTTCTTTGAAACGATGAAGCTGAGAATGTGCCAGTTCGGGACATCCTCCCTGCTGTGTGCGATGAACCAGCTGTCGAATCACGATCATTCCCGTTTCCTGACCAGAACGAACCGCAAAGTCGGAAGAGCTTCTTTCCTGGGGAGCAATGCCGCGGGAGAAGGTATTTCCTTCCCGGTCATGAGAATGGCGATCGTGCTGCAGATGACCTGGAGCGGCGCGCCGACCCTGTATTACGGGGATGAGGCAGGCGTCACGGGATTTACCGATCCCGACAGCCGCCGCACATATCCCTGGGGAAACGAGAACCGGGAACTGCTGGCTTTTTATAAAAAGGCGATCTCTGTTCACCGGAAGTATAAAGCACTTCGCAAAGGCTCTCTGAAATTGATCTGCTGCAGTGACGATTTTATCTGCTTCGGAAGATTTACAGACAAGGAAAGGATCATCTGTACGGTTCATACCGGCCTTACGGAACAGGATCAGACAATTCCGGTATGGGAGACAGGTCTTTTGAGGAATATTAACGGAAGTATGAAGAGAGTCCTGCAGACAGCCGCGGACGGGACGGATGATTTTATGATCCGGGTTCCGGTTACGGGCGGCATGATGCAGGTGCGCTGTGAGGCGCAGGAAGCGGCGGTCTATGTCTGGAATACGGATCCTGCGGATTTCACAAAGTAAACACATTCTTGCGGTAAAGTGAATGACGGCCCGGCAGGATACGATCCGCCGGATGAGGCCGTACAATAGACCGAAGTGTGAAAAGGAGCAGGGAATGAAGAAAAAAACACTGATCGCAGTTATTGTGATGAGTCTTATGATAACCGCCTGCGGCGGAAATACTGCATCTCAGGGCGAGGAGAGCAAGCCGGCGGATTCCGTGAATACAGAAAGCGAAACGGAAGAGGAGCTGCCGGAAGCGACGGCGGAGAATCCGCTGGCGGAGGAAGAAGAAACGGACAATACCCCTGTCGTGGACAAGACCGTCGAGGAAGCCGGGATCGAAGCTTTTGTCAATCTCCCGGAATATCACGGAAAAGAGTTTAAAAAGTACATGATGACAGTCACAGACGAGGATGTGGACAACCGTGTCGCCTCCGATCTTGAGATCTTTACCGTGGAAATGCCTCCGGATACCGTGATTGCAGACGGAATGGTGGCGGATATCGGTTATGTGGGGACTGTTGACGGTGTCGCGTTTGAGGGAGGCAGCGCGGAAAGCTATGAGCTCCTGATCGGATCCCATACGTTCGTGGATGATTTCGAGGAGCAGCTGATCGGCTATAAAGCCGGAGACGAAGTGGAAGTGGTCGTGAATTTCCCGGAAGGCTACAGTGCGGATCTGGGAGGCAAGGAAGCCCATTTTGCCGTGAAGATCAACGGCGTGAGCGAGAGCCTCACGGAGCCTTCGGATGAATGGGTGGCTGCAAATACAGAGTATAAGACTGTCGCGGAGTACTATGAAGGAGTCCGCGCGCAGCTGCAGGAAGAATATAATAAAGACAGCGATTCCGAGCTCCATTCCGCGGTATGGGAAGAGACGCTCTCTTCGGCGGAGTTCCTTCAGTATCCGCAGAATCTGATCGATAAATACGCGGCGATGGTCAGGGAACAGCTTGAGTATATGGCGTCCGCGTATTACAATACGACGCTGGATACGTTTATGCAGGAAAACGGCATTACGGAATCCTATTTCTCAGATGCGGCAAAGGACTATGTAAAGAGGGAACTGGTTGCGGATTACATACTGACCAAAGAAGGCGTGCCGTTCGATACTCCCATGCTGGAGGAAAAAGTGAAAGAGCTGCTGGCGATCAATGAGATCTCGAGCAGGGAAGAAGCCAACGGATTGGGAATCTCCGATACACAGATCGATTACGCCGCACTCAATAACGTGGCGGTGGAACTGGTGATCTCGGCAGCGAATGTCACGGAAGTGAGTGCCGAAGAGGCGGAAGCGGAAGATGCAGATCTGACGCAGGATAATAACTGAAAATGAAGAAACGGCGGTCCGGCGCAGAGCCGGACCGTTTTATAATGCGTGCTGAACAGCGATCACTCTGCCGATGACAGTGATCGCTGTCTGATTTTCCGGAAGGATGATCTCCGGTTTGCCGTCGCCGTCGTCCGCAAGGGAAAGGATCCGGGTGGCATCGTCGAGCCATGCTCTTTTGAGGAGAAGCCGGTCATCTCTTGAGAGGATCATGAGCTCCCCGTCAGAGATCATTTCCTGGCTCCGTATAAACAGCACGTCACCGACGGAAATGCATCTTCCCGTCATGGAAGGATCTTCCACAAGAAGAACATAATCGGCGGGAATATTGAGGACGTTGTTGACGTGATTGCTGCGGTTCCCGTTCGTTGTGACCGGCTTCCCGCCCGAGACGCCGTCGAGGATGGGATACTGCCTGCGCAGCTCGACTTTTTTCCGGCCCGAACGCCCCTGTTCGGAAGGATCCATCGGAACGTCAAAACCCATCAGCCAGACGGGACTTACCCGAAGTATCGGAGCGATCTTTGCGGCGCTGAAGTTGGATGGCGTATGGGAACCCTTGAGGTACTGGGAAATAGAAGCTTTATTGATACCGGTGATCCGCGCCAGTTCGGAGGCGCGGATATCCGCCCGGCTCATTGCGTCGCGGAGACGTTTTGAAGTGACGGATCGGTCAGCTGTCAGTTTCATATCTTATACACAGTTCCGTATCTTGAATGAAAAGTGGATAGAAACAGCATTATCTTAGCAGAATGTGAACCGTAAATCAAACATAATTTAACAATTCATTGTACAAAGTCACAATAGTTGCACAACCGAAATATTGACATGGGATGGATGCTTTGTTAGGCTTTTTATACCAGATGATACCCGGTGCGCAGTGCGCGGAGTACGGAAAATGAAATTTACGTATAATAAACTGAGAGGCAGAATTATTGAAAAATACGGGACTCACGAGCGTTTTTCCAAAGCGCTCGGAATCTCCAAGAATTCTCTCTCGCTTAAAATCAACGGGAAGACCGGATTTTCCCAGGCCGATATCGTGAAGTGGTGTGAGCTGCTTGATCTCGATGTCGATGAGATCGGAGAATATTTTTTTGACTGAATGGTTTAACTTTGTTAAACATATGCGAAAAGTGAACAGGATAGAAAAGAAAACGGCAGCGCGGTTATGATTTCATAACTGCGTTGTTTTCGTCCTGACGATGTGCTACACTGAATCTGCCGCTTTACTCTGATAAAGAAAGGAACGGCAGAAGAAGTTTCCAAAACAGACGCAACTGTCAAAGAAGACAGGGAGGGGACAAGAATGCATATTGAGACATCCTGCGTGCAGGGCGGCTATACGCCGAAGAACGGAGAACCCAGACAGATCCCGATCGTGCAGAGCACGACCTTTAAATATGACACCAGCGCGGCAATGGGCGCGCTGTTTGATCTCGAGGCGAGCGGATATTTTTATACCCGGCTGCAGAATCCGACCAATGATCATGTGGCGGCAAAGATCGCGGCGCTTGAGGGAGGAACGGCTGCCATGCTGACGTCATCCGGACAGGCAGCGACTTTTTACAGCGTTTTCAACATCGCTTCCTGCGGGGATCATGTCGTATCTTCCGCGGCGATTTACGGCGGCTCCTACAACCTGTTTGCCGTTACCATGAAACGGATGGGCATTGATTTTACTTTCGTCTCTCCGGACTGCACGGAAGACGAACTGAACGCTGCTTTCCGACCGAACACAAAGGCTGTTTTCGGCGAGACGATCGCCAATCCGGCGCTGACCGTCCTTGATATCGAAAAATTTGCGAAAGCGGCGCATGCTCACGGCGTTCCGCTGATCATCGACAATACTTTCGCGACGCCTGTCAACTGCCGGCCGTTCGAATGGGGCGCCGACATTGTCACCCACTCGACGACAAAATACATGGACGGACACGGAGCCTGCGTCGGCGGAGCGATCGTGGATTCCGGCAAATTCGACTGGAACGCGCATGCGGAAAAATTCCCCGGACTGACGACACCGGACGAGAGTTATCACGGCGTTACGTATACGGAGCGGTTCGGCCTGGAAGGCGCATTCATTACGAAAGCGACCGCACAGCTCATGAGGGATTTCGGCTCGATCCCGAGCCCGAACAGCGCTTTTATCCTGAATCTGGGTCTGGAGAGCCTTCATGTGCGCATGAAACGTCATTGTGAAAATGCTCTCGCTGTAGCGGAAGCCCTCTCGAAAAATGAAAAAGTCGCGTGGGTCAGCTATCCCTCGCTCCCCGGGGACAGACAGTATGAGCTGGCACAAAAATATATGCCGAACGGCACCTGCGGCGTTGTTTCCTTCGGTCTTCGGGACGGAAGAGCAGCGGCGGAGAAGTTCATGGAAAATCTGAAGATCGCCGCGATCGAGACGCACGTCGCCGATGCGAGGACCTGCTGCCTGCATCCGGCGAGTACGACGCACCGGCAGATGAACGATGAGGAACTGGCTGCGTGCGGGATCTCTCCGGAACTTGTCCGTTTCTCCTGCGGCCTTGAAAATGCCGGTGACCTGATCGAAGACATCGAGCAGGCACTTCGATAGAAAACACACGAAAAACACAAAACCATGCTATCCTGAGTGCGAAGATGCGGGCGGAGAGCCCTCTCTCCGCACTTTTTTTTATCATTCCCGGAGGGCAGGGAGAAGGAGTAAGGGGAAAGATTGGAAGGCAGGGAAAAAAGATGGTTCCGTGTGATCGCTGCCGTGCTCGTCGCAGCGATCCTGATTACGGCCGGCGCATATCTGTATATTACGATCAGCAGCGCCCCGCAGATCAGCACACTGGATGCGGTCCCGAAAGGATACCGTTCCAGCGTCCTCGACGATGAGGGCAATATTGTTCTTACGCTGTCGCAGGAGTCATCCAACCGCGTCTATGTCAAGCTGTCCGAAATTCCGGATGACCTGCAGCACGCAGTCGTCGCGATTGAGGACGAGCGGTTCTACCGGCATCACGGTATCGATGTCCGGGGAATCCTGCGCGCCTTGTGGAGAGGAATGAAAAACGGGGGTCTGACCGAAGGCGCCAGTACGATCACGCAGCAGCTCCTGAAAAATAACGTATTTACCGGCTGGACCGAGGAGACCGACTTTGAGGAAAAAGTCACCCGGAAGATCCAGGAGCAGTTTCTCGCAATTGCTCTTGAACGGAAAGTCACCAAAAACTGGATTCTGGAAAACTATCTCAATACGATCAATCTCGGCGGCGGCAACTGGGGTGTCGAGACGGCTTCAAAATACTATTTTGACAAGGACGTATCGGATCTGACTCTTTCCGAGTGCGCGGTCCTGGCCGGGATCACCCGGAATCCCACAAAATACAATCCACTCAAACACGCGGAGGATAACAGCGCCCGCAGAAAGACCGTGCTCGACAAAATGCTCGAGCAGGAATACATCACGCAGGAGATGTATGACGAGGCGATGGCAGATCCCGTGTACGAACGGATCGCTCAGATCAGCGGCACCGGACGGACACAGGAAATCATGACCTACTTTGAAGACGCGCTGATCTATGAACTGATCGGGGATCTTATGGAAGAGACGGGCTGCACGGAGGACGAGGCATGGGACCTCCTTTACAGCGGCGGTCTGACGGTCCGTTCGACCGAAAATTCAAAAATGCAGGAGATCTGCGAAGAGACGGCGATGGATGATTCGCTCTTCAAAGACGAGGAACAGGTCTCGATCGTCCTTATTGACAATGCGACGGGTTATGTCAGAGCCATGGTCGGAGGACGAGGAAAAAAAGAGGGGAGCCTTTTATACAACAGAGCTACCTCTTCCCTGCGGCAGCCGGGTTCGACCATCAAAGTCATCGGGACGTATGCCGCGGCGATCGACGGCGGAAAGATCACGCTCGGCACCATCTATGACGATGCGCCTTACACTTATTCCAACGGGAAGGAAGTCGTCAACTCGACCGGGACGTATGCCGGAAAGACGACGGTCCGGAGCGCGATCACAAGCTCGAATAATATCGTTGCTCTGAAGTGCTTTCAGGATACCGGTATGGAAAATGTCATCACAAAGCTTCAGAAATTCGGCATTTCCACGCTGGTGGACGAAGACCATGTGGAAGCACTGGCTCTTGGCGGCACATACGGGGGTGTGACGAATCTCGAAATGACAGCCGCTTACGCCACGATCGCAAGAGGAGGCGAATACCGCGAACCGGTCTACTACACGGAAGTATATGACAAGGAAGGAAACCTTCTTATCAAGAAAGAACAGGAGTCCAGGCAGGTGATCAGCCGGGACAGCGCGCTGCTCCTCACAAGCGCCATGGGCGATGTTGTCGCGGTGGGGACCGGGCGGAACGCCTCCTTTGCCGATATGGACCTCGCAGGGAAGAGCGGCACGACGAATGAAGCAAGGGATGCCTGGTTCATCGGCTATTCCCCGTATCTGACGTGCGGCGTGTGGGGCGGATATGACGATAATTCGCCGCAGGAGGAGAGCACTTACATTCAGGTCGTATGGAGACATGTCATGAGCGGGGCTCATGAAGGAATGGATGCACTCTCGTTTTCGGAAGCGGAAAACGGGGCGTGGTATACGATCTGCTCCAAGTGCGGGAAGCTGGCGATCGAAGGTACCTGTGACCATACCGTGCAGGGAGACGTGACGGCAAAGGAGTTCTTCGTCGACGGGACGCAGCCGGTGGAATACTGTGACTGCCATGTCACGGTGACGGTCTGCCGGGAATCGGGAGAAATCAGCGGAAATCACTGCACGGATACAGAGACGAGAACCTATCTGACCGCAGCGACGGAGGGAACGGAAGATGCGGCATTTGTGCTGCCGGACGAACTGAAGAGCGGAACCTGCTCGAAGCACCGCTACTTCTGGTCGGGCTGGGGCTGGAGACGGGGCTCCGCACCGGACGAAGAGGATATGCCGTCCGCTCCGGGGACGATTCCGGGAAGCGGCGCAGCCGAGCAGGAGGAAGAAACGGAGGATGAGGATTCCGGTCCGGAACAGCCGGATCCGAGGAAAGACAGTTCCGCTCCTGAGAATGAAAACGAGGGAGACGGCCGGAGCGATCAGGAAGAGAGCAGCGCGGAGAACTGGTGGAGCTGGCTGTTCGGAAACTGACGGGGAGCCCGGTCCGGATCCTGCGGACAGCTGGCCCGGACAGGTAAAAAGAATTGCCCAATCCGGTAAAATCTGCTAATATTTTTTCAAGGTAAACAGGCACTGCAACTGTCCGTGCCTGTTTTTTTTATCGAGGTGGTTCTATGCTGAAAACTATTTTAGGCCAGGTAAAAGAATATAAGTGGATCGCGCTTCTGGCTCCCGTATGCATGATCCTTGAAGTGGTATTCGAGACGCTGGTGCCCCTGCTTATCTCCAGGATCGTAGACGACGGCGTCGGTCAGGGAAGCATCCGGACGATCCTGGTCTTCGGCGGTCTCATGATGCTCTGTGCACTGGGGGGCCTGGCTGCGGGAATCGGCGGAGGGATCACCGCCGCACGCGCTTCCACGGGGCTGGCCAGGAATCTCCGGAGTACGCTGTTTCAAAAGATTCAGACCTTTTCGTTTGCCAATATCGACAAATTCAGCACATCAGGACTTGTGACGCGTCTCACCACGGATGTGACGAATGTACAGAATGCATTTTCCATGATGCTCAGAATGTTCGTCCGTGCGCCGATCTCACTGATCACGGCTATGATCATGGCATTTACCATCAACGCACATCTCGCGCAGGTCTATCTTTACGCGGTGCTGATCCTCGCGGCTGTCCTGGGGACTATTATGTTTTCAACAGCGAAGTTCTTTTCGGGCGTATTCCGGAAATATGATGAACTCAATGAGAGCGTGGAGGAAAATGTCGCCGGTATCCGTGTCGTAAAATCCTATGTAAGAGAAGATTATGAGATAAGTAAATTCGAGAGGGCGGCACAGAACATTTACAAATTGTTCGTGAAAGCGGAAAGCCGCATCGTCCTGAATATGCCGGTGATGCAGGGGGCTGTCTATACCTGCATCATCCTGATCAGCTGGCTCGGAGCTCATATGATCGTGAATCACCAGGGACTCACGACGGGTGAGCTGATGTCAATGCTTACTTATTGTCAGTATATTCTGATGAGTCTTATGATGCTGGGCATGGTATTCGTGATCATCATCATGTCCATGGCTTCCGGACAGCGCATTGCCGAGGTGCTGGAGGAAGACAGTTCCCTGACGGATCCGGCGGACCCGGTCATGGAAGTCCGGGACGGCAGCATTGATTTTGACGATGTCGATTTTGCCTATTCCTCGAAGGCAAGGGAATCGGTCCTCAAGGATGTGAGCCTTCATATTCATTCCGGAGAAACGATCGGGATCATCGGAGGGACCGGCTCTGCGAAAACAACGCTTGTTTCCCTGATCAGCCGCCTTTACGATACGACGGCGGGTGATGTGATGGTGGGAGGAAGAAATGTCCGGGAGTACAGTCTCGAAGTCCTGCACGATGCCATTTCCGTCGTCCTGCAGAAAAACGAACTGTTCTCGGGCACCATCCTTGAGAATCTCCGATGGGGCAATCCGGACGCAACGGAAGAGGAATGCCGGGAAGCCTGCCGCATGGCCTGCGCGGATGAGTTTATCGACCGGTTCCCCGACGGATACAACACACGGATCGAGCAGGGCGGCACCAATGTGTCCGGAGGGCAGAAGCAGAGACTGTGCATTGCGAGAGCGCTTCTTAAGAAACCGAAGGTCCTGATCCTCGATGATTCCACAAGCGCGGTGGATACCGCTACGGATGCAAAAATAAGGGCTGCGATGAGGAACGCGATTCCCGGCACCACAAAGATCATTATTGCGCAGCGCATCTCCAGTGTGGAGGATGCGGACCGCGTGATCGTGCTGGACGGCGGGAGGGTCGTCGGGTTTGACACGCCGGAAAAACTGCTGGAGACCAATGAGATCTACCGGGATGTCTATGAGACGCAGAAGAACGCCGGCGGAGATTTTGATCAGAAGAATACGTCTGCGGAAGACGAGAGCGGTAAGCTTCAGAGCAGCACACGGAGAGGCAGGTGAGAAAACGTGGCACAGGAAAAAGTCAAAGAAATCCGCGGTCCGGGCAGGCGTAATATTCCCGGGATGAAAGCGAATGTGGAAGGTGCCGGTAAACTGTTCTCCCGCCTCATGGGAGTGGTCTTAAAGAGGTACGCTTTCCAGATGATCGTTGTCGCGCTCTGCATCGTGATCAGCGTTCTTGCCAATGTGCAGGGAACACTGTTCATCCGTACGCTGATTGACGGCTATATTATTCCGATGGTCGAGTCCGGCAGTCATGATTTTACACCGCTTCTATATGCCATTTCCCGCGTGGTCGTGTTCTACCTGATCGGCATTTCAGCGACATTTGCATACAATAAGATCATGATCTATGTGACACAGGGGACGATGCTGCGTCTTCGGAAAGATATTTTCGAACACATGGAAAAGCTTCCGATCTCCTATTTCGACACGCATGCGCGCGGGGACATCATGTCGATCTACACCAACGATATCGATACGCTCCGTCAGATGATCAGCCAGTCGATGCCGCAGTTTTTCTCAAGCATGATCACTATCGTCAGTGTATTCGCGAGCATGTTCACGATCAGTGTCCGGCTGACGCTGCTGTCGATCCTGATCATCGCCGTGACACTGATGATCTCCAAGAATGTGGCAGGCAAAAGCGGGCGCTATTTCATGGAGCAGCAGAAGAATCTGGGCACACTGAACGGCTACATCGAAGAGATGATGAACGGGCAGAAGGTGATCAAGGTCTTCAACCACGAAAAGATTGCCGTTGAGGAATTTGAGGAGCTCAACCGCACTCTTTACGAGAGCGCCGACCGCGCGAACCGCTTTGTCAACATGCTGGGCCCGCTGAACGCGCAGCTCGGAAACACGAAATTTGTTATTATTGCGGTCTTCGGGGGAATTGCCGCCATTTCCGGAGCGAACGGCGGCGGTGGAGGGCTCATCAGTGCTGTTTTCGGCGGGCTCACCCTTGGCGGTCTCGCCTCCTTCCTCACACTGACCCGTTCCGTGAATATGCCGATCAACCAGATCGCGCAGCAGTTCAATTCCGTAGTGATGGCGCTTGCCGGTGCAGGGCGCATTTTCGCGCTGCTGGATGAGAAGCCGGAGACGGATGAAGGATATGTGACGCTTGTCAACGCAAAGAGAGAAGCGGACGGCTCCGTAACGGAATCAGAGGAGAGGACCGGTGTATGGGCATGGAAGCATTATCATAAAGAACAGGGTACAACAACCTATAAAGAACTGGAAGGAGATATCGTCTTTGACGACGTTGATTTCAGCTATGTTCCGGAAAAACAGGTTCTTTACAACATCGATATGTTCGCGACGCCCGGTCAGAAGATCGCTTTTGTCGGATCGACCGGCGCCGGAAAGACGACGATCACGAATCTGATCAACCGTTTTTATGACATTCAGGACGGCAAGATCCGTTATGACGGCATCAATATCAATAAGATAAAAAAAGACGACCTGCGGCATTCCCTCGGAGTCGTTCTGCAGGACACGCACCTGTTTACGGGAACGGTGGCGGAAAATATCCGATACGGCAAACTGGACGCCTCCGATGAGGAAGTTTTTGCTGCTGCGCGCCTTGCGGGAGCGGACAGCTTCATCCAGTATCTCCCGCAGGGATATGATACCGTTCTCACAGGGGACGGCGCCAATCTCTCGCAGGGGCAAAGGCAGCTTCTTGCAATCGCCCGCGCGGCGATCGCGGATCCGCCGGTGCTGATCCTTGACGAGGCGACATCCTCGATCGATACCCGTACCGAGAAGATCGTGCAGGAGGGAATGGATAATCTTATGAAAGGACGGACGACCTTTGTGATCGCCCACCGCCTGTCTACCGTACGCAACGCGGACTGCATCATGGTCCTGGAGATGGGAAGGATCATCGAACGGGGGAATCATGATGAACTGATCGCAAAAAAAGGGAAATATTATCAGCTGTATACGGGGATGAGCGCCGGAGCGGCGCAGTAAAAGGAAAAACCCATATGATTCGCGGGTGCGGATTCCGGTCTTGCCGGGTGTGCGCCTGCGATTTTTTTAACTCTTCACATCATCAAAAGTGGAGAAAAAATACCGTCTGTTTTGTCCTTTGAAGTCAAAAATGGAGAGTTCGGCGCAAAAAATGTCGAAAAAAAGCTCAAAAACAGTACAAAATCGATGGATAAGGTTGCATTTGAGAAAATTATTTCATATAATCTGAATTATTACAGAAATATTAAATCAATTTTAAGATTTGATGCTCAAAAGGGGAGCTTGTAAAATGATCAGACGAACGGTAAAAAGTATTCTCGCATTGCTTCTTGTGATGTGTCTCTTTCTGAGTCCGCTCGGCACCGCAGCGGTCAAAGCGGATGCGCTTACGGAGCAGAATGCTCCCGAAGCGGAAGAAGCGGCTGCTGAAGAGGAGAGCGCGGAGGCAGAGGTGCCGTCAGAGGAGCCGGATGCTGCAGATGCAGAAAGTATCCTTTCGGACGCGCAGGGGGAGAGCGCGCCGGATGAACCTTCTCAGAGCGAAATGACAGTGCCGGAGGAAGAAAACAGTACAGAGGAGTCTTCTGCATCAGAGAGCATGGAAGATCCCGCAGCAGAACCGGAAGCCTCCGATGAGCCTGCAGATGAAATAAGTCCCGCGGAACCGGTTCCGGCGCAGGAGATTCTCCCGGAGGAAGAGCCGGCAGCGGAAGAAAGTGTTCCGGAACAGGAAGAAGATGCGGAAGCGCCGGAAGAAGAGGAAGTCATTCTCCCGTGGGAAAACCAGGAGCCGTATCACTATCAGGGCGGACTTCTTTCTGCGAACAGTACAGTTTTAAAACCGAAAGAGCTGATTGCAAGGAAGGTCTATACACTTCGTTCCGCGATCGACAAGAGCTATGTGCTGGATGTCAAGAGTGCAGGCACCGCGAATTCGACGATCATTCATCTTTATAAGGAAAACGGTACGGATGCGCAGAAATTCCTTCTGCAGGAAAACTCCGACGGTACGGTCACTTTCGTGAGCTACATGAGCGGCAAAGTAATCGATATCCGTGCCAACTCTTCAAAGAACGGTGCACAGGTCCAGATCTATCAGTCGAACGGCACGTCCGCACAGAAATTCAAAATGGTGGAAAACAGCGACGGGTCCGTTACACTGAAGCATTCAGCAAACGGAAAAGCGATCGACGTTTCCGGGGCGATTGCCGCCAATGGCCGGAAAGTCCAGCTCTATACATCCAACGGGACCAAGGCGCAGAAGTTCTACCTTGATGCGGAGACGGAATATGTCTACGACTATTCGGATAATGACTGGCTGATCCGCTCGCGCATCAACAGTGCCTCCGTACTTGACGTTGCTTCTTCTTCGAAATCCGATGCCGCCAATATTGCCATTCGAGCGACAACGAGGGCGAATAATCAGCGTTTTACCATCGAGCCGGTTGGCGGATACTATAAGATCATCAACGTGAACTCCGGAAAAGCGATCGATGTCAAGAGCGCCAGAAATGCGAATGGAACGAACGTCCAGCAGTATACGTGGAATGCCACCGGGGCACAGCTTTGGAAGATTCAGGTCAACTCCGACGGTTCCGTGACTTTTGTTTCAGCTGTCAACAACTCGAAAGTGCTGGATGTGAAAGGCGCGGGCACTGCGGACGGCACCAACGTGCAGATCTATAACTCGAACGGCACCAATGCCCAGAAGTTTTTCATCGTGAACGCGGATCTTGATTACAGTGCGGTCAACACAAAAAATACAGGCAAAAAGGTATCCACCAGTTCGGAAAACAAGATCGTGCTCTCAAAGATCATCGGTGCCGTCGAGTCGGGCGGTCAGAACTATGAGAGCGGACTGAATTATGGAGCATATGCGGCGCCGTATAAGACCACCAGCATTGAATACACGATCACCCTCGGCTGGGCGCAGCATTACGGGGATGACGCCAAAGAACTCCTGCAGATGATCCGGGACAAGATGAATAAGAAGAAGGCCAATTCGTTCCACGCGGATTACGATGTGACGGGACAGCTGGAAGCGATGCTTAAGAACGGCGTAGACTGGAAGAGCTACAGCACGAATCAGAAAGCAATCAATACCAAGTATGCGGACGGAAGAAACTACGGCTTTGACCCGTCCCAGCATAAGATCACGGGCAGCAGTAAAACTCTGAAGGATCTGATCTGTGCTCTTATCGTTACCCAGGAGGGCAAAGATGCGCAGGACGAGCTCTTCTTTGAGAAGATCAGCGGACACGTGGATTACTGCGAGAAGAATTATACGACAGATGTCCGTGCAGTCATGATGTATTGCGAGACTGCGCATCTCGGGGGAAGAAGCGCGGCGAACCGGATCTTCAACCGTGTGGAAGGTGTTTACTCCGTGGACAGCATTATGGCTTCCCTTGCTCTCGACCGGCTCGACAGGAGCAGCAGCAACCAGGTCGGCGATGACAAGTTCTGGTCCAGACACGAGAAATGCAAGGAATTCGTCCAGAAATACGCGATTCCGTAATTCCCGGCTTTCAGATGTTATATTTATAGAAAATTGCACATTTCTAAGAACAATGCCCATTCGATTGCCGGATGGGCATTGACAATTTGGGGAAAACCATTTACATTAGGTTTTGGTTTTTCAGGATGACATAATAAAAAACAGCTGGGGTGACAGAATGAGTTTTAAAGATTGCCTCAATCAGTACATGGCGGAACTGGAGTGTACGGCGAGAGAACTTTCGGAGGCGTCCGGCGTCTCGCCGGCAGTGATCAGCCGGTACCGGAGCGGTGAACGTTCTCCGGGGGCGGAAAGCGCGCAGCTGGCCGCACTTGCCAAAGGCATTGCAGTCCTTTCCGGGCATAAAGGGCCGTCTCCGTTTTCGGAAGATGAAGTTTATATGGCGATGCTGCAGTCGGTGACAGGAATCCGTATCGATTATGGTGCCTATATGTCCAACCTGCATAGTCTGCTTGCAGCACTTTCTATTGGCAACAACGAGCTGGCCCGGGCGCTTAATCTGGACCCTTCCTATATCTCCCGTATCCTTTCCAAGAAAAGAAGACCGGCGGATCTGTCTTCATTCATAGATATGATTTCCGCTTATATTGCAAGACGCTACAACAGCAGCTTAGACATAAAAAATGTCGCGGATCTGACGGACCGGAACGAGGAGGAATTTGCGAAAGAAGACAGCTATGCCGCTGTTATTTCCGACTGGCTCGGAACCTGTACGAAGACAAGGATCAACAATATTGCCGGATTCTATGAGAGGCTTGACCGGTATGAGATCGAACGGGAGGAGCCGGAACCGCCGGAAAGGGAAGAACCCTCATCATCCGGTCTGTTCTTCGGAAAGAAGACCTATAGGGGATATAAAGGACTGTTTCAGGCAGAAAGAGACTATCTGGAAATGATTCTGAAAGACAGGTCCCCGGGTAAAATCGTTATTTACTCCGACTGGGCAATGGATAAGCAGACGGTTGCCCCTGATTTACTGGTGCTGAGAAGAGAAGCGATCCGGACGGCGGTCCGGAACGGAGCCGAAGTGTATGTGATCCATAATGTCCACCGGGCTTTCCGGGAAATGATGGAGTCTCTGGAATCCTGGATCCCGCTCTATATGACCGGAAAAGTATTTCCTTATTATTTGAAAATGCCGCAGGGCGACCCGTTCGTACGGATCATGGGAAAAAGCAGTCATGTGGTTTTCAGCGGGAATGCGATCCTCGGCCATGAACAGGAAGGGCTTATTCAGGTGACGGACGATCCGAAAGAAGTCGCGTTCTTCGGGCAGCAGATGGATTGGCTTCTGAAAAAAGCTTCCCCTCTGATGGAGATCTACGTCAGCGGAAAAGAACAGTCAACAAAAAAAGCATTCTTTGAGGTTCTGGAGCTGCAGGGGAAAAGGACGATCGAGATGTGTACGCTCCCGGTATTTACGCTGTCGGAGGAGCTTCTGACGTCCATGCTTGACAGAATGAAGGTCAGGGGACGTGAAAGGAAAGAGATCTTTTCTTATTTCAGATATGTGAAAGAGAAAGTATTTAAGACGGCGGATCATTCCGTTTATCAGGTGAATATCCCGAGACCGGATGAAAATGCTTTTTACCGCGGCAACTATACGCTTTCTCTTTCCGGAATGTTCAACGAAAAAGAGTATCCTTATACCTATGAGGAATACCAGGAGCATCTGCGGCTGACGCTCGAAGCGGAGAAAAATAACAGGGGATTGATCATTACAAGTGTTTCTTCACCGGCGTTTCATAATCTGAACATTATTCTCAGTGAAGGAAAATATCTATTAATCTCAAAGAATAATTATCCGGCAGCTCATTTTCTGATGAGGTTCCCGTGGATCCTTCAGGCGGTGGAGAATTTTTCAATCAAAGTGGAACGGGATTAAGAAGCCGTGACATCCGGATCAGGAAGAAAAGGCGGCGCGGTTTGACAGGAGTTGATTGTGATAGAAGCGATTATTTTTGATGTGGACGGAACTCTTTGGGATGCAGCGGATCCGATGGCGGCAGGCTGGACCGGAGTGATGCGTGAGCATTTCGATCCTGATTTCTATGTGGACGGAGATATGATCCGGCCCATCCTCGGGCGGACGCCGGCGGAACTTGCGGAAGCTCTGATGCCGAAGGTCCCGCCGGAAAAGGGAGAAGAGATCTTTCATGTACTTTCGGACGGTGCCCTGCTTACGATCAGTGAGGCGGCGACGGACGTATTTGACGGATTCCGGGAGACTCTTCCGGAACTTGCGGAACGGTACAGACTGTTCATCGTCAGCAACTGCGATGCCGGTTATATCGAGATGTTCCTTAAGGTGACGGGACTCGGGGAGTATTTTGAAGGACACCTTTGTCCCGGCGATACCGGAGAGGGGAAAGCGGAGAACATCCGTACGGTCATGCGGGAATACGGCATTTCCGAAGCGGTATATGTCGGAGATACCGATAAGGACAGCAGAGAATGCTTAAGGGCGGAGGTTCCGTTCATTTTCGCTTCTTACGGATATGGGAAGACCGACCGGTATGATGCCCGGATCGGCTCACCGAGGGAGCTTCCGGATGTACTTGCCGAAATGTGAGGGCATCGTATGAAGACAGGATCGAAAGAAGACGAAGCTGTCCGTTTGAAAACGGATGAACAATACATGAGAGAAGCTCTGAAGCAGGCCCGGAAAGCCGGAAAGCTGACAGAAGTGCCGATTGGCTGTGTGATCGTGCGGGAGGGAGAGATCATCGCCCGCGGGTATAACAGGCGCAATACGGACGGCAGCACGCTGGCACACGCGGAACTCGCCGCGATCCGGAAAGCGTGCCGGAAGGCGGGCGACTGGAGGCTTGAGGACTGTACGCTGTATGTTACATTAGAACCGTGTCCGATGTGCGCGGGAGCGATCATTCAGGCGCGCATTCCGAGGGTCGTGATCGGATGCATGAACCCGAAAGCGGGCTGCGCGGGATCGGTCCTGAACCTTCTTGATATCAAAGGGTTTAACCATCAGGCAGAAGTGACGTATCATGTTCTCGAACAGGAATGCTCTTCAATGCTGACGGATTTTTTCAGGAAGCTCCGTGAGAGCAAAAAAACGGAACAGCACAAAGCTGAAGAAACAAATAAATAACGGGAAATTCTGTCTGATACAGAGTTTCCCGTTTTCGCGGAGAGAGTGGGATTCGAACCCACGCGCCGGTAACCCGACGACCGCATTTCGAGTGCGGCTCGTTATGACCACTTCGATATCTCTCCGTTTATGAAAGGTGCACGAAACTGCGCACTGCTTGATTATACATACTTTAGGATGTAAAATCAATGCTGATCTTCGAAAATTTTTCAGCGGAGGAAACCATGGCGATCATAAAAAATATCCGGCAGGAAACAAACCACCGTTTCCTGAATTTCTTTACCCTGGATGCCGTTAACAAGGCAGGCAACCCGAAAGAATACTATGTGGCGTCAAGGGCGGGGACGATCGACGAACTGAAGATCAGGACGCGGGTCAACAAGCCGGACGGCGTGACGGTCTATGCGCTGTACGGGGAGAAGAAGGATAAGGTTGTCCTGGTAAAACAATACCGGTATCCGGTGGATCATTTCGTGTATGAGCTTCCCTCCGGGATCGTCGATGAAGGGGAAACCTACCGTGAAGCGGCTGTGCGCGAGATGATGGAAGAGACCGGTCTTGCTTTCCGGCCGATCGATGCGGATCCGGCTTTCGAGATGCCCCGCTTCCAGACTGTCGGCATGACGGATGAGTCCTGTGCGATGGTGTTCGGGTACGCAGACGGTGTGCCGACCTCGGCGGGAGAAGAGGAAGGCGAGGAGATCGAGGTCGTGATCGCTGACAGGGAGGAGATAAAGAGAATCCTCCGGGAGGAATACATGGCGAGCGTTTGTGCGTACCAGCTTTCCCATTTCCTGGCGGATGAGGATCCTTTCGCTTTCCTCCGCGCGCTTGACGAGTAAAGAGCGGATAGCGTATAATAATACACTAATTTCACGAAGCTGTTTCCGGAAGCACACAGACTTGCCGGAATGAACATAGACGGAAGGAGCAGGATCGATGAAGATCTATGAAGAACTGAAGGCGCGGGGACTGATCGCGCAGGTAACGGACGAAGGCAGGGTCAGAGACCTTGTCAATAACGCGAAAGCGACGTTTTATATCGGATTTGATCCGACGGCGGACAGCCTCCACGTCGGACATTTTATGGCGCTGTGCCTGATGAAGCGTCTGCAGATGGCAGGCAACAGGCCGATCGCGCTTCTCGGCGGCGGAACCGGTATGATCGGGGATCCGTCCGGAAAGACCGACATGAGGAAAATGCTCACGCCGGAGATGATCAATCACAATATCGAGTGCTTCAAAAAACAGATGAGCCGCTTTATCGATTTCTCGGACGGCAGGGCGATCATGGTAAACAATGCCGACTGGCTCCTGAGCCTCGGATACGTCGATTTCCTCCGCGAGATCGGCCCTCATTTCACCGTTAACCGCATGCTGACCGCGGAATGCTATAAGCAGCGCTGGGATAAAGGTCTTACGGTGTTTGAGTTCAACTATATGCTGATGCAGGCATATGATTTCTACAGACTGTACTGCGATTACGGCTGCAACCTGCAGTTCGGCGGGGATGACCAGTGGAGCAACATGCTGGCGGGAACCGAACTGATCCGCAGAAAACTCGGCAAGGATGCCGAGGCGATGACGCAGGTCCTCCTGCTGAATTCCGCCGGCCAGAAGATGGGCAAGACCGTCAGCGGCGCCGTATGGCTTGACGCTGAAAAAACGACGCCGTACGAGTTCTACCAGTACTGGAGAAACGTGGCTGACGCCGATGTTCTCCGCTGCATCAGACTGCTTACCTTCCTGCCTCTCGAGCAGATCGACGAGATGGACAAGTGGGAAGGCAGCCAGCTGAACCGTGCGAAAGAGATCCTCGCCTGGGAGCTGACGGCACTCGTTCACGGAGAAGAGGAAGCGGAGAAAGCGCAGTCGGCGGCAAAAGCCCTGTTTGCGGGCGGTGCCGGCAATGCGGATATCCCGCAGGTCGTCCTCCGGGATGAGGATTTCGAAAATGATGAGATCGGCGTGATCGCTCTGAATGTCAAGGCGGGATTCGCAAAATCCAACGGAGAGGCGAGAAGATCGATCTCGGAGGGCGGTTTCTACGTCAATGATGCGGCGGTCAGGGATATTTACGCGAAGCTTTCCAGGGCAGAACTGGCAAAAGGGGAGACGATGATCCGGAGAGGCAAAAAACAGTACCGGAAGATCGTTGTGGAATAAGAAGAAACGCGTGGGCGCTGCCTTGCGAGGGCAGCGCCTTTTTAAGAAGATTTAAGGAAGCTGCAGTATAACAGACTGAGAGCTGACGAGAGGGATTTACGGGCAGGAGCCCGGGGAGGTTTCCATGATCTCAAAGAAAATGGAAGGATTTGTAAAAAACAGTTCCGCGATCCGCGCGATGTTTGAAGAAGGCCAGAAAATGGCGGCGGTTTACGGGAAGGAAAATGTCTATGATTTCAGTCTCGGCAATCCGAACGTCCCTGCGCCGCCGGCGGTCAACGAAAGCATGATCAGTATCCTGCGCAGCGACCCAGCCGTAATGGTGCACGGATACATGAACAACGCCGGCTATGAAGATGTGCGCACGGCGATCGCGGAGAACCTTAATGAACGGTTCGGCATGCATTATGACGCGGAATGTCTGATCATGACCGTCGGCGCCGCCGGCGGGATGAACGTTATCATGAAGACACTGCTCAACCCGGGAGACGAAGCGGTCACATTCTCTCCTTATTTCGGCGAATACCGCTCTTATGTCGGCAACTATGACGGCGTGCTGGTAGAATCGCCCGTTGACGGCGTCACGTTTCAGCCGGATCCGGATGCCCTGGCGGAGAGGATCACGGACCGCACCCGCGTCCTGATCATCAATTCCCCGAATAATCCGACCGGAGTCGTGTATACGGAGGAATCGATCCGCGCGGTTGCCGCTGTTCTCGAAAAGAAGCAGCAGGAGTTCGGACACGAGATCTACATTTTCTCGGATGAGCCTTACCGGGAGCTGGTCTACGGCGATACGGCGGTTCCCTATATCCCGAAATTCTACCGCAACACGATCGTCGGGTACTCCTACAGCAAATCGCTGTCGCTTCCCGGAGAGAGGATCGGCTATGTCGCGATGAGCAGGGATATCGACGATTACGAAAATGTTTACTCGGCGGCCAAGACAGCAAACCGTATCCTCGGATTTGTCAATGCGCCTTCGCTGCAGCAGCGCGCGATTGCCGGATGCCTGGGCGAAAAGACCGATATGGGATATTATGACAGGAACCGCAGAACGCTTTATGACGCACTTACCGCGGACGGGTTTACCTGCGTCCATCCGGACGGCGCGTTCTATCTGTGGATGAAGACGCCGGAGCCGGATGAAAAGGCCTTCTGCGCAAGAGCGAAAGAGAAGCGGATCCTTGTTGTGGGAGGGTCGTCGTTCGGATGTTCCGGATTCGTGAGGATCGCTTACTGCGTCGCCTATGAAACGATCACCGGTTCTCTTCCGGGATTCGCGGAACTTGCCAGGGAATACGGACTTTGCTGAAACGGAAAGGAAAAGTGTGCCATGCCGCTCTGGGAAGAGAATATCCGGAAGGTCGTTCCCTATACGCCGGGTGAACAGCCGAAAGAAGCCAATATCATCAAACTGAATACGAACGAGAACCCTTATCCGCCTTCCCCGGCTGTGCAGGCTGCTGTTGCCGGGATACCGGACGCGGATCTCAGGAAATATCCGGATCCTGCAGCGGCGGAGCTGGTGAATGCGCTGGCAGCCAGGTACGGCAGAAAACCGTCTGAAGTCTTCGTGGGCGTCGGATCCGATGATGTGCTGGCGATGTGTTTTCTGACTTTTTTCAATAACAGGGAAAAGCCGGTCCTGTTTCCGGACATCACCTACAGTTTTTATGACGTGTGGGCAGATCTTTTCCGGATCCCCTATGAGACCGTCCCGCTTGATGATGCTTTCCGGATCCGTCCGGAACAATATGAGAGGGAAAACGGGGGGATCGTATTTCCGAACCCGAACGCGCCGACGGGAAGAGCCATGGCGCTTGCGGATGCGGAGAGGATCATTGCTTCCAGTCCGGGAAGCGTGGTCATCGTCGACGAGGCATATGTCGATTTCGGCGCGGAAAGCGCCGCGGGACTGATCCCGAAGTATGACAATCTTCTCGTTGTGCAGACCTTCTCGAAATCCCGGTCTCTCGCCGGAGAGCGGATCGGTTTTGCGTTCGGAAACGAGTCGCTGATCCGATATCTGAACGACTGTAAATACAGCTTTAATTCCTACACCATGAACCGGACGGCCATCGCTGCCGGAACAGCGGCTCTTAAGGATGAAAAATGGTTCCGGGAAAAAGTCGGAAAAGTGATCGCGACGAGAGGCCGGGCGGAGAAGGAATTTGCGGCTTTGGGATTCCGGTTTTATCCGTCGGTCTCCAATTTCCTGTTTGTGACGCATCCCGCGAAACCGGCAGCCGAAATCTTTAAGGAACTGCGCGAAAGACACATTTATGTGCGTTATTTTGCCAAACCGCGCATCGACAATTACCTCCGCATAACGATCGGCACGGATGAGGAGATGGATGCTCTGTTTGCCGCTCTGAGAGAAATTCTTGCCTGACGTTATTGCTCATAAAAGGG
Organism: Lachnospiraceae bacterium UBA1251; assembly: GCA_002308255.1. Lineage (GTDB taxonomy): Bacteria > Bacillota > Clostridia > Lachnospirales > Lachnospiraceae > Chordicoccus. The sequence continues at coordinate 4,163 of DBVZ01000112.1, read as the reverse complement.
ACTGAAAACATATATGGAGTCATTTGTTCAATGGTTTGCCGCGCATATGTCGTGGCTTCCGCCCCAGCTGGCGGTTTTTGTGATCTCCCTCTTTCCTGTGCTCGAAAACAGGGCGGGGATCATTCTCGCGTTTATGCTGAAGCTGCCTCTTGGTCAGGCTATCCTTTTCTCGGCGATCGGAAATGTGCTTCCGATCCCGTTCCTCCTTCTTTTTATCCGGAAGATCTTTGACTGGATGCGGCCGACGAAGTTCTTCGGGGGAATCGTAAAGAAGCTGGAAGACCGGGCGCTGAGAAAAAGCGACGGTGTCCGAAAGGCTGAATTTCTGGGCCTTCTGCTTTTTGTCGGGATCCCGCTGCCCGGGACGGGGGGATGGACGGGTTCGCTGATCGCGTCGCTTCTCGAAGTAGACCTGAAAAAAGCGATCATAGCCATTTTGTGCGGGATAGCGCTTGCCGCGACGATCGTATCGCTTCTGACTTACGGCGTGATCGGGCATATCGGTTAACGGAAAAGAGAAAAAAGGAGGCAGATTCAGATGAATCAGAACAAGGTCAGACATCTCGGCGTAATCATGGACGGCAACCGCCGCTGGGCGCGGGCTCATATGCTGGAAAGCGTGATGAGAGGTCATGAGAAGGGTGTCGATACTTTTATCGATATCTGTAAATGGTGTGAAGAGGAGGAAATCCCCTATCTGACCGTCTACGCGTTTTCGACGGAGAACTGGAACCGCTCGGAACAGGAAGTCTCCAGTCTGTTCAAACTGATGGAGCGCTTCTTCAAGGAAGAAGTCGGGACCTGCATCGAGAGGGATATCCGGATGGTGATCGTCGGGGATCTGTCCCGGCTGGATCCGGAGGCACGGGAGACCGTACAGCGCACCATGGAGCTTACAAAAGACTGCAAAACGCTGGTCTGCCTGGTGGCGATCAGTTACGGCGGACGCGACGAGATCATCAGGGCAGCGCGCCGGTACGCGGAAGATGTCAAAGAAGGAAAAGCCGATCCTGCGGATCTTACGGAAGAAATGTTTGACGGCTATCTTGACACAGCCGGCATTCCGGATATCGATTTTGTGATCCGCACCGGCGGCAACCGGAGACTGTCCAATTTCTTCCCGTGGCAGACCGTTTATTCCGAGATCTGGTTCACCGATACGCTGTGGCCGGACTTTACGAAGGAAGAGCTGAGGGAAGCTCTTGACTATTACGAACATATCCAGATCAATAAAGGCAAATGACCGGGAACCCTTCCGGAATCCCGCGAGAGGGAGAAGCACTGTGTATGGACGGAAATAATACATTTCTGGAGTTCTATGCCGAATCAAAAGAGCGGCTTGAGAGGAAAATAAAAGAGTACAACGAAAAGTTCGGCAGGGAGCCTCACCCGCTGCTGAGACCCTTTTTTGAAGATTTTGCGGATCTGAATGAGGGCGGGAAACTGCTCCGCGGCGTTTTTGTAAATCTCGGATACGCTCTTGCCCTTGCTGAAAAGGAAAAGAGCAGGAATCCCGGAACCGCTCAAAAGACCCCGCGGGAGAAAAGCCTGTCGGCAGCCGTGAGCGATCCGCTCGCGATGGCATTTGAAATATTTCAGACCGCCGTCCTCATTCACGATGACGTGATCGATCACGCGGAGCTTCGCAGAGGAAAACGGACGTCTCATTTCCGCTATGCGGACAGGCTTTCGGAAAGAGGAATCTTTGACCGGGCGGGCGATACGCCGTCTTCCGCTGCCATCTGTCTCGGAGATGCGGGTCTTTATGCCGCGAATCAGATGATCGCGGAAAGCTGCAGCGAAGATCCGGCGCTCGGGAAAATGATCGCTTATTTTGACGGTGTCGTGATCGATACGATCCGCGGGGAACTGCTCGATGTGATCCTTCCCTGCGAGATCGGTGACAGGTCCCTTGGCAGGAAGGAAGCGGACCGGCTCCTTTCGAGATCCGTCCGGGAAATCTATTATCTGAAGACCGCGCGTTATTCCGTGATCGGGCCGCTGCACCTCGGCATGCTGCAGGGAGGGGCTTCGGAGGAACTCATGGAAAAAGTCGACTCCTTCGCGGAGGAGGCCGGCATTGCATTTCAGATCAAGGACGACATCTTTGGGATTTTTGCCGATGAGAAGAAGCTCGGCAAAGACATCGGAAGCGATATTGCGGAAGCGAAACTGACGATCCTCTATGAATATGTAAAGCTTCATGATCCCGCAGCCTGCGGGGAGCTCGCCGGAGTTTACGGCCATGCTCCCGTCACGGAGGAAATGCTGCAGCGGGTACAGCGCATTTTCAGAGAAAGCGGCGCGTACGCGTATGCGCTGGATGAAATGGAGAAGTGTTTTCAGAGGGCGGAGGAATGCCTCCGGGACACGGCGCTTCCCGAAAATGACAAAGATCTTCTTCGCGGCCTGCTGGACTATTTCCGCGGACGCGATAAATGACAGCGAAGCGGATCCGGTACGGCGCCGGACAAGTAATATCTGATCCATCAGTAAAGGAGAGAAACACATGTATACCGTAAACGCAAATTATCAGGAACTGCAGGGAAGCTATCTGTTTTCCACGATCGCAAAAAAAGTCGCTGCCTATAAGGAGGCTCACCCGGGCTGCAGCATTATCTCCCTCGGAATCGGCGATGTGACGCAGCCGCTGCCGGATGCCGTGATCAAAGCACTGCACAGCGCGGTCGACGAGATGGCTGACGTTTCGACTTTCCGCGGATACGCGCCGGATCTCGGGTATTCTTTCCTCAGGGAAGCCATCGCGGAAAATGATTACCGCGCAAGGGGCTGCGAGATCGGTGCTGACGAGATCTTTGTTTCGGACGGCGCGAAATCTGACTCCGCCAATATTCAGGAACTGTTCGGCGCGGAGGATATCATCGCGGTCTGCGACCCGGTCTATCCGGTCTATCTTGACTCCAACGTAATGGCGGGACGTGCCGGAAAATACGATCCGGCGGCGGGACGCTATACAAGAGTCGTCTACATGCCCTGTACAAAAGAAAACGGCTTCATCGCCACCCCTCCGGAAAAAGCACCGGATATCATTTATCTGTGCTTCCCGAATAATCCCACCGGAGCGGCAGCGGATAAAGAGCGGCTGCAGGAATGGGTGGACTATGCGGTGAAGAACGGATGCGTCATTATCTATGACGCGGCTTATGAGGCCTATATTTCCGAAGAGAATGTACCGCATTCGATCTATGAGTGTGACGGAGCCCGCCAGTGCGCCATTGAGCTCAGAAGCTTCTCAAAGAACGCCGGCTTTACGGGACTTCGTCTTGCGTTTACGGTCGTTCCGAAAGATCTTGTGAAGGACGGAGTATCCCTGCACGGCATGTGGGCAAGACGGCACGGAACCAAGTATAACGGTGCCCCGTATATTGTTCAGAGAGCCGGCGAAGCGTGCTATACACCCGAAGGCAAGGCCCAGATCCGTGATCTTATCGGATTCTACATGGAAAATGCCAGGATCATCCGGGAAGGCGTTGTCTCCCTCGGATACGAGGCGTTCGGCGGTGTCAATTCGCCGTATGTATGGCTGAAGACACCGGAAGGCGTTTCCTCATGGGATTTCTTCGACAGCCTTCTTGACCGCTGCAATATCGTCGGAACGCCGGGATGCGGATTCGGGCCGAGCGGAGAAGGATATTTCAGACTGACAGCATTCGGTGACAAGGATGCGACAAAAGAAGCCGTCATGAGAATAACAAAGATCTAAAAAAGGCTTTGAAAAAAATAAAAAAGTACTTGCACATGATAAATGTGTAATGTATAATACCGTTTGGACAAAGGCGTCTTGAAGGGAATGCGATCGCATCCCCTTTAAGGTGCTATTTTTTTATATGCAAGTAGAGTTTATAGGAGGAAAAAAAGATGTCATATGTTGATGAGGTTCTGGATCTTGTCCAGAAGAGAGATGCTAGTCAGCCTGAGTTTATCCAGGCAGTAACAGAGGTGCTTAATTCACTCAGACCTGTTATAGAGCAGGACGAGGAGAAGTATAGAAAGCTTGCTATCCTTGAGAGAATTACCGAGCCTGATCGTCAGATCATGTTCAGAGTTCCGTGGGTAGATGATAACGGAAATGTACAGGTTAACAGAGGTTTCCGTGTACAGTTCAATAATGCCATTGGTCCTTACAAGGGAGGTTTAAGACT
>DBVZ01000079.1:8905-9032 GCA_002308255.1 Lachnospiraceae bacterium UBA1251 | reverse complement strand
GAGCGTCTCGCCGGGGGTGAGACGCTTGATGATCTGCTGCCGGAGGCATTTGCCGTCGTAAGGGAGGCGGCAAAGCGCGTCCTTGGAATGGAACATTTCGAGGTCCAGCTGATCGGCGGCATCATCC
>DBVZ01000079.1:8643-8818 GCA_002308255.1 Lachnospiraceae bacterium UBA1251 | reverse complement strand
GTCGTCACCGTCAATGATTATCTGGCGGCACGTGACGCGGAATGGATGGGAAAAGTCCACGAATTCCTCGGCCTCACGGTGGGCTGCGTCCTGCAGTCGATGAAGCCGGATGAAAGACGCGCTCAGTACGGCTGCGACATCACTTACATCACGAATAACGAGCTGGGATTCGACT
>DBVZ01000079.1:8280-8544 GCA_002308255.1 Lachnospiraceae bacterium UBA1251 | reverse complement strand
ATCATTTCCGGCCAGAGCGGGAAATCGACCAAGATCTATGAGATCTGTGATATTCTGGCCAGACAGCTGCACCGCGGCGAGGCGTCCGGAGAAATGACGAAGATGTCCGCGATCATGGGAGAAGAGATCGTCGAGACCGGTGACTTTATCGTGAATGAGAAAGACAAGATCGTCACCCTCACGGAACAGGGAGTCAAAAAGGTCGAGGATTTCTTCCACATCGAGAATCTGTCTGATGCCGAAAACCTGGAGATCCAGCACAAT
>DBVZ01000079.1:7876-8194 GCA_002308255.1 Lachnospiraceae bacterium UBA1251 | reverse complement strand
ATGCCGGGCAGACGGTATTCGGACGGCCTGCACCAGGCCATCGAGGCGAAGGAGCACGTCAATGTCAAACAGGAGAGCAAGACTCTCGCCACCATCACATTCCAGAATTTCTTCAATAAATTTGACAAAAAATGCGGCATGACCGGTACGGCGCTCACGGAAGAAGAGGAATTCCGGGATATTTACGGCATGGACGTCATCTCGATCCCGACCAATGTCCCGATCGCCAGAAAAGACCTTGACGACGCTGTCTTCAAGACCAAAAAAGAAAAATACAAAGCAGTCGTGGAAGCGGTGCGCGAGGCGCATGAGCGGCAG
>DBVZ01000079.1:0-7746 GCA_002308255.1 Lachnospiraceae bacterium UBA1251 | reverse complement strand
ACGATCGCGACCAATATGGCCGGCCGCGGAACCGATATCAAGCTCGATGACATTTCCCGCGCAGCGGGCGGTCTCAAGATCGTCGGTACGGAACGGCATGAGGCGAGGCGTATCGATAACCAGCTGCGAGGCCGTTCCGGCCGTCAGGGAGATCCGGGAGAATCCCGTTTCTATATCTCGCTGGAAGATGATCTCATGAGGCTGTTCGGCTCGGAAAGGCTGATCAGCGTATTTGAGACGCTGAAAGTGCCGGAAGGAGAGCAGATTGAACACAAGATGCTTTCCTCGGTGATCGAAAAAGCACAGAAGAAGATCGAGAGCAATAACTTCGGAATCCGCAAAAACCTGCTGGAATACGACCGCGTGAACAACGAACAGCGCGAAGTGATCTACGATGAGCGCAGAAGCGTCCTGAACGGCGACAACATGCGCGATTCCATGTTCCATATGATGTCTGACGTGATCGAACGGAAGGTCGATATGTGCATCAATGAAGACATGGACAGCTCGGAATGGGATTTCGCGGAGCTCAACCAGGCGATCCAGCCGATCATCCCGGTGAAGACGATCACGCCCGAGTCCGTGAAGGGAATGAAAAAGAGCGAGCTCAAGCAGAATCTCAAGGAAGAGGCGACGCGGCTTTATGAAGCCAAGGAAGCCGAATTCCCGGATCAGGACAAGATCCGCGAACTGGAGCGCGTCGTGCTTCTCAAGGTCGTCGACGCGAGATGGATGAATCATATCGACGATATGGAGCAGCTGAGACAGGGGATTGGTCTTGCCGCCTACGGCCAGCATGATCCGAAGGTGGAATACAGGATCGTCGGCTACCAGATGTTCGAGGAGATGTCGAACGCGATCCAGGAAGAAACGCTGAAGCTGATGTACCATGTCCGCGTGGAGCAGAAGGTGGAGCGGGAGGAAGTCGCCAAACCGATGATGACCAACAAGGACGAAGGCTCGGTGTCAAAACCGGTCGTGAGGAAGGAAAAGAAGGTCTATCCGAACGATCCCTGCCCGTGCGGCAGCGGGAAGAAGTACAAGAACTGCCACGGAAGAAAGGCTTGAAAACAGCTGCCCGGAGGGGGTAAAAAGGGCAGACACACAGTTTGGGGGAGTATAAATGAGGGTACTGATCGTATATGCGGGCCGGACCGGAACAACGGAGAAGGCAGCGCATATGCTGGCGGACTGTTTTGACGACGCCAGCCTCCGGAACCTGATGGAGACGGACGCCAATCCGGACCGGGCGTATGACGCGGTGATCATCGGCAGCAGCGTCCGCAACGGGCAGATCGAGCCGAAGATCCGGAAATGGCTGGTCAAACATGAGGCTTATCTCGCGGGCATGCGGAAGGGTGTTTTTCTGTGTCACGCGTTTATGACGGATTCCCATCAGATCATCGAGGACAATTTTCCGGACGCGTTTATAAAGGACTGTGAGGCGATCGATTCTTTCGGAGGGGAGCTGAACTATGACAGGCTTAAGCTTTCGGAAAGGATGACCCTGCGCCGGCTGGTCCGCCGTCACCCGGAGACCCGCAACATGGTCCCGTGCCTTGTAACAGACTCGATCATGGAATTCGCGGAGAAAATGAATTACTGAAGAACAGACTTTCATACAGTCTGGCAAAGAAGGAAGCCCCTTCAGAGCAGATCGGATTCGAACTCTGAAAGGGCTTCTTTTCTGTCCCGGACAGACAGCAGATATTTTGTGGTGCTTACCGGTTTTATTCTTCCGGAAGATTCAGCCCGGCGAGGAGAGAACCGAGATTCGTGGTGAGCTTTTCGCTCTTGGGCAGGACCACTTTTTCTTCCACGACTTCTTCCGCGGGAGCGGTTTCCTCAAGCGCTCTCATGGAGAGGGAGATGCGGCCGTCCTGGATCCGGGTGACTTTGACTTTGACTTTGTCACCGACATTCAGAACTTCTTTCGGATGTTTCAGCCGTTTTTCGCTCGGGATCTGCGAGATGTGCAGAAGACCGTCGATGCCGTTGCCGATGCCGACAAAAGCGCCGTAGTCCTTAAGGGATTCGACCGTTCCTTCGGTGATAAGGCCGACCTGAAGGTTGGACACCATTTTAGCTTTCTCCTCTTCGGCTTTTTCGCGGAGAACGTCGCGGATCGACAGAACGAGGCGCTTGTTCTCTTCGTCGGCCGTGATGACGATCGCTTCAGCTTCTTTGCCGACGAAGGTCTCGAGATCTTCCACGAAGTTCAGGGCCATCTTCGAGGCGGGGATAAATGCGCGGATGCCCTCATAATAGGCAACAGCACCGCCCTTGACCGCCTGTGCGATTTTAACGGTGATATGCGTTTTGTCCGCAAGGAGCTGTTTCAGTTTATCCCAGATCAGGATCTCATTGGCTTTCCGCCTGGAAAGGAGGATATTGCCGTGACCGTCATCCATACGGAGGACAACTGCCTGGACCTCGGACCCGATTTCCACATCCTGGCGGATATTGAAGGACGGATCGCCGGAGTAGTCGGCGGCTCTGATAATACCTTCCGCAAAATACTGGAGATCCACGGTCACTTCTGTGTCAGACACGCCGACGACAGTTCCCGTAACCATATCTCCGGCATTGATGACGCGCATCGAATTGTTCAGCTCCGAAGAGAAATCTTCCATTGTTTCACTCATACTACTATCCTCCCTTTATTTTTGCTCGCGGACAGTCCGACAAAACATAAAAATAAAAACGCCGTCCGCATCAGCCCGGGGAAAACAACCTGCACAGGTCCCGCAGCTGCAGCTATTAGTTTATCATATTTTAATGAAACGGGATAGTTAATTTTGTTCAAATATGCTATTATATTTCCATGCGTGAAAAAAAGAAGATCTCTATTATTTCGATTCTTGTGATCCAGGCGGCCGTCGTCATTTTCACGATGTCCGGGATCTGCGCGAAATTCTCTTCGCGCTATGCGGTGATGTCGCCGAAGTTCCTGCTTTTTATCTTTCTGGAGCTGGCGGCCCTTGGCGTATATGCCGTTTTCTGGCAGCAGATCATCAAGAGATTTGATCTTTCACTTGCCTATGCCAACCGCGCGACCTCCATCTTCTGGTCCATGATCTGGGCGGCATTACTTTTCGGGGAAGGCGTGACTCTTAAGAATATCATCGGCGTCATCGTGATATTTGCCGGGATCATGACGGTGAACAGCGATGCAGCTTAGTCCGTGGCTTCTCATGTTCGTGCTGTCTTCGAGCGTCGCCGCGTTTGCGCAGGTGCTGCTCAAAAAGGCGGCTTCAAAGAAATACGGCTCCTTGATCAGGGAGTATCTCAATCCTTACGTGATCATCGGATACGGACTCATGTTCGGCAGCATGCTGATCGGCGTGATCGGCTACCGCCATGTGGAGTACAAGAACGGTTCCGTCATGGAATCCTTCGGGTTCCTCATGGTCATGATCCTGAGCAGGGTCTTTTTCGGGGAAAAGATCACCCGGAAGAAGGTTTTCGGAAACCTTCTCATCTTCGCCGGGATCGCGATCTTTTATCTCGCTTAGCCGCCTTCGGGACACACGCGGGAATCTGTGAAAAATGCGTGAATATACTGAAATATCTGTGGAAAACAGATAAGAAATAGGGTAAACTTTTGCCCAAAGAAACAGCGTGCCCACGGAGGTGTCCGGGTGCGCGGGAGGAAATCAGTGAGCGATTTTCGTTCGGATCTTGGCGAACAGATCATGGATCTGGTCGACAATGCGTTAAATTCAGATAATTACGATAAGCTCAGCGAGACCATCAGCCGGCAGATGAACAAACTCTTCGGCGGAGACCACTATCAGAACCGTCCCGGCGGAACGGGAAATAACCGCCCGGGCGGGCAGGGGATATACCGCGAAAACGGTACCGGGCAGAATCCCTATGCGGGGTACGGTACGGGCGGCCGGCCGGGACAGCAGCCGAATTACCGGCAGAGCGGACCGAATTACCAGCAGAGCGGACCGAATTACAGGCAGAACGGCAGTGCCGGTTACACGGGCGGTGCTGGAAACATGAACAGCCGCGGCTATACGGCGTATCAGAAACGCCAGAACAGCGCCTATAACGCCAGCAATGCCGGCAGAGAGGCCTATGAGGCGCGGCGCCGGCAAATGATGTCGGGGCAGCCTCATATGACCGGTGCAGTACCGAATACCGCGGCGCGGAACAATGTTAAAAATGTTCCGAAACAGCCGGTCTATTTCGGAAAGCCGACCGGAGAGACGGGAGGAACGGCCCTCATGGTCGCCGGAGGCGTGTTCGGCGTCAACTCGGTTCTGAGCCTTGTCAGGGCCATCGCGGCTCTTTTTTCCGGCGGAGGCGTCGGGGCTCTTGTATTTCCTGTTTTCGGGCTGGCTGTCTGCGCGGCGGCCTTCCTGTACGGGATGGGACTGAACAACCAGGTAAAACGGTTTAAAAAATACGTCAGCATCCTCTCGAAGAAAATGTACGCTTCGGTGAAGGATCTGAGCGCCGAGGTCGGCAAGAAGGAAGAATTCGTCATCCGCGATCTCAGAAAAATGATCGACAGAAAATGGTTCCGCGAGGGTCATCTTGACGATAAGCAGACGACCATGATCGCGACCGACGAGCTCTACTCTCAGTACCGGCGCACGCAGGAACAGGCGGACGCCCTTCGGAAAGAGCAGGAGGAGATCGAAAAGCAGTACGGCGCTCTCTCCAAAGATATCAGGGACGTCCTGGAAAAGGGAAATGAGTACGTCGAGAAGATCCGGGAAGTCAATCATGCGCTGCCGGAGCCGGAGATCACGGAGAAGCTGACTAGACTTGAAAATATCATTTCCAAGATCTTCGCCCGCGTAAAGGAAGAACCGAGCGAAGCGAGGAACCTGAGCCAGTTCATGGATTATTATCTCCCGACGACCTGGAAGCTCGTTTCGGCCTATCAGGAGATGGAAGAACAGCCGGTGCAGGGCGAGAATATCATGAACGCGAAGAAAGAGATCAAGGAATCTCTCGACACGATCAATGATGCGTTCGAGACGCTGCTCGACAGTATGTTCAAGGAACAGGCATGGGACGTCTCCACGGATATCAGCGTCATGAAATCGATGATGAAGCAGGACGGACTGACCGGGAGCGACTTCAGAAAACCGGGAAAGAGCGCTGCGAAAGCGCAGGGAAATGTTGCGATAATGGAGGAAAAGTGAGATGGCAGACATGAATTTTGACAGTGCACAGCAGGCTGCGGCAGCAGCACAGCAGACTATTGATGCGGCAAACACAATGGCGGCATCCGCGGCACAGGGCCTTGAGAGTGCGATCTCTCTGCAGTTCGGCACACCGGCAGCCCCGGATCTCGGCTCGGAGGCGGCGCAGGTCATGGGCGGCGCGCAGGCGATGCAGTTCGGCGACGTCGCAAAGAAAGAGGAGAACATCCTCTCGGACGCGGAACGCAAGCAGGTGGAGGATTTCGCGCAGCAGATCGATCTGGCCAATACATCCGCCATTATGGAATACGGCAGCGGCGTACAGAAGAAAATGGCCGATTTCTCGGATGCGGCTCTCGCAAATGTCCGCACAAAGGATCTCGGAGAAGTCGGCGGTATGCTGACAAGCGTCGTGACCGAGCTGAAGCATTTCGATGAGGAAGAGGAAAAAGGATTCCTCGGACTGTTCAAAAAGCCGGTCAAGAAGGCGGAAGAACTCAAAGTCCGTTACGACAAGGCGGAAGTCAACGTCAATAAGGTCGCGGAAGCGCTCAAGACGCATCAGGTCCAGCTCCTTAAGGACGTAGCGATGCTCGATAAGATGTATGACGCGAATCTTGCCTATTACAAGGAACTGACGATGTATATCCTCGCCGGGAAGAAAAAGATCGCTCAGGTGAGAGACGTCGATCTTCCTGCCCTCGAGGCGGCGGCGCAGCAGTCCGGACTTCCCGAGGACGCGCAGCGTGCGAAGGATCTCGCGGACCAGCTGAACCGTTTTGAGAAGAAGATCTACGATCTGGAACTGACCCGTCAGATCTCCATTCAGACCGCTCCGCAGATCCGTATGATCCAGAGCAATGACACGATGATGGCGGAAAAAATCCAGTCAACGATCGTCAATACGATCCCGCTGTGGAAGAATCAGATGGTCCTGACGCTCGGCATCGAGAATTCCGCAAAAGCGGCGAAAGCGCAGCAGGAAGTGACGGAGATGACCAACAAGCTCCTGCAGGGCAATGCCGACAAGCTGCAGATGGCCACCATCGAGACCGCGAAGGCGTCCGAGCGCGGCATCGTCGATATGGAGACGCTGAAACACACCAACGAAACGCTGATCAGCACGCTCGATGAAGTGGTCAAGATCCAGGCCGAAGGCAGACAGAAACGCGCCGAGGCGGAAGTCGAACTGAAGAAGATGGAAGACGAGCTGAAGCGGAAGATGCTGGAGATCTCGAAAAACGGCTGATTACCGCACAAAAACATAGAATGCAGACAGTTTCGCGGAGGAGTGAAAATGCTTCTTCGCGAAACAGCGTTTATCTATCATGTAAATAGACACTCCCGGCCGAAAGACGGAACGGGAGTCTGAAAGGGGAAACAATATGGCAAAAGAGCTGGCGAAGACATACGACCCGAAGGGGCTCGAGGACAGACTGTATGAGAAATGGCTGAAGGGAGGCTATTTCCGGGCGAAGGTCAATCCGGAGAAAAAACCGTTCACCATTGTAATGCCCCCGCCGAATATCACCGGCCAGCTGCACATGGGTCACGCCCTTGACAATACGCTTCAGGATATCCTGATCCGCTGGAAAAGGATGGAAGGATACGAGGCGCTGTGGCAGCCGGGTACGGACCATGCTTCCATCGCGACCGAGGTCAAGGTCATCGAGCATCTGAAAGAGATGGGAATCGACAAAGACGAGATCGGCCGCGAAGAATTCCTGAAGCACTGCTGGGAATGGAGAAAGGAGTACGGAGGACGCATCATCCGTCAGCTCTACAAACTCGGTTCCTCGGCGGACTGGGACCGCGAGCGCTTCACCATGGACGAAGGGTGTTCGGACGCGGTGCTGGAAGTGTTCCTGAAGCTTTATGAGAAAGGCTATATTTACCGCGGCGCGAAGATCATCAACTGGTGCCCCTGCTGCCAGACGTCAATTTCGGACGCCGAGGTGGAACACGAGGACCAGAACGGGTTCTTCTGGCATATCAATTATCCGATCGTGGGCGAAGAAGGCCGGTTCGTGGAGATCGCGACGACCCGTCCGGAGACAATGCTCGGGGATACCGCCGTCGCTGTCAATCCGGAGGATGAGAGATATCGGGACCTGATCGGCAAAGAGCTGGAACTTCCCCTGACGGGAAGAACGATTCCGGTGATCGCGGACTCTTATGTGGACAAGGACTTCGGAACCGGCTGCGTCAAGATCACGCCGGCGCATGATCCGAATGACTTTGAGGTCGGCAAACGCCACGGCCTCGCGGAGATCAACATCCTGAACGACGACGCGACGGTGAACAGTCTGGGCGGAAAATACGCCGGCATGGACCGCTACGAGGCGCGCCGGGCGATCGTTGAGGATCTTAAGGAGCTCGGCCTCCTTGTAAAAGTGGTTCCTCACACCCACGCGGTCGGCACGCATGACCGCTGCGGGACGACGGTTGAACCGATGATCAAGCAGCAGTGGTTCGTCCGCATGAATGAACTGATCAAACCGGCGCAGGAAGTGGTCCGCAGCGGAAAACTGCAGCTGATCCCGAAACGTCTGGAAAAGATCTATTTCAACTGGACCGACAA
>DBVZ01000012.1 GCA_002308255.1 Lachnospiraceae bacterium UBA1251 | reverse complement strand
CAGAAGCTGCGGAAGCTGCCGAAAATGCCGCCGCTGAAGACGCAGAGACCAAAGAAGCGGATGCTGCCGCCACGCTCGACGAGCAGAAGATCGCTCTCTATGAGAAAGACATTGTCAAATATCTCATCGTACCGAAGGACAAAGAAGTGCCGGTCGGCCTCGACAAGCTGGTCGTGATCATTCAGCAGCCGGCGGATAAATCCTATGCGGCGACGGCAGAAGAGATCAAAATGCTTGACGAACTCGGACTTGCCGATCAGATCGCGGCGGTCGGCGTCGAAAAAGACGAGATCGAAGTGGACGCAGTCAAAGAAGCAATCGGGAAAGAAGAGATTGTTTTCGGCGGAGCGTATAATGATCTTGATTCAAGAGAACTGATCAAAGCAGAAGCTAATTTCGCGCTGCAGTCGTCCGCACTCCTTCCGAAGAAGGAATCCGAGATCGAAGAGAGCAAGGAAGCGATGCATAAGCTTGCCAACCGCGCGGTTATGATGAAAATGCCGGCTGTCATCATGAGAAATGATGACGAGACCGAAGAAGCCGCCGCTGCGGAATGGTACAAAGTTCTCGGCGCGGTCTACGGAGCGGAAGAAAAAGCAAATGCGGTCTATGAAGAAAAGATCGCTGCTATCGAAAAAGAAAGTACCAACAGCTGACAGACCGCAATGTTAAAGCGTAACCGGCAAAAAAACCGTACGCTTTAAACAGCGGCTGAACAAAAAGAATCACGGACACTGCGGACAGCCATAAGGCTGGCCACAGTGTTCTGCATAAGAGGAATGCTATGAAACACTGGAGAAAACTGGCTGCCATCCTGCTTGTATTTGCTATTTTCCTGACTGCCTGCGGCGGTGCGGGAAACGGCGCGGCGGCGTCGACGGCGGAGGAGAAGGAGAGCGCGGGCATTTCCGAAAGCAAAGAGCCGGAAGCTGCGGAAACCTCCGAAGCAGCGGAAAATGCCGAAGCGGCGGACAATTCTGAAGCGGCCGAAAATGCCGAATCCGGGGAAAACCCGGAACCGGAGAATTTCGCACCGGCGACAGCGGAGGAAGCAAATGCGACCGCCGGGAAAGAAGCCACCAACGCGGATCTGTCAGAGGCACCGGAAATTCCGGGGCTGACGGCGGAGTCTGTGCTGCCGCTCAGCTACGCGACCTGCTTTAACGTGTTCTATTATTCGGACGGTTTTAAACTGATCGATGTGCCTTCCAGCGCGCAGTATCTGCTGATCCCGGAGGGAAAGGAAGCACCGGAAGGTCTTGATAAAAAAATCATACAAATCCAGGAGCCGATCGATTCCATTTATCTTGCCGCTACGTCAGCGATGGCTCTGTTCGGGGCGATCGATTCCATTGATAAAGTGACGATGTCCGGCACGACGGAGGGCGGCTGGTATATCGACGCGCCGCTGAAGGCGCTGGAAGAGGGGACGATGGTCTATGCCGGCAAATACAGTGAGCCCGACTACGAGACCATGATCGCGAAAGACTGCGATCTCGCGATTGAGTCCACCATGATCCTTCACACGCCGGAAGTCCAGGAAATGATCGAAGATATCGGGATCCCGGTGTTTATCGACCGCTCCGCCTATGAGATCCGGCCGCTCGGCCGCACGGAGTGGGTCAAGCTTTACGGCGTCATGATGAATAAGGACGACGAGGCAAATGCATTCTTCGCGGAACAGCAGAAGATCATCGACGCCCTTGAGGATTATCCGAATACCGGAAAGACGGTGGCCTATTTTTCGGTCAATACCGACGGCTCGATCGTCGTGCGGACCAATAATGACTATATTCCCTCGATGATCGACCTCGCCGGAGGCGTATATGCATTCGACGGCATGTTCCCGGGGATAACGTCTTCAACGTCCGCCATCTCCATGGAGCAGTTCTATGCGACGGCTTTGGATGCGGATTTCTTCATTTATAACGCGACGATCGAAGAGGCGCTGGGGAGTATCGACGATCTGGTGGCGAAAGATCAGGTATTTGCCGACTTTAAGGCGGTGGAAGAAGGAAATGTCTGGCAGGTCGATAAAACGGCTTATCAGTCGACTGATAAGCTGGCAAACCTGATCCTGGACTTCAATATCATGATCTCGGACGGAGACAAGAGCAAGCTGACATTCCTTTCGAAATTAGATTAAACCATCTGTACCAGGTTTGGGCGGCCCATGGACCGCCCAAACCTGGTACATGTGGTCACGGAGGTGGATAGTGGACTATCATGCCGAGAACTTCCGCCGGCGGACGCGGTACACGTTCGTGTTCATTCTGCTGGCGGCAGCATTTATCATTATTACGATACTGAATATTAATACCGGTAATGTACATATTCCGGTAGAGCGTATTCTTCAGATCATTTTCACGAAAACAGGAAGCAGGGATGAGCTGAATATCATCTGGAAGATCCGCCTGCCGCGGATCCTTATGGCGGCGATCCTGGGCGGGGCGCTGTCCCTGTCCGGTTTCCTGCTGCAGACGTTTTTTGAAAATCCCATCGCGGGCCCGTTTGTCCTCGGTATCTCCTCCGGTGCGAAAATGGTCGTTGCACTGGTGATGATCTATTTTATCGGTCATTTCGGCAAAGCCTCGTCCTATACGCTGATCATTGCGGCGTTCATCGGATCTCTTATGTCGACGGCATTTATCCTTGCCTGTTCGAGGGTCGTCAAGGCGATGGCGGGACTGCTTGTCGCAGGTATTATGATCGGGTATATCTGCTCGGCTGTGACGGAGCTCGTGATCACATTTGCGGAAGATCAGGATATCGTTAACCTGCACGGCTGGTCCCAGGGAAGCTTTTCCGGCATGAATTGGGGAAATGTCTACATTGCGCTGGCGGTGGTCGGTGTGACGGTGGCGCTGACATTTATGCTGTCGAAGCCGATCAGCGCGTTCCAGCTCGGGGAGGCGTATGCCCAGAGCATGGGCGTCAATGTCAAAGCCTTCCGCATCTGCCTGATCATGCTCTCCAGTATTCTTTCAGCGACCGTGACGGCATTTGCGGGTCCGATCTCCTTTGTCGGCATCGCGGTACCGTTCCTTATGAAGCGGGCGATGAATACTTCCAGGCCGCTCGTGATCATTCCCGCGACGTTTCTTGGCGGCGCGGTATTCTGCATGATGTGCGATCTGATCGCAAGGATGGCATTTGCGCCGACGGAACTCAATATCAGTACCGTGACGTCGATCTTCGGCGCGCCGGTCGTCATTTTCATGCTCGTGCGCAGACAGAAGAGCCGGTAAGGTCAGGAGGAAAACAGGATGGCTGATTATTATTTCCATTTAGATTCACTGACCGTCGGCTATAACGGGAAACCATTGATCAGTGATATTGGGATCGGGATCAACCGCGGCGAGATCGTCACCCTGATCGGGCCGAACGGCGCCGGCAAATCCACGATCCTGAAATCCATTACCAGGCAGCTTGCGATCGTCGGCGGCAAAGTGCATTTTGACGGCAAAGAGATCCGCGAATATTCTTACCGGGATCTGTCCTGCAAAATGGCGGTCGTGCTGACGGAACGCATGCGGCCGGAGCTTATGACCTGCCACGATATCGTGGCGACGGGGCGGTATCCGTATACCGGGCGTCTCGGGATCCTCAGCCGGGAGGACGAGGACAAGGTCATGGAGGCGATGCGCGCGGTCCACGCGGAGGAACTCGGCTCCCGCGACTTCAACGCGATCAGTGACGGCCAGCGGCAGCGCGTTCTGCTCGCAAGAGCGATCTGCCAGGAACCGGACATCATTCTGCTCGATGAGCCGACGTCCTTTCTTGACATCCGTCACAAGCTGGAATTGCTGGCGATCCTGAGAAAGATGGCGAAGGCGAAAAACATCACCGTCATCATGTCCCTGCATGAGATTGATCTCGCAATGAAGATCTCGGACCGGATCCTGTGCATCAAGGGCGATCATATTTTCAAAGAAGGCACGCCGGATGAAGTCTTTGAAGAAGAACTGATCCGTGAGCTGTACAGTATTGACAACGGTTTCTTTGATCCGCTGTTCGGAAGCATCGAGCTTCCGAAACCGGGAAAGAAGAACGTCGGGCAGGAGGCAGCGCAGAGGAAGGATACGGAAAATGCCGCCGGCGAGCAGGAAGCAAAAACTCTGGTTCTATCCTCCTGCGGGAGCGGGATTCCGGTCTATCGCCGGCTGCAAAAGGAGAATGTTCCGTTTATCGCCGGCGTCTTATACAAAAATGACATGGATTACCGTCTCGCGAGACTTCTCGCCGACCGCGTGATCACGGAAGAACCGTTTGAAGAACTCTCCGGGAGGGCAATTAAGGAAGCGCTGGAGGCAGTCGAAGCCTGCGACCGCGTCATCGACGCCGGCGTTGTGATCGGCACCGCGAACCGCGGGATGGAGAAGATCCTTGCGGCTGCGCGCGCAGCGGGGAAACTTGAAACAATAAGCTGAACCACCTGTACCAGGTTTGGATGGCACGCTATGTATTCATTGATTTTATTTGATCTTGACGGCACCCTGACGGAATCGGGGGAAGGCATCATGAAGTCCGCGCAGTACGCCCTGGGAAAGCTCGGAAAAGAGGTGGCTGACTGGCGCGAACTGCGTCCCTTCGTCGGCCCTCCGCTGATCGGGATGCTGATGAAATATGCCGGAGTCGACCGGGCGGCAGCGGAGCAGGGCGTTGTCTATTACAGAGAATATTTTCAGGAAAAAGGAATTTTTGAAAATGCTCTGTATCCGGGGATCCCGGAAATGCTGAAAAAGCTGAAGGAGAAAGGGCGGGCTCTTGGCATCGCGTCCTCCAAGCCTGAACCGTATGTGCGGCAGATCACCGATTATTTCCACATCACGGAATACTTTGATGTGATCACCGGAAGCACGATGGCGGAGACCCGCACGAAGAAGTCCGAAGTGATTGAGGAGGCTCTGCGCCGGTATTCCCTTCAGGAGGATATCCGGCCATCCGCCATTATGGTGGGTGACAAGAGTCATGATATCCTCGGAGCCCGGAAAGCCGGACTGCGGTGTATCGGCGTTCTTTACGGTTACGGGACGAGAGAAGAGATTGAAGGCGCGGACCCGTTCGCGGTCGCGGAAACCGTGGAGGAGCTGGAAGAGCTTCTGCTAAACCGATGAAACCTGGTACGGGTGGTACACCCGGGGAGCCGGGCACCGCTGGTTTCTCTTTCTTTTCCACTGCTTTCATAGTAAAATAGATAAGATTGTTAGATAAGGACAGAACCGGATAAAGAGGTGCGAACATGGCTAAATCGATCATGATCCAGGGGACGATGTCCAGTGCCGGAAAGAGCTTTCTGTGTGCAGCGCTGGCAAGAACATTTGTGCAGGACGGCTATCGCGTCATGCCGTTTAAATCCCAGAATATGGCACTGAATTCGTTCGTGACGAAGGAAGGACTTGAGATGGGCCGCGCCCAGGTCATGCAGGCGGAGGCAGCCTGTGTGGATCCGATCTGCGCGATGAACCCGATCCTGCTTAAACCGACCAGCGACGTCGGCTCCCAGGTGATCGTAAACGGAGAAGTGCTCGGAAATATGCGCGCCCGGGAATATTTCGCCTACAAAAAACAGCTGATTCCGGAAATTCTAAAGGCCTACCATAAGCTCGAGGAAATGGCGGATATCATCGTCATCGAAGGTGCGGGATCCCCGGCGGAGATCAATCTCAAGGAAAATGATATCGTCAACATGGGCCTCGCAAAAATCGTTGACGCGCCGGTCCTGCTCGCCGGAGATATCGACCGCGGCGGTGTCTTCGCACAGCTCCTCGGAACGGTCATGCTGCTTCCCGAGGATGAGCAGAAGCGGGTAAAAGGCCTGATCATTAATAAATTTCGCGGTGACAAATCCATTCTCGACCCGGGGATTAAAATGCTCGAGGAGCGCGCGGGCATTCCCGTCGTCGCAACCGTCCCGTACATGGACGTCCAGGTCGAGGACGAGGACAGCCTCACGGAGCGATTTGCGGTCAAGGCGCACGGACAGATCGACTTCGCGGTCATTCGCTATCCTCATATTTCCAATTTCACGGATTTTAATGTATTCGAGCAGTTCCCGGAGGTCGGCGTCCGCTATGTGACTAATCCGAGAGAGCTCGGAGAACCGGATGTCATCTTCCTGCCGGGCAGTAAGAACACGATCGGCGATCTCATCTGGATGAGAGAGACCGGTATGGAACTGCAGATCAGACGGATCGCGGACCATGTCCCGGTGTTCGGTGTCTGCGGAGGTTACCAGATGCTCGGGGAGACGGTCTCGGATCCGGAAGGCGTCGAGTCACAGGAAATGGCCGTTCAGACAGACGGCAGCGTCCTCACAGTGGACGGCGCGTCCCTGGGCGTGGACGAATGGAGCGGCGCGAGAGCGGCGAAGACCGTACGCGAGATCCGCGGCATGGGCCTGCTCCCGGTCAATA
This sequence comes from Lachnospiraceae bacterium UBA1251, assembly GCA_002308255.1. GTDB lineage: Bacteria > Bacillota > Clostridia > Lachnospirales > Lachnospiraceae > Chordicoccus. Next base: position 3,990 of record DBVZ01000012.1, on the reverse strand, counting down.
CCGTCCTGATGGGGAACAAGACCAGAACGCAGACGGACGGACTTCTGGGGGAGATCAGCGGTATTTTCGGCGCGCTGACCGGCCAGCACTATGAAGGATACGAGATCCATATGGGGAAGACGACTTATACGGAAAATGCCCCCGCTTCTTTCGGAGGGAGCGGCACCGTTCCCGGGATCGTCGCCGTCTCGCCGGACGGCATGTGCGCGGGATCCTATATCCACGGCATCTTTGACACGGCGGAAATGGCAGGAGCTCTGGTGAGATCCGTCGCGGAACGCCGCGGCATCAAATTGGGTCAGGGCAGTCAGATGGATTACCGGACCTTCAAGGAGACGCAGTACAACAAGATGGCGGATATCTTCCGCAGCCATGTGGATATGGACCTCATCTACCGCATCATGGGAATAAAATGAACCACCCGTACCAGGTTTGAACCACCCGTACCAGGTTTGAATGGTATGGACCACCTGTACCAGGTTTGAATGGTGCAGAAGGATTCCGGCCCTGCAGGAGCGATTTTGGCCAAAGGAGCCCGAAGACCTCAGGCAGAGGGGGACGACGCATGAGCGACAGCAGGGGCAGGAATCCGAAGATTCAGATAAAGGAGAAAAAACATGGCAATCGAGATCGTAAAACCCAATGACATCGAAAAAAGAAGTTTTGCCATTATCACCGAAGAACTCGCGCAGAAAGGCCTTACCGTCCCGGAGAGGGAAGCGCCGGTGACCAAGCGCGTGATCCATACATCCGCGGATTTCGAGTACGCCGAGACGATGACGTATTCGGAAAATGCGATCGACATCATGCAGGACCTGATCCGCCGGGGCGCCGACATCGTCACGGACACCAATATGGCGAAATCCGGCATCAGCAGCCGCACACTCGAGAAATTCGGCGGCCGCGTACACTGCTTCATGGCTGATCCCGACGTCGCGAAGGAAGCCAAAGAGCGCGGGATCACCCGCGCGACGGTCTGCATGGAGAAAGCGGCCCGGATCAGCAAAGAGGAGAACAAACCGATGATTTTCGCCATCGGGAACGCACCGACCGCCCTCATCCGTCTTCGCGAAATGTACGATGAGGGAAGCTTCAAGCCGGCCTTCATCGTCGGCGTTCCGGTGGGATTTGTAAATGTCGAAGCGGCCAAGGAACTGATCATCGGGACGGACATCCCCTATATCATCAACCGCGGCAGAAAAGGCGGAAGCAATATCGCCGCCGCGATCTGCAATGCCGTTATGTATGATCTGCCGTCCGCAAGAGAATTCTGAACCCGTCAGTAAGAAAACCCTGCTTTCTGAAAAGACATAAATGTTTCAAAAACTGATAAGCAAAATCAAACGATTCCTCCTGGCAACCGTTCTCGGAACGATCCGCCTTGCCTGGGCCGCCTTCACCGGCACCGTCAAGGCAGGATACTACACAGTGATCGGGAGCATCCGCCTCGCCTATATGACCCTGATCGGCACGTTCCGCCTCGCAAAAGCGAGCGTGATCGGGACGTTCCGGCTCCTTAAGGCGACGATCCTCCTGAACATCAGGATCATGAAGGCGACGCTGCGGCGTTTCCGGTTCAATTACGTGATCCTGCTCAATATCCACCGCGCCCCATACCTCATCCTGAAGCTGAAATACTGGGCGGCGCACCCGGAGCGCTATTCCGAGACGCAGCGCTTCCTGCTCGCGAAAAGGGTCATCTATTACCTGAGCAGGACCGGCCACATCCGCACGATCGCCACCGGGCGGAAATACCTGCCGAAAGAGGGCGGTTACGTGATGTTCCCGAATCACCAGGGAAAATACGACGCTCTCGGGATCATGCGCATGCACCCGTCCCCCTGCACCGTAGTGATGGACGAGAAGAAATCCCACACGATCCTCACCACGCAGTTCCTTGACGCCATCGGCGGCAAGAGACTGGAAATCGACAATCCCCGCCAGACCGTAAAGCTGTTCAATGAGGTCGCGGAGGAGATCCGGCAGGGAAAACGCTATATCATTTTCCCGGAAGGCGGTTATGAAAATGAAAACGGCAACGACCTCGGCATTTTTAAACCCGGCAGCTTCAAAGCCGCGATCAAGGCAAAAGCCCCGATCGTGCCGGTAGCGCTGGTCGACTCCTACCGGGCGTTCAACAGCGCCCTGCTCGGCCCCGTGACGACTTTCGTTCACTATCTGAAGCCGATCTGTTATGAGGAATACCGTTCCATGCGGACGCCGGAGATCGCCGAGCTCGTGCGGAGCCGGATCGAGGAAAGGATCCGGACTGCTTCCCGCAGGGACGTCAAGAAAATGCTGCGGCGCGCGCAGAACGCATAAAAGAGGTATCTGCCTTGGAAATGTATAAAAAAGACGGAAACAAAAAGCTGCGATACGGATTCACGACTGGCAGCTGTTCCGCGGCGGCAGCGAAAGCGGCCGCCTGGATGCTGTTTTCCGGGACCGAAAAATCAGAGATCGAGATCATGACGCCGAAAGGGCTTGCGTATACGCCTCTGATCAACGACATTGTGAGATCCCGTGACGCCGTGAGCTGCTCGGTCACAAAGGATGGCGGCGATGACCCGGACGTCACGAACGGGATGCCGGTGATCGCCTCGGTGAGCCTTGATCCGGAAAATTCGATTTTCACGGCAAAGCATGACTGGGAAAATGTCCAGTTCCCGCGGGAAAATGAAAGTGTTCCGGCGTCTGCCGGCGATCCCCCGGAACAGACGGATGACGCCCGGAGATCCGCGGACAGAACGATGAGGTCCGCAAAGCGCCGGGTCTATATCGACGGCGGATTCGGCGTCGGCCGCGTCACGAAGCCCGGTCTCGACCAGCCGGTCGGAAATGCCGCCATCAACCACGTCCCCCGGGAAATGATCACGAAAGAAGTCGGGGAAGTATGCCGGCTGTTCGATTACAGCGGAAATATTTACGTGGAGATCTCCCTGCCCGAGGGAGAGCGGCTCGCGAAGAAGACCTTCAACCCGAGATTCGGCATTCAGGGCGGCCTGTCGGTCGTCGGAACGACCGGCGTCGTGGAGCCGATGAGCACGCAGGCGCTGCTTGACACGATCCGCGTGGAACTGAAACAGAAAAAGGCGCTCGACGGGGAGCGCGTGATCATTTCTCCCGGCAACTACGGGCAGGATTTCATGCTGCGGACTTACGGCTACAACCTGGACGAGAGCGTCAAATGTTCCAATTTCATCGGCCTTACGCTGGAAATGGCGGCGGAGCTCGGGTTTAGGAAGCTCCTGCTTGTCGGACATGTCGGCAAACTCATCAAAGTGGCCGGCGGCATCATGAACACGCATTCCCGGGAGGGCGACTGCCGGATGGAGATCATTGCGGCCTGTGCCTTAAGAGCGGGAGCGGACGCGGATCTTGCCAGGGAGATCCTCGGGTGCATTTCCACGGAGGAAGCGGTGCGCATCCTCATTGAGTCCGGCCTGTGCAAAGAGACTATGAAAACCGCCATGGACCATATTCTGCCGAATCTGGAAAGACGGGCGGGCGACGACCTTCAGGTCGACTGCATGATGTATACCAACGATGCAGGTCTGCTCGCGATGTCGGAAGGCGCGGAAGCGTGGTTTGCGAAAAAAGAAGAGGAAACGATTTGAAAATGAGAGCGCGCGGCGGGAGAGAAAATCCCGGTCCGAAAAGCGCGCGGCACGGAAATGATACAGAAAATACAGCAGGATGCGAAAGGAGTAGCAGAATGGTCTATTTCGTAGGCGCCGGGTGCGGCGCGCCGGATCTCATCACCGTCCGGGGAAAGAAGAGAATTGAGGAAGCGGACGTCATTATTTACGCCGGTTCCCTTGTCAACCCGCAGCTTCTCGACTACGCCGGGGAAGGCGCGGAGATCCACAACAGTGCTTACATGACGCTGGAGGAAGTCCTGGATGTCATCAAAGCCGCGGAAGAAGCCGGAAAGACGACCGTCCGCCTGCACACCGGCGACCCGAGCGTCTACGGCGCGATCCGCGAGCA
>DBVZ01000004.1:4080-4536 GCA_002308255.1 Lachnospiraceae bacterium UBA1251 | reverse complement strand
CTCATGGTCTCCGGCATGGTCAGGATAATGCGGTATCCCTTTGCCGCCGCGATGGCCGCAAGGCCGATGCCTGTATTTCCGGAAGTCGGTTCGATGATGACCGATCCCTCTTTCAGGAGGCCTTTCTCTTCCGCGTCTTCGATCATCGCTTTCGCGATCCTGTCCTTGACGCTTCCCGCGGGATTAAAATATTCCAGCTTTACAAGGACGGTCGCTTCAAGGCCGAGTTCCTTCTCGATGTTCGCCACCTCCACGAGGGGGGTATTTCCGATGAGACCAAGTGTTCCTTTGTAAATGTTTGCCATGACGGTTCTCCTTATTTATATTTTTTTCTTATTTTACCTGTTAATTAATATTTCCCTGTTTACAGGACCATATTCAGTTTCTGATCGCTTCGAATCCGTTTTCCAGATCCGCGATGATATCGTCGATGTGCTCCGTTCCGATCGAAAGACG
>DBVZ01000004.1:1497-4007 GCA_002308255.1 Lachnospiraceae bacterium UBA1251 | reverse complement strand
ATCACCAGGCTCTTGACGTCCGCCACGTTGGCGAGGAGCGAGAAGATCTTCAGGTTGTCGATGAACTTCCAGGCTTCTTCCTGTCCGCCTTTGATCTCGAATGTGAAGATCGACGCCCCGCCGTCCGGGAAGTATCTGTTGTACAGCTCATGATCCGGATGATCCGGCAGGGAAGGATGATTGACTTTTTCCACGAGCGGATGCCCTGACAGATATTCTACCACTTTTTTCGTGTTCTGTGCATGTCTGTCCAGTCGGAGCGAAAGTGTTTCCACGCCCTGCAGAAGCAGGAATGCATTGAACGGGGAAATGGCAGCGCCGGTATCCCGGAGCAGGATGGCCCGGATGAAGGTCACAAATGCGGCCGGGCCGGCGGCATCCGCAAAGGAAACACCGTGATAACTGGGATTGGGCTTCGCGATCTGCGGATACTGATCCGCGTTTGCCTTCCAGTCATATTTCCCGGAATCCACGATGATGCCGCCCAGTGTCGTGCCGTGTCCGCCGATGAACTTTGTGGCGGAATGTACGACGATGTCCGCGCCGTGCTCGATCGGCCGGATGAGATACGGCGTACCGAAGGTATTGTCAATGACCAGCGGGATCTGACGGGCATGGGCGATCTTGGCCACCGCGTCGATATCGGGGATATCGCTGTTCGGATTGCCGAGAGTCTCCAGATAGATCGCTCTCGTATTGTCCTGAATGGCGTCCTCGATCTCCTTCAGATCGTGCGCATTTACAAAAGTCGTCCGGATCCCGTACTGCGGAAGCGTGTGGGAAAGGAGATTGAAACTGCCTCCGTAGATGGTCTTCTGCGCCACGATATGTCCGCCGTTTGCTGCAAGAGCCTGGATCGTGTAGGTGATCGCCGCCGCTCCGGATGCAAGTGCCAGTGCCGCCGTGCCGCCTTCCAGCGCGGCGATCCTCTTCTCCAGTACATCCTGCGTGGAATTCGTCAGTCTTCCGTAAATGTTTCCGGCATCCGCCAGCCCGAACCGGTCCGCGGCGTGCTGACTGTTGTGAAACACATAGGAAGTGGTCTGATAAATCGGAACGGCGCGGGAATCGGTTGTCGGATCTGCCTGTTCCTGTCCTACATGAAGCTGCAGGGTCTCAAATTTATAATTACTCACGGTCATTGCCTCCTTTTTATCCATCAGGGCTCTCCCGAGCCTCTTTTCTCTCTGCTTTGTTTTTCTTTTTCATTGCGCTCCCCGATCCCGGACCGAAAAAAACCCGGGGGCTTTCCGAAAGGCTCCCGGGCAAATGGTACTGATGTTTTTTCTTTGTATCAACATCGTTTCGGTTCGAGGCACGCCGGCACGCAGCCGAACGACCCAGCCATGATTACTGCCCGGGAGTTAAGCATTCGACAATACATGCCTTTATTCTGTTTACGGTTTACGCTTCGGAACATTTCCGTGCCTCCTCTTTTTTTGGATTGATGACACCTTATCACTATTAACCTACTATGTCAATAGGTTTTATAAACTTTTTTCCGACTTTCTTCTCTCATAATCCTCGAGCGCCGATTTGATCGCCTCTTCCGCGAGCACGGAGCAGTGCATTTTGTAGGCGGGAAGCCCGTCCAGTGCCTCCGCGACCGCTTTGTTGGTCAGCTGCATCGCTTCCGCCACCGGTTTTCCTTTGATGAGTTCCGTCGCCATGGAACTGGACGCGATCGCGCTGCCGCATCCGAATGTCTCAAATTTGACGTCCTTGATAATATCGTCTTCTATCTTCAGGTACATTTTCATGATGTCGCCGCATTTGGCGTTGCCGACTTCTCCGATCGCATTCGCGTCCTCGATCACGCCGACATTGCGCGGATTGCGGAAATGCTCCATCACTTTTTCACTGTATAATGCCATGTCTTTTACCTCCCCTTACAGAATAAAACTGCCTTTCCCGTTCATGAGATCCCGCCATACCGGCGAAAATCCGCGCAGATACTCTACTACTTCTTCCACATTTTTGATCATATAGTCCACTTCTTCTTCCGTGACGTTTTCCCCGAGGCTGAGTCGGAGAGATCCGTGTGCCACATCATGCACGCGCCCGATCGCAAGGAGCACATGGCTCGGATCCAGCGATCCGGATGTGCAGGCGCTGCCGGAAGAGGCGCAGATGCCGCGGTCGTCGAGAAGCAGCAGGAGCGATTCGCCTTCGATGCCCTCGAAGCAGAAATTCACATTGCCGGGCAGTCTCTTTTTCGCGTCGCCGTTCAGCGCGGAATGCGGGATCTTTGACAGCCCTGCGATCAGCCGGTCGCGCATCTTACCGGTCTTCTCCGCATTTTCCCGCAGGGAAGCCGCCTGCTCTTTCAGAGCCGCTGCCATTCCCGCGATCGCTGCTACATTTTCGGTTCCGGCGCGTTTTCCGCGCTCCTGCGCGCCGCCCTCAATGAGATTTGTCAGCGGAATGCCTTTTTTGACATAGAGGAAGCCGATGCCTTTCGGACCGTGATATTTATGCGCCGACGAAGAAAGCATATCGATCTGCTGTGC
>DBVZ01000004.1:0-1472 GCA_002308255.1 Lachnospiraceae bacterium UBA1251 | reverse complement strand
AGTACGCCGTGCTTCCGGCAGATGGCCCCGATCTCCGCGATGGGCTGAATAGTGCCGATCTCATTATTCGCGTACATGATCGTCACGAGGCAGGTCTCCTCCCGGATCGCCGCTTCCACCTCTTCGGGCCGCACAAGGCCGTCTTCGTGCACGTTAAGGAGCGTCACTTCAAAGCCTTCTCCCTCCAGCTTTTTCAGCGTGTGCAGCACGGCATGGTGCTCAAAAGCCGTGGAGATGATATGATTTTTTCCCTTTTTCCGGCCGATCGCGGCGGCAGACCGGATCGCCTGATTATCCGCTTCGCTTCCGCCCGAAGTAAAAGTGATCTCTCCCGGTTCGGCTCCGATCACGGCGGCAATCTCCGCCCGTGCCTTCTCTATGATCTCTTTGGCCTCCTGTCCCAGAGAATACAGGCTGGACGGATTTCCGTACTGTTCCTCCATACAGGTCAGCATCGCTTCGATCGCCGCGCGGCTCATTTTTGTCGTTGCCGCGTTATCTGCATATATTTTCATCAGGTCTCACACCTCCTGTTTTCCTTTATTTTTTGGTCCGCTCCCACTATATAGCCTTTTACCTACTATGTCAATAGGTTTTTAAAATATATCTTTTGTTTAAGAGGTTGATTTGCCTATTCACCTACTGTATAATAGGAAAAACTAGAAAACAGGATAAATCAAGCGAAAGAAAGGCGGTGAATTGCATGATATCGACAAGAGGACGGTATGCGGTCCGCGTAATGATCGATCTCGCGGAAAACAATACCGGCAGCTACATCCCGCTCAAGGATATCGCTGCCAGACAGGGAATTTCTAAAAAATATCTGGAGATCATCGTTAAGGATATGGTAGCCGGCGGACTGCTCACCGGAGCCAGCGGCAAAGGCGGCGGCTACCGTCTGTGCAGAGAGCCGGAAGAATATACGATCGGCGAGATCATCGAACTCATGGAAGGGTCACTCGCGTCAGTAGCCTGTCTCGCAAGCGGCGCCATGCCCTGCCCGAGGGCCGACGCCTGCGAAACGCTTCCCCTATGGGCGGAGTACGACAAACTGACGCATGATTTCTTTTACGGCAAAAAGCTCAGTGACCTTGTGAGATAAGGATTCTCTTATTCTTCTTTCATTCGGAATAATTGCTGCAGAGGGAACATCTTCTTTCATCTGGAACAATCGCAGCAGCAGGAACAACAAGACGGACGATTTCTTACTTTCTTGTATTTCGTCCGTCTTGTTTTCTGCTCTTCTCTACGATCAAAGCATAGGTTTTTTCTATTTTCAGCTTTTCGTCCGCCCTTCCTTCATTTTTTCCAATTCCAAAGGCATAGGAATTCAGCCTTTCTTAAATATCGTCCGTCCAAAGTCCCGGAATCTTAAGTTGTTCTGCGGGTGCGGCAGGGCAGTTTCCCCATTATTCCAGCTCAATCGTTCCGGGCGGCTTGCTCGTAAGATCATAAAGGACGCGGTTGACGCC
>DBVZ01000005.1:33064-34026 GCA_002308255.1 Lachnospiraceae bacterium UBA1251 | reverse complement strand
CTCTTTTTCCGGTTCATTCTCAGCCCCCGTATATCTCCGAACCGTCCACGGTTCCATCCGCGAACCGATCTTTTTGAGAGCTTTCAGATACTCAACGGCGAGGATATTGTTTGGAGAGTTGACCAGTTTCCCGTACTCTCCCGCTGCTTCCGCTCTGGCGCGGGCGAAGGAAGCTCCCTGTTTCAGAGAATCCTTTATTTTTGTCTGAAATTCTTCGTTTTCTTCCGCAAAGAAATCCGCGGCGTTCCGGAGGGCTTCCAGGTCTCCGCTCTCGGAGCCGAATACGAGAATGTCCACGCAGCCCAGTCTGTCCAGCATCGATACCGCATGATAAGCAAATGCCTCTGCTGAGGCTGTTGCGAAGCGTGTCGGATAAGAAAGAACAAGATCAGCCCCGCCGAGAAGAGTCATCCGGGTGCGGACATGACGTTCTGTGACGGCGGGGATGCCTCGCTGGACGTAGTCTCCGCTTAAAAGCACAATGATCCGCTCCGCGCCGGTCTGTTCCCGCGCGGTACGGATCAGGTACTCGTGTCCTTTATGAAACGGATTGCACTCCGCGATGATGGCGGCTGTTCTCATATAATCATATCTTTTCGATAAATACTTTGGTGCAGATCCAGCACAGGATCCGCATTTAAAACCAAGGCACCGATTTTTTTCTGGTTTTGAAGCTGTGGATCGAAGCCGGAATTCTTCCCGCGCGGTTCACGAATCTAGTTCTTGAAGCTGTGGATCGGAGCCGAGATTCTTCCCGCGCGGTTCACGGATCTAGTTCTTGAAACTGTGTATCGGAGCTGGGATTCTCCCGGCGCGGTTCACGAAGTCGGCGCAGGAGTACTGATTGACGGGCATGATCGGCGCTCTTCCGAGGAGGCCGCCGAATTCGACGGAGTCGCCGCATTTCTTGCCGTAAGCCGGGATCACGCGGACTGCCGTGGTCTTCTGGTTGACCATGCCGA
>DBVZ01000005.1:28779-32937 GCA_002308255.1 Lachnospiraceae bacterium UBA1251 | reverse complement strand
ATCATTCCCTGATCTTCGCTGACCGGAATGAACGCACCGCTGAGGCCGCCGACATACGAGGAGGCCATGACGCCGCCTTTTTTGACCTGGTCATTGAGAAGGGCGAGCGCTGCTGTCGTTCCGGGTGCGCCGGGACGTTCCAGTCCAATCTCGCAGAGGATGTCCGCGACTGAATCGCCGATCGCCGGTGTGGGCGCAAGTGACAGATCAACGATGCCGAACGGTACGCCGAGGCGTTCCGCCGCTTCCATCGCGACAAGCTGGCCGACGCGGGTGATCTTGAAGGAGGTCTTTTTGATGGTCTCGCAAAGAACGCTGAAATCGCTGTTACGGCAGCTCTCGAGGGCGTGTTTGACGACACCCGGTCCGGAAACGCCGACGTTGATGACGGCATCGGCTTCCGTTACACCGTGAAATGCTCCCGCCATGAAGGGATTGTCATCGGGCGCATTACAGAAGACGACCAGTTTGGCGCATCCGATGCTGTCGCTTTGCTTTGTCATTTCCGCGGTCTCTTTGATGATCTTTCCCATGATGCGGACGGCGTCCATGTTGATGCCGGTTTTGGTGGAGCCGACATTTACGGAAGCGCAGATATGCTCGGTTTCCGCGAGCACCTGCGGGATGGCCTGCATGAGGTACTCGTCGGCTTTCGTCATTCCTTTGGAGACGAGGGCCGAAAAGCCACCGAGGAAATTGACGCCGGTCTTCTGTGCGCACTCTTCGAGGGTATGCGCGATCGGGAGGTAGTCCTCCGGTGAATGCACGCAGGAACCGCCGACCAGGGCGATCGGCGTGACGGATATTCTTTTGTTGACGATCGGGATCCCGTATTCGCTGCTGATCTCCTCGCCGGTGGCGACGAGCCGCTCCGCGAGGCGGCAGATCTTTTCGCGGACTTTGTCCGCCGCGCGCTGCACGTCGTCCGTGATACAGTCGAGGAGGCTGATGCCCATGGTAATCGTGCGGACGTCGAGATTCTCCTGGTCGATCATTTTGTTTGTTTCGTTGACTTCAAATAAACTGATCATTTCTTAGCCTCAAATGAACCATGTAAACCTGGTACAAGTGGTACACTTAGCCTCTGATGAACCATGTAAACCTGGTACGAGTGGTACAGATCAAATCCGGTGCATCATATTAAAGATCTCTTCATGCTGCGCATGGATCTTCACGCCGGCGCAGACGCCGACTTCATCGAGTCCTTTCGACAGCTCTTCCATCGTCAGTTCCGATCCGGACGTGTCCACGATCATCATCATATTGAAAAAGCCGTCGATGATCGTCTGTGTGATGTCCAGAATATTGACCTGATGATCCGAGAGGTAAGTCGCCACTTTGGCAATGATGCCGACGGCGTCTTTTCCGACCACTGTGATGATTGTTTTCTGCATCGCTTTTTCCTCTTTTCGTGTTTATAAATCCGGACGCACAGGGAGGCACCGGATATTACAGACTGTTTGGAACTCCACGGCTTCTTTCTAAAACTCCACCGCCTCGCTCACCACGTCCCGGTGGGCAATCGTGATATTGAAATCCGAGGCCTTATAGGGACAGTCTCCCATCGTCACTTCCTGGCTGACGGTCTCAAAGGCGAGCGCCTCGTAGTTATTTTCGTGGCTTAAATGCCCCAGATACACATGTTTGATGTCGTCGTGCAGGAGGCGGCACAGGAGGCGGCCGGCGTCGTCATTTGACAGATGGCCCTTCTCGCTCATGATGCGCCTCTTGAGATAATAGGGATAGCGGCCCGCCTGCAGCATGCGCAGGTCGTGATTGGATTCGAGAAGCAGGACGTCGAGGTTCTGAAGCTGTTCGACCGTGTAATCCGTGAATTCACCGAGGTCCGTGGAGACCGCTGCCGATTTTCCGTCGTGCTCGACGCGGTATCCGACCGGCTCCGCGGCGTCGTGCGACGTCCGGAACGCTTTGACCGTGAGATCTCCGATCGTAAATGCCTCCTCCGCGCCGATCACATGAATCAGCCCGTCCGGAATCTTTCCGACCGTCGTCATTTCCAGCAGCGCGTCGGCCGTTCCCTTTGTCGTGTACAGCGGAATGCCGTATCTTCTGGCCAGGATCCCGATCCCTTTGATGTGATCCGAATGCTCGTGCGTGATCAGGATGGCGTCGATGTCGGAGGACTGCATCTCTATGCCGCGCAGGCCTGCTTCGATCCGTTTGCCGCTGATGCCGGCGTCCACGAGGACCGAGTGGTTATCGGACGCGATCAGTATGCAGTTTCCGCTGCTGCCGCTTGCGATCGGGCAAATCTTCATGTTTCGGGCCTTTCTTCTGCTTCTTCTATGCTTTTCGGCTTTGCATCCGCGAGTCTTTCTCTGATCTGCTGTTTCATTTCTTCCAGCGATCCGCTGTTTTCGAGTACGAAATCCGCGTGTTCGCGGAAGAATTCCTCGCTCTTCTGGGAACTCATGACCGCCCGGATCCTCTCGTCGCTGTAGCCGCGGGAAATGCGGAGGCGGCGGGCGCGGGTCTTTTCGTCGGCGTAAATGTACCAGACTTCATCGCAGACGGTGTCATATCCGGCGTCGAGCAGAATGGCGGATTCGAGGATGATCAGTGCTTTTTCCTGATTCTGCGTTTCCCTGATCACACAGTCGCAGTACTCCCGGACAGCCGGGTGAACGATGCTATTCAGCGCTTCCAGCTTATCGGGTTCGTGGAATACGATATTTGCGATATAAGGTCTGTCCAGTGTGCCGTCTTCTTTTACGGCTTCATTTCCGAACAAATCGCAGATCCTGTCGTAGCACGCCTCTCCGGGTTCCATGAGTTTTTTGCCGATCGCGTCCATTTCCAGGATGACCGCATGAAATTCGTCATGCAGGAAGCGCAGCACTTCGCTTTTGCCAGCGCCGACGCCGCCTGTTACTCCTATGATCATCTCTCGCCCAGCCCCCAATCCGTCAGGAATTCAAGGACCTGATAGAACCAGCGGATCGCTTCGTCCGGATACAGGATCAGAAGGATCAGCACCGCGAGGATCAATACGCCTATGGCAATTCCCACATAAGCCATCTTTTTCCGTTTTGCCGCTTTCCGGATCTTCGTCAGTCTGCTCTCGAAATCATTTTCGATCAGCTGCCGGATATCATAGGATTCTTCTTCGGAAATGCTGGCTGTCCCGGTTCTCACGGCTTCATCGGACTGCAGCAGATGCCGGATCGTATAAAAGATCTCAAATTCGTCGTAGCACTCGCTGCAGCTGCGGACGTGCGCGATAAACGGCACGGTAAGCTCGTCCGGGAGTTCGTTCCGGATGTAAGGAAGTATTAACTTTTCGGCTTCTTTGCAGTTCATATGTTACGATCCGCCGGCGTATGCCGTGCAGCTCCCGGTTCATGCTGCCTGTTACGCTTAAATATCCGGATGGATTTGTGTTTTCGAATCCTTATTCTACCATATATTGGGGTTTTTTCAAAGAGTAACGCTTTATTATAGATTAAGATAAGGAAATATGTTATGGTTAACAGAAGAATCCTTCAGATCAGGTTTTATTTCTTTAAACGTTGCAGCTTTCCTTTGAGTCTGCAGACGCTCCACAGGTAACATCATGGCATCCATGTCAAAAATCCGCAGTCTTTTTACCGCCAATGATATGACCGTCGGCACCCCGTGGAAGGGGATCGCGCGGTTCGCTTTCCCGATGCTGCTCGGCAACTTTGCGCAGCAGCTCTACAACACTGTCGACGCGATCGTTGTCGGTCGCAGCCGCTGGGGCTATACCGCCCTCGCTTCGGTCGGAAATGCCCTCCCGGTCCTCAATCTCCTGCTCGCCCTTTTCGTGGGCGTGGCGACGGGCGCCGGCATTCTGGTATCGCAGTATTTCGGTGCGAAAGACCGTCAAAGTCTGGAGAAGACGATCGGCAACTGCATTTTCATCAGTCTCATCGCCAGCATTTTCATTATGATCGCCGGACCGCTGCTCACCGGTCCGATGCTGAAGGCGATGAATACGCTGCCGGAAATGTACGATTCCTGCCGCGCCTACCTGAATATCTTTTTCTACGGCATCATCGGCTTCATGTTTTATAACATCTTCGCCGGGATCATGCGTGGTCTCGGGGATTCGTTCTCCGCGCTGTTCTTCCTGATCATCTGCGCCCTGCTCAACGTGGTCGGCGATCTGCTTCTTGT
>DBVZ01000005.1:21984-28733 GCA_002308255.1 Lachnospiraceae bacterium UBA1251 | reverse complement strand
GTGCTGTGCCTCATCAAACTGATGCGGATGACCGATGTTTTCTCATTAAGGATCAAATATATGCGTCCGGAAAAGTTCTACATCAGCCGCATCATCCGCCTCGGCATCCCCTCCGGGATCACGCAGGCGATCATCAGCGCGAGCATGCTTCTTGTGCAGGCTCTGATCAATTCTTTCGGAGACGCCATGTTTGTTGCCGCCAATATCATGGTCATGCGGGTCGACGGGTACGCGATGCTGCCGAATTTCAGCTTCGGACAGGCGATGGGCACCTACGCCGGCCAGAATGTCGGCGCCGGAAAGCTGGACCGTCTCAAGACCGGCACGAGACAGGGCCTCCTCATGTCCCTCATCACTGCTTTCATCCTGGTTCCGCTGATCATCGTGTGCGGTCCGTTCCTCATGGGGCTGTTCGCGCCGGGCAACACGGAGCTCATCCATCTGGCCATGACCATGATGTATATCCTCTCACCCGGCTACATCGCCATGGCGGTCACGCAGTGCCTGCAGGGCGTCATCCGCGGTGCGGGCGACACGATGTCCCCGATGTGGATCACGATCTGCACCACGGTCCTCATCCGCATCCCGCTGGCCTACGGTCTGGTCACTCTCGCACGCTCCATGAACGCGCCGGTACTCACGCAGCAGAAAATGGTTTTCTTTTCTCTTTTGACAGTATGGCTGATGGGAGCAATTATTTCGTCGATCGTGTATCTCAAGGGGAAGTGGCGCGGGAAGATCCCGGTATTTCCGGCGGTGGACTGAGGGATTCTTTCTCATTAAAAACAAGGGAATCTACTTTTTATGCAGATTCCCTTGTTTTTGTTTTTTATCTTCTTTTACACTGATTCTTTACTTATTTCGCCTGCGCGGTGACGAATTTCAGATGTTTCCCGATATGGGATACCAGGCGCGCATAGTAGTCTTCTTCATACTCGTTCAGCAGTTTGAAGAAAGGCTCTGTGAACCACGGTTCCGCGAGAAGAAGTCCGTAAGTAATGTGAAGCGTCTGTCTCGATGCCGGCAGCTTCAGGTATTCCGGCAGATAGGCGTCGCTCTGCAGATCGATGTTCGTGATCTCCGAGACGTCCGTGGAAACGTGATAGTATTTCTCTGCTTCCGGTCTGTTCTCGAGAGCGAATTTGTGAACTCTGCGGTACAGCTCCGGATCGCGGTCGGCGACGACAGCGACGGCTTCCAGCCAGTTCGTTCCGGCGGTCTTGACGTGGACATGTCCTTTAGTAACGCGGCCGACAGTTGAGAAGACCGAGAACTTATCCGAACCGGAATGTACGGAAAGCTTGTATCCGAAGTGATCGGCGATCTCCTGGTGGACGACGAAGTCGCGGGCAAAATCATTCAGGTTGCCGGCATACTCGATGCCTTTCTCGAATGCGCCCGAGAAGTGCGGCGCAACGCTCTCCGGGATGATGCCTACGGCAGCGAGCTCATTTGCGACGACAAAGTGCTCTGCCGGCGTCGTGATGGTCAGGGTCTCGTCGATGGAAAGTTCGAAGTCGACGTCAGCGGTGCGTTTTTCCTCAATGTGGCGGTAGCACGCGATCGCGTGATCGACAGCACGCCAGAACACGACGACGATGCGGCGAAGTTCCGCGATGGAAAGCGTGCCGATAACAGGAAGTTCTTTGCCGAGATAGGTCTTCTCATAGTGAGTGCGGACTTCTTCCGGGATCTCCGCGTAGACCTGAACGATCTCCACATCCGAAAGGGCTGCTGCTTTGATATCGATGTGCTCGGAGCAGTCAAGCGTGATCATCGTGCAGCCAGATTCGAGCGCATAGGTGATCTCGTCTTTTGTCTTCAGGTGGTCGCCGTCCGCGCCGTAGCCGTCTTTGTATCCCTCCTGGAATACGCCGAACGCTGCGGAAGCAATGACGTCTT
Organism: Lachnospiraceae bacterium UBA1251; assembly: GCA_002308255.1. GTDB lineage: Bacteria > Bacillota > Clostridia > Lachnospirales > Lachnospiraceae > Chordicoccus. The sequence continues at coordinate 26,831 of DBVZ01000005.1, read as the reverse complement.
TGAAAGTGCGGTTCGTGAGAGTCAGCTCACGGATCGACTGCTGCGCAAGGATCGGAAATGCGCCGTACTGCTTCACCACTCTGACATGGCCGGGTGTTGCGAGGCCGAGGCGGTCGCCGAGGCCGATCGTGAAGGGATGTCCCTTGTGGCTCACCGGCTTCGTGTAGGGGAAGAGTTCCATGAGGGCGGCAGCATTTTCATTTGTGAACGGGCAGAGTTTCAGGCCGCCTTCGACTTTGCCTTCAAAAGCGGCTGCTTTTGGGCCGCAGAGCGCGAGCATTTTCTTTCCTTCTGCTGTTTTGACGACGGCACAGACGGTGCCTTCCGCCTCATCTATGGATTTCGTGTAAACGTAAAGACCAAGTTTTTCGGCTGCTTCAAAGATGGTTGACGCTGTGTTTGCCATGTTCCCTCCTGGTATTGTATTTGATGTGAAATTCACAGGGTTCTCTTTCTTGCTTTTTTATTTTAGCAGATTGCGGGGGTTTTGAGAACAGGATTGAAATAGTTATCGGCTTGTTTTCTAAACTAAATAATTAAGATATACTGAAAGGGTCTTTTGAGGCGCAGACTATTAGTCACCATATGAGGGATCAAATGAAAAAAGAAAGAACCGCACGATTCAGAAGGAAATCGAAAATCGTCTCCTGTTTCCTTGCGCTTCTGCTCCTCTTGTCGGCCTGCGGTATGTTTAAAAAAACGTCTTCGCAGCCATCAGAGCAGAAAACACAGGAGTCTTCTGTTTCTGAGTCGGATGCTCCAGAGTCAAGCATTTCCGAATCATTCTCGTCTGAGGAATCTCCTGTCGAGTCATCTGCTCCCGATTCAGCCGTTTCCGAGTCATCTTCAGCTGAAGAAGCCATTACTGAAGCATCTGCTGCTGAATCTGCTGAAACAGTGACAGAGCTCTCTCCGGAGACTGAAACAGAGGTGACTTCTGAAGAAGCGAATGCAGAACAGCCTGATGAAACGACAGATGGAAAGAATGGTGATATTGTCATCCTCTACACCAGCGACATTCACTGTGCGTATGATTATGGATACGGTCTGGAAGGTCTTGCGGAGATCCGCCGGGATTTGGAATCGCAGGGTTACACAACGATCCTCGTGGATAACGGTGACGCGGTACACGGCGATGAGATGGGCGACGGAAGTCAGAGAATGAGGACCGTTGAGCTGATGAACAGCCTGCATTACGATGCCTCTATCCCGGGGAATCATGAATTTGACGGCGGAATGGATCAGTTCTTCAAGCTGGATGAAATGACAGGATTTCCTTACATCAGCTGCAATTTCAACAAGGAAGGGAAACTTGTTTTTGATCCTTACATCATCATTGAAGCGTGCGGCAAAAAAATAGCATTTGTCGGTGTCACTACGCCTGCTACGCTCTCTACTTCCAAACCGGGATATTTTAAGAATGAAAACGGGGATTTTATTTACGGATTCATGCAGGACGGCGACGGGGAAGAATTGTATGAGGCTGTACAGTCTGCTGTTGACGCCGCGCGCGGAGAGGGCGCAGATTACGTCTATCTGATGTCCCACCTCGGGATGAACGCCGAAGCGCATCCCTGGAACTACGCGGATGTAGTGGAACATACAAACGGAATCGACGTCGTGCTGGATTCGCACTCTCATGATGCGGAACAATTAACCGCGAAGAATAAAGACGGCATTGAAGTTGTCCGGTCCGCCTGCGGGGCGCAGATGGAAGGTTATGGTTACAGCCTTATTTCCGGTGAGAAAGGGATTGTTGAAACCAATTTCTGGAGCTGGAAGAATGAAGAAAGAGTTCCGCCGATATTTAATAAAAAAGATGAGGAATCAGGGCAGTCTTGATAGAGTGGGTTCGAGTCCCACCACCGGAATCATACAGGAATACATGAAAGCCGGGTACAAAAATCCCCGGATGCCCTTTTCATAAGGCATTCCGGGGTTTTATATGCCGGTGGTGGGACTCGAACCCACACGATGTCGCCATCAACGGATTTTGAGTCCGCATCGTCTGCCAATTCCGACACACCGGCTGATTCTCTTTCGAGATATTTTTCTTCGGAGACAGGCTTCTGTCTCCGAAGGTTGATTATAACACCAATTATTCTTTTAATCTACGTTTTTTTGTTCCTTAAGAACCTTACAGTTCCTCACATTCTTTGATCTTTTCAAAGATCGCGAGATTATCAAACGTCGCGAAATAGTCGTCCAGCGTTTCCGCGCGGCGGATGACTTCGAAGGAACCGTCTTCCTTAAGGAGGACTTCGGCGGAGCGGAGCTTGCCGTTGTAGTTGTAGCCCATCGCGAAGCCGTGCGCGCCGGTGTCATGGATGTAGAGGATGTCGCCGATGTCGATGCGCGGGAGCATGCGGTCCACGGCGAACTTGTCGTTGTTCTCGCAAAGAGATCCGGTCACGTCATAGAGATGATCGCTGCGCACACCTTCTTTGCCGAGGACGGTGATGTGATGGTAGGAGCCGTACATCGCCGGACGCATCAGGTTCGCCGCGCAGGCGTCGGTGCCGATGTAGTTCTTCTCGATGTGCTTCTCGTGGATCGCGGTCGTCACAAGTGCGCCGTACGGGCCGGTCATGTAGCGGCCGAGCTCGGTGTAGATCGCGATATCGTCCATGCCTTCCGGAACGAGGATGTCCTCATACGCCTCGCGCACGCCCTCTCCGATCGCCTTGATGTCGCAGGGCTGCATGTACGGGCGGTAAGGAATGCCGATGCCGCCGGAAAGATTGATGAACGTGATGTGCGCGCCGGTCGCGTTTTTAAGACGGACCGCCAGTTCGAACAGTTCTCGGGCGAGCATCGGATAATAATCGTTTGTCACCGCGTTGCTGACGAGGAAGGCGTGAATGCCGAATTCCTCGACGCCCTCTTCCATCAGCTGACGGTAAGCCTCAGTCATCTGCCGCTCGGTCATGCCGTATTTCGCATCGCCCGGGTGGTCCATGATGTTGTTGCTGACCTCAAACGTTCCGCCGGGATTGTAGCGGCAGCAGATCTTCTTCGGGAAATGCCCCAGCTCTTTCTCATAGAAATCAAGCATGGTAATGTCATCGAAGTTGATGATCGCTCCCATCTTTTCCGCATACGTAAATTCCCCCGCCGGCGTATCGTTCGACGAGAACATCGTCATTTCATCGGTCTGGCCGAGCGCATTTGCGAGGATCAGCTCCGCCTTGGAGGAGCAGTCGCAGCCGCAGCCGCATTCCTTGAGGATCTCGAGGATCCGCGGGTTCGGGCAGGCCTTCACGGCGTAGTATTCGCGGAAGCCTTTATTCCATGAAAATGCTTCATAGAGCGACTTCGCATTTTCCCGGATGCCCTTCTCATCGTAAATATGAAACGGCGTCGGCACGGTTTTGATGATTTCTTCGATCTTTTCTTTGGTCACAAACGGTGTTTTCATGTGTTTCTTTCCTATATTTCTGAGGTGTGATCACGAATGCTCATGCGTAAACAGATGATCCTGGCAGTATTCCTTCCCGCCGGTACATTTCGAGCAGTACCGGAACGTGAGGTCCGGATCGGTCACTTCCGTCCTGCCGCAGATCACGCAGCAGTGTCTGGTCGTCGTCGGCCGGTACAGCGGCCTGCCGTTCGCATCAAACCCATCCTGTACGGTATCCTGTACGTGGCGGACCGGGTGGGTCGGATAGCCGGCTCCTGCGTAGGGGCCGCTTTCGTTCGAAGTTCCGCCGAAAGGCGTTCCGCTTGAGGAACCGCCGAACGGGCTGTTTCCCATTCCGTTTTTTCTTGCCTTGTTCTCGCGGATGCCTGCCTCATAGGACCGTTTGAACTGCTGTTTCCGGCGGATCTCCCGCGGATCGATCTTCCTGTAATTCCTCGTCGTGAAGAAGAAGATCAGGAAGTTCGCCACCGAAGCGAGGATCGCGACGACCATGATGATGTACCCGGGATTGCCGCTCGCAATGAAGCCGCGGATGTATTGGAAGACATCGTAGACGATATAGACGCCGTAAATGATCCCAAGCCACTTCACCCGGATCGGGATCACGAACATCAGCAGGACCTGCATGTTCGGATAGGTCATCGCGTACGCGAGGAACAGCGACATGCAGATGTAATAGGTGCTGAACGCTCCGCCGAACGAGACCGGGGTGTTGTAGACGGCCCGAAGGATCCCGTACATGATGAACGACGTAATAACGCTGATCAGCATGCCTCCGAGAATAAAGAGATTATAACGGAAATCCCCCCACGTCCGCTCCAGCGTTCTTCCGATCGAGAAGTAAAACAGGAGCATGATCAGCGTGAAGATATCGAACGAGCTCGGCGGCACGACGATCCAGGTGAAAATGCGCCAGACCTGACCCTTCAGAATGTACATCGGATCGAGGTACATAAAGCCGATCATCGAGGAATTGATCGCGGAAATGATATATCCCGCGATAAAACATCCGATGAGGACGGTGGTCAGATTCGGAACGGCGTATCTTCCGAGCTTTCGTTCCAATTTATAAAGAAATCGGTTCATAAATGCTCCTGGCACTTACCGGATCCGGTCCGGGAATCCGATCTTATGCTGCACCTTGCGAAGCGTCTTGCCGGCGACGTAAGCCGCGCGTTCCGCGTTGTTTTTGATAATGCCGTCGATATAGTCTTTTTCCTTGGTAAGACGGGCGACTTCGGCCTGCAGCGGCGCGAGCTGTCCGACGACGGCTTCGCCGACGGCGGTCTTGAGTTCGCCGTAGCCTCTTCCGTCGAATTCCTTCAGTGCATCCTCGATCTTCTTGCCGGTACACGCGCAGTAAATGTCAAGCAGGTTGCTGATTCCGGGCTGCTCCGGGCCGTAGCCGATGACGCCGCGGGAGTCG
>DBVZ01000005.1:19869-21925 GCA_002308255.1 Lachnospiraceae bacterium UBA1251 | reverse complement strand
CTTCTCCGGATTCTGCAGGCTCATGACTTTGGCGCCGGTCGAGCCGTAGTAGCCGTCCGGGATCGTGAAGACGTCGCCGTAAATGTTGTTGAAGCGCTCCGCGATATCCCTGCAGACCTCAAGATGCTGCTTCTGGTCGATGCCGACCGGGACGAGATCCGCCTGATAGAGCAGGATGTCCGCCGCCATGAGGACCGGATAGGCGAACAGACCGACGTTGATGTTGTCCTCGTGCTTCGCGCTCTTGTCCTTGAACTGCGTCATGCGGTTCATCTCCCCCATGTAGGTGTAGCAGTTGAGGATCCAGGCGAGCTCCGCGTGCGCGGAAACGTGGGACTGGAAATAGAGAACGCTCTTATCCGGGTCAATGCCGCCCGCGATGTAGAGGATCAGCAGCGCGCGCGCTCTTTTGCGCAGCACGGCGGGATCCTGGCGGATCGTGATCGAGTGCTCGTCGACGACGCAGTAAAAGCACTGGTATTCATCCTGCAGATTCGCCCAGTTCTTCAGTGCGCCGAGATAGTTGCCCAGCGTGAGGTTGCCGGTCGCCTGCATTCCCGAAAAGATAACTTTTTTTCCATCCAGCATAGTATATTACTCCTTCCGATCCCGCCGCACCGGGCGGGATTTATTTTACTTTTTTGAAAATAATTCAGCTCAGTTCGATTACGATTCAGCTCAGTTCATGGATGAACAGCCCGCTGCGGAGCTTCGGCTCGAACCANNTGCACGGCGTGGACGAAGAGTCCGCTCCTCAGCTTCGGCTCGAACCAGGTTGACTTCGGCGGCATCACGGCTCCCGCGTCGGCGATCGCCATGAGTTCGTCGATCGAGGTGGGATAAATGGAAAATGCGCACGCTTCCCCGCCGTCCACTCTTCTCTCCAGTTCTTCAAGACCCCGGATGCCGCCCACGAAAGAGATCCTCTCATCCGTTCTCGGATCACCGATCCCGAGGACCGGTCCCAGGATCTCATCCTGGAGAACAGCGACGTCGAGTGCCGAAACGCCTCTCCGGCCTTCTGTCATCACCGGTTTCACTTCGAGACGGTACCATCGATGGTCGAGATAAAGTCCGAAAACGCCTTTCCGGTCGGGCTTGACCGGCTCTTTCGATCCGGTGACGGTGACCTTTTCCGAGATCTCTTTCAGAAATGCTTCCTCTGTCTTCCCGTTCAGATCCCGCACGACCCGGTTGTAATCCATCACGGAGAGCTCTTTCGCGGGAAATGCCGCCGCAAGGAAATAGTTAAATTCTTCCTCCCCGGTCCGGTTTCCGGCTGCCGCTCTTCTCTTTTGTCCGACCCGCACCGCCGATGCGCAGCGGTGATGGCCGTCCGCGATATAGAGAGCGGGGATCCCGGCGAACAGCTCCTGCAGTGCTTTGCATTCCGCGGGGTCATCGATCACCCAGACCGTGTGGCCGATTCCGTCTTCTGAGGCAAAATCGTATTCCGGCGCATGTGCCTCTTTCCAGGCCTCCACCTTCGAGGAGATCTCCTCTCCGTCCCGGTAAGTCAGAAAGATCGGGCCGGTATTTGCGTTGCATGCATCCACATGGCGCACGCGGTCCTCTTCCTTTTCGGCCCTCGTAAATTCGTGCTTTTTGATGACATTTTCGAGGTAGTCATCGATCGAAGCGCAGCCGACGAGGCCGGTCTGGGTGCGCCCGTTCATTTTCAGCGCATAAATATAAAAGCAGGGGTGATCCTCCCGGATGAGAATGCCTTCGCGGATCCATTTCCGGAGTGTTGCTGCAGCCGTCTCGTAAACAATATTTTCGTAGATCCCGGTGCCCTCCGGCAGGTCCGTCTCCGCCCGGTCGATATGCAGGAAAGACAGAGGCTTTCCCTTCACCATCTCCCGCGCTTCTTCGCTGCTCATCACGTCGTATGGCAGAGCGGCCACATCCCGCGCGAATTCCTTTGCAGGCCTTACAGCGGAAAATGCTCTGAAAACGGCCATCTTTACCCCCTCTTGTGAGATGAAGCAAACTTGTCCATAAATGCGACGAGGGCTTCGACGCCTTCCTTCGGCATCGCGTTGTAGATCGAAGC
>DBVZ01000005.1:18134-19759 GCA_002308255.1 Lachnospiraceae bacterium UBA1251 | reverse complement strand
CGGTCTTCCTTCACGACGGGTGCCAGATAGAAGGACTGCGAATCGAGGTAATCATAAAGGATCTTTGCTTTTTCCTCGTTGCGCGCCTTCATGGCTTCAAGTCCGCCCACTTCATCGCGGATCCATTCGGAGACCAGCTTGATGAAATAGATCGGATACGTCGCCGGCGTATTGATCATGGAATTATTCTTCGCTTCTTCGGCGAAATCCCAGATCTTCGGGGTGATCGCCATCGCATTTCCGATCAGGTCTTCTCTCACGATCACGACCGCGACGCCCGCCGGGGCGAGGTTCTTCTGCACGCCCGCGTAGATCATGCCGTACCGGCTCACGTCCACCGGCTCGGAAAGGATGCTGCTCGACATGTCGGCGACGAGCGGCACATTACCGGTCTTTGGGATGTACTTCCACGTCGTCCCGAAAATGGTGTTGTTCCAGCACACATGCAGATAATCCGCGTCGGGATTCAGCACCAGTTCTTCCTGCTTCGGGATCCTGGTAAATTTTTCCGCCTCGGTCGTCGCGGCGATCCGTGCGTCCTTAAGAAACTTCCTGCCTTCTTTATAGGCACCCCCGGAAAAATTGCCGGTCACCGCGTAATCCGCCGCTCCCGTGCGGTTCCCGAGATTCATCGCAAGCGCCGCGAACATGCCGGTCGCTCCGCCGTGAAGAAACAGGATCTTATAATTATCCGGTACGCCCAGTACCTTGCGGAACGTCTCCACGGCGCCGCAGATAATGTCATCGTATACTTTGGAGCGGTGGCTCATCTCGAGGACGGACATGCCGCTGCCTTGATAATTCAGAAATTCATCCCTTGCCCTGAGGAGAACGCTCTCCGGAAGTATCGAAGGTCCTGCAGAGAAATTATAGATTCTGCCGTCAATCATAGGGCAGGCTCCTCCTTTATATAATGTAAACGGAGACATTATACGCTTTTTTCTGCATAATATCCAGTTTTTTCTTCTGTTCCGAAGGGTTTGCCCTTCCGATACGAACAGGTCGGACTTTCAGCCGTGAATGGCTCAGTCCCTCAGATCCAGCGCAGCCGCTTTCCACATGGCAGCGGCGGGATTCTGATCGGCAAGCTCGTCGAGGCCGCGCGAGATGATCTCCAGATCGCGGCGGATCTTGGCTTCGATCGTCTCCTCGTTCATGCGGCCGAGGCCGAAGATGATGGCGGAATAATTCCGGTCCTGCCGGCAGATCGACGTATAGAGCCGGATGGCGTGACGGATCTCGCCCTGCAGGACCTCTCTCTCCGCTGCCGTTCCGGATGCCGCTTCCGTCATGCCGAGCTCGTCCAGCTTCTGCTGCAGGAGTCTTGTGCTTTTCGCGTTTCGGATCTTCTGTCTCTCCTTATACATACACTCGAGGATCAGCTGCATGTACCGGTCCGGTATCACGCCGCCCCGCTCCTTCTTGCCGTAGCGGCAGCTGAGAAGTTTTTTTCTCACGGCGTCTTTTTCGGGCTCAAGCCCCTGCTCAATAGCTCTCTCCAGCATGCTCGAGCGGTTTTCCGCGTCCATCTCGTCATAAAATACCCGCGGCCAGTTGAGCGCACTGACTTCTGCAGCTGCTTTTTTATTCATATTATCCGAAAATTTCATGCTGTTCTCTCCATG
>DBVZ01000005.1:14005-18067 GCA_002308255.1 Lachnospiraceae bacterium UBA1251 | reverse complement strand
TTCTTCGCTTCTTCCTCGTGCTCCTCCGGTCCCATCGGCTCAAAGCGCTTGGCCTGAGCCTTTTTCTTCGGCTTCGGGAGCTTCTTGTCCGCCTCCTGGCAGAATAAGGCCTGCGTGTCAACCAGCTTTTTGCCGCGCTTGTCTATTTTCTGGTAGGTGCCGTCGATCTGCAGGACGTGGGCCTTGACGTTGTCCTTCAGCTGCATTTTCAAAATATGCAGCAGTTCCTGCCGGAGAGGCTCCGCGAGCACCGGGAACACGATCTCCATCCGGCGGTCCAGGTTTCTCGGCATCCAGTCGGCAGAGGCCATGTAGACTTCCTCATTTCCTCCGTTCGCAAAACTGAAGATCCGTGCGTGTTCCAGGAAAGTGCCGACTATCGAACGCACCCGGATGTTTTCAGNNAGGTTGCGGGGCATCCAGTCCGCGCTCCCGAGATAGATTTCCTCGTTTCCTCCGTTGTGGAAGTAGAAAATGCGGCTGTGCTCGAGATAATTGCCGACGATGGATCGCACGGTGATGTGTTCCGAGACATTGGGAATGCCCACCTTCAGACAGCAGATGCCGCGCACGATCAGGTCAATGCTGACGCCCGCCGCCGAAGCCTTGTAAAGGGCTTCGATGATGAAGGGGTCGCACAGGGAATTCATTTTCGCGACGATCCTGGCTTTTTTGCCGGCCAGCGCGTGCTCGGTCTCTCTGGCGATCAGATACAGGAAGCGCTCTTTCATCCAGAACGGCGCCACGATCAGATGGTGCCAGACTTCCGGTTCCGAGTAGCCCGAGATCATGTTGAAGGCCGCCGTCGCGTCTTCGCCGATCTCCGTGTTGCAGGTAAACAGCCCGAGGTCGGTATAGAGCTTTGCAGTCGAATCATTGTAGTTGCCGGTCCCGAGGTGGACGTAACGGCAGATCTCATCGCCCTCCTTGCGGACGATCAGCGTGATCTTGCTGTGCGTCTTGAGCCCGCGAAGCCCGTAAATCACGTTGCACCCGGCTTTTTCAAGCATTCTCGCCCAGACGATGTTGTGTTCCTCGTCAAAGCGGGCTTTCAGTTCAACCAGGACCGTCACCTGCTTGCCGTTTTCGGCAGCCTTCGCGAGCGCCGCAATGATCGGGGAATCGCCGGAAACGCGGTACAGGGTCTGCTTGATGGCCAGCACGTCGGGATCCTCCGCGGCTTCCTTGATGAAGCGGATGACCGGCTCAAAACTCTGGTAAGGATGATGGACCAGGACGTCCTTCTTCTTGATGACGTCGAAAATACTCTCGTCCCCCATGAATTCCGGCACGGGCGAGGGCACGTGCTGCACGAGACGATACTGATCGTAACCCTTCAAACCGGAGAGCTTCATGAGAAAGGTCAGGTCGATCGGACCGGCGATCGAGTAGATGTCCTGAGTGCCGACCCGGAAATTCTTCTGCAGGATCGCAAGCAGCGCCTCATCCATCTCCTCGTCGATCTCGAGCCGGATGACTTCTCCTCTTTTCCTTTTCTTGAGCTGTTTCTCGATCTCTTTCAGGAGATCGATGTCGTCGTCCTCTTCCACCGTGAAGTCGGCATTTCTCATGATCCGGTACGGATAGGCACAGACGACTTCGTAGTGCTGAAACAGGACGCTGATGTATTTCCGGATGACTTCTTCAAGGAAAATGAACCGGAGGCCGTCGCGCTGGGATTTCAGCTCAATGAGGCGCGGCAGGACCTGGGGCACCTGGACGGTCGCGAATTCGTATTTCTTCTTTTTCTTCTTTTTCTTGGACGGATTCCTGTCAAGGAGCAGCGCGCCGATGTTGAGGCTCCTGTTCGGAACGAGCGGGAACGGCCTCGACGAATCCACCGCAAGCGGCGTCAGAACCGGGTAGATGTGGGTCTGAAAATACTTGTCGAGGTACTTGCATTCCTCCTTGGTGAGCTTCGTGTGATCCTCCAGGATCTCGATCCCGGCCTTTTTCAGGGACGGCTTGATCGACCGGCTGTACGTGCTGTACTGCCTGCGGACGAGATCCTGCGTCATCTCGGCGATCCGGTCCAGCTGCTCGGCGGCGGAAAGGCCGGAGATCTCAGGCTTCATGATCCCCGCCTGCTTCTGGGAATGGAGCGTTGCCACACGGATCATGAAGAATTCATCAAGATTGGACGCCGTGATCGACAGAAATTTCATTCTCTCAAAAAGAGGAACGGAATGCCGGTCCCTCGCTTCGGACAGCACTCTCTCATTGAAACTGAGCCAGCTCAGTTCACGGTTTCGATAATATTGCGGATTGCGGTAATCAATTTCCGGCATGGGGATCCTTTCGGGAGACGTTTCTTCCCTGGAAGTACGGGTTTTGCGGCGGTGCTTTTGCGGTGCTGCATTTGCAGATCCTTTGGTGCTGCATTCGCAGACACGCCGCTTTCGCTTCTTTCGCTGCGCTGCTTTTGCGGTGCTGCTTTTGCGGTGCTGCATTTGCAGATCCTTTGGTGCTGCATTCGCAGGCACCGGCCGCGGCACAAATCCTAGCGGCTGCGGGTGCGTATATACTTTTCAATGCGTTTATATTTTCCAATTATAGCAGATTTTCTTTACACTGACCGCTCAATCATTTATTATTTTAATGAAAATAAAAGAACTCATCCAGGAGGTAAGAAATGGCTCTCAAACATCTCATGAGTCCTCTCGACCTGAGCGTAGAGGAACTTGAAACTATGATGGATCTTGCCGACGATATCCGTTCGCATCCCGAAAAATACGCACATGTATGCGACGGCAAACGTCTTGCCACCCTCTTCTATGAACCGAGCACCCGCACGAGATTGAGCTTTGAAGCAGCTATGATGAATCTCGGCGGCACCGTGCTCGGTTTTTCTTCGGCCGACAATTCTTCCGCCGCGAAGGGTGAAAGTGTCGCAGACACGATCCGCGTCGTCTCCTGTTACGCCGATATCGCCGCGATCCGGCATCCGAAAGAAGGCGCACCTCTCGTCGCCTCCATGAAATCCCTGATCCCGGTCATTAACGCCGGCGACGGCGGCCATCAGCATCCGACGCAGACTCTCACCGACCTGCTCACGATCCGAAATCTGAAAGGACATTTTGAAGGGCTGACCATCGGCCTTTGCGGCGACCTGAAGTTCGGCCGCACCGTGCACTCCCTGATCACAGCTTTAAGCCGCTACCACAATATCCAGTTCTGCCTGATCTCCCCGCCGGAACTTCGCGTCCCGTCCTACGTGATCGAAGAACTGAAGGAAAAAGGGATCCCCTACGCCGAAGTCGTAAGGCTTGACGAGGACACCATGAAAGGCCTCGATATCCTGTACATGACCCGCGTCCAGAAAGAGCGCTTCTTCAACGAGGAAGACTACATCCGCATGAAAGATTTCTACGTTCTCGACCGTGAGAAACTCGAGCAGGCGCCGAAGGATATGTACATCATGCATCCCCTGCCCCGCGTCAACGAGATTTCCGTCGAAGTCGACGACGATCCGAGAGCGCAGTACTTCTTTCAGGCGCAGTGCGGCGTCTATATCCGTTCGGCCCTGATCATGACGCTGCTCGGGCTGGCGAAAGAGAATTAAGGAAAGGGATCATTATCCGGAATCCGAATACAGACGTGTATTAAAGAAAGGAAAAACCCATGTTGAATATAGGCGCAATCAAAGAGGGATTCGTTCTCGACCACATCAAAGCCGGGAAGGCGATGACAATCTATCATGACCTGAGGCTCGACAAGCTGGACTGCACCGTCGCTATTATCAAAAACGCGCAGAGCAGCAAAATGGGCCGCAAGGATATCATCAAAGTGGAATGCTCCATCGACTATCTCGATCTTGACGTTCTCGGCTTTATCGACCACAACATCACCGTCAACGTTATCAAAGATGAAGAGATCATTGAAAAGCGGGCCTTAAAGCTTCCGTCCCAGGTCGTCGACGTGATCAAGTGTCATAACCCCCGCTGCATCACTTCTATTGAGCAGGGCCTCCACCACATCTTTGTCCTCACGGATGAAAAGACGGAGACTTACCGCTGCAAGTACTGCGAAGAGGCTGCGAGGAAGCGGGACTGAGACGTTTTT
>DBVZ01000005.1:13655-13981 GCA_002308255.1 Lachnospiraceae bacterium UBA1251 | reverse complement strand
TTGATTTTTATGCCGCGGGTGTGCACTTCTGTTTTCAGAGATGTACACCTGCTTTTTTGCTCTTTCACATCTTCGTTGCTGCCTTGCGGGTGTAATCATTACTTTTCCTGGGTGTACATCTGAGTTTTGACGTCTTCACATCTTGATCCCCGCCTCGCGGGTGTAATCGTTACTTTTCCCGGGTGTACATCTGAGTTTTGACGTCTTCACATCTTGATCCCCACCCCGTGGGTGTAATCGCTACTTTTCCCGGGTGTACATCTGAGTTTTGACGTCTTCACATCTTGATCCCCACCCCGCGGGTGTAATCGTTACTTTTCCTGGGT
>DBVZ01000005.1:9865-13524 GCA_002308255.1 Lachnospiraceae bacterium UBA1251 | reverse complement strand
CTGGGTGTACATCTGAGTTTTGACGTTTTCACATCTTTATCCCCGCCTGACATCAGTCTTCACCTGCGCCTGGCATCAAAAAAGCACCCGAAGCCACAAAAAAAGCATGAGCTGATCCTCCGAGGAAGATCCAATCTCATGCTTTTTCTCTAAAAAGGCGGGGCGATAAGCCGGGTTATGTCGTGTGCGGCCATCTATCTAGGCCAACCGTCGCCGGATGGCTCGAGCGACCTGCCTGAAGCACGGCGGGCAGCCGTATCGCTTCGTCTCGGTCTTGCTTCGGATGGGGCTTGCATGTGCCTTCCCCGTTACCGGGGAAGCGGTGGTCTCTTACACCGCCTTTCCACCCTTGCTGCAGATGCAGCGGTTTATTTCTGTTGCGCTGTCCCGAGGGTCACCCCTGCCGGACGTTATCCGGCATCCTGCCCTGTGAAGCCCGGACTTTCCTCTCCCGTCCCCTTTCGGTCCTGACGGCAGCGGCCGCATGCCCCGCAAGGCGCATTATAGCATCAAACTTTCTGCTCCGCAAGGAGACCGGAGCCATCCTTTGTTTTCGCACAAAAAACTCCTCTTTGCAGAGGAGTTTTTTAAATGCTTTATTATTGAAATGATTTACAGATGGAAGCATCCTCCCCCAATAAACTCCCGGAGGATCGAATTGGCCGGGACGTTGTCGCTCGGGATGCCGATCACGTAATCCAGGAATTTCAGCAGCCTTCTGGCTTCCTCATATTCCGGATCCGATTCGCCGATCTGATAAAGAAGCGGCTGTGCATACTGCTTCAGGACCGCAAGTTCGTACGGAAGTGCGGAGTTGAAGAAAACATCCGCGGTCTCCTGGAACGGGAAAATGTACTGGTCTTCTCCTCTGCGGACACTGTCCCACATGCTGATCGTGTTGGCGGCGCTGTATCCGCGCGTGCGGTTGTCGCGGATCATGCGGCGGAGCAGGCGTCCGTCCGTGGTCGGCAGGCGGTCGTGGTCATCGATATTGAGCTGCGCGAGGGCGCTCATGAAGATCTTAAATTTCGACTCCTTCGGCAGCGACTCCGACAGCTCGTCGTTCAGGCAGTGAATGCCCTCGATCACGAGGATATCCCCTTCCGCAAGGCTCAGCGTCTGACCCTTGTATTCCCGCATGCCGGTCTGGAAATTATAGGAAGGCACCTGGATCGTCTTTCCCGCGAGAAGGTCGCACATATCGCGGTTGAATCCGGCGACGTCGATCGCGCCGAGGCACTCGTAATCCTTCTTGCCGAACTCGTCGACCGGCGTATTCTCCCGGTTCACGAAATAATTGTCCACGCCGACGCAGTGCGGCCGCAGTCCGTGGGCATTCAGCTGCACGGCGAGCCTTTGCGAAAATGTCGTCTTCCCCGAAGAAGACGGCCCGGCGATCATGACGAACTTGACTTCCGGCCTTTCGGCGATCATGTTCGCGATCTCGGAAATGCGTCTTTCATGGTACGCCTCCGAGAGCAGAATCGGCTCGAACATATCACCGGAAGTGATCCTTTCGTTCAGCTCACCGATATCCTCGATGTGGATCTTCGCGGCCCAGCTCTCCGCGTCAGTCTGCGCCTTGAACAGTTTTTCCATGGGTTCAAAGGGCGGGATCTCACCCGGGAAGCGGCGTCTGGGCATCTGCAGAAGAATCCCGTTTTTGTACGGATAGAGCTTGAAGTATCCGAGGCATCCGGTCGAATAAGCCATAAAGCCGTAATTATAGTCCCGCAGCCCGTCCAGTTCGTAAATATTTGTCCTCGAAGCGAGACGGAACCGGAACAGCCGCTCCTTATCGAACATTCTGTCCTCACAGAAGATCTCTCTCGCCTCGGCGGTCGGGATGCTTCTCTTAATGAACGGAATATCCTTTTTCACAAGGATGCGCATCTCGGATTCCACGTCCGCGATCCACGCCTCGTCGATGTCAAAATCGCCTTCTACCGTATAGAAGAACCCGTATTTGATGGAGAAATGCAGGATGATCCGTCTTACGTTTGCCCATCCGGCGACATTCTGCACCGCTTTCATAAACATCATGGAAACGCTGCGGCGGTACGTCTCGAATCCTGGCTGCTCAAGGATCGTCACGAAAGATACCGACTTTCCGTCCTTGACCTTCTTGGACAGCTCCCGCAGTTTGCCGTCCTCACGGACAAGCATGACCTGTTCTTTCTCGCGGCTTCTTTTCCGGGCAAGCTCCGCATACGTCATATCATCGGGTACGGAAATAATCTCGTCATAAAGCCTGATCAATGACATGGTTTACTCCTTTCCGTCGCGGCGAAACAGATCCCGTCCGCAAATCTTCCCTCGTTCTACAGTTCTCCCTTTGTTCCGTAAATCTCCTTAAGTTCCGCAAATGCATGCTTCCGGACCTTTTCCTTTGCCGGAGCCGGTCAGCGGAATCTCTATAATCATACCATAAATCAGCGTCCGCGAACAGTGACAGTTACGACGATTTTCCCCGTCGGGAAACGCCTCCTTTGCATGGCATCGTTCAGAAAGCATTTTTCGTCGGGAAACGCCTCCTTTGCATGGCATCGTTCAGGAAGCCTTCTCCGTCAGAAGGCAGCGCACCGCGCAGCGCGTCTTTCCGCCGAGGTTGCAGGTAAACAGTGTCAGATCCCAGTCCGAGCCGGGATCGATCATGCGGTCGATCTCCGTCGGCTCCACTGTCTCGCGGTTGGAGACGATGTAATGGTAAACCGCGCCGTCCACTGCCGTAAATGTCACCTCCGCCCCGATATCGACCGAGCGGATCGGTGAAAAATGCTTCGCGTAATTGTGTCCGCAGACCACGAGATCACCGGTAAAATAAGAACCCGAATAGCGGCACGGAGCCGTCTTCAGGCGCGTATAGTCCCACTCCACCATGACCGGCAGGGAGATGCCCCGGGAAGGAACGTCCAGAATCCCGATGTAGCTGTAGCCGTCGATCTCTTTGACCGGCATTTCCGGGATCGCCTCCGGTTCCGCCTCGTCCCAGCTTCCGCTGTTCCACGCAACGCCTTCATAAGGGTCCTTTTCCTCCGGCTCTTCGATTCCCGCCAGAAGCGCTTCCTTAATTCGTTCCGCTTCTTCGCCGGCGCGGGCGGATTCATTTCGGTTATGCAAAAACAAGACAAGAGCCCCCGCGATCAGCAGAAGCCCCAGTATGATGCAGATATTTCCGATCCGTCTCATTCTTTCTGTTCCCCAGATTCTGTCAATAGTCAAATATAGCCGCTGTCTCAGAAAATACTGAACGGCTGCCGGATCCGGGCGCATTCCACCTTCAGATCCGGGAATTCTTCTTTCAGAAATGCCGACGCCTCTTCAATAAAACAGAACTCCGTCCCGTAATGCCCGGCGTCGATCACGGCGATCCCTTTCATGACGGCGTCGATCGCCGTATGGTAGTCCACATCCCCGGTAATAAGAACGTCCGCCCCGCTGCGAATGGCGTCCTCGAGGGAGCTTTTTCCGGAGCCCGAACTCACGGCTGCGATCCGGACGGTCTTCTCCGGATCACCGTAAACCCGGATCTGTTCCAATCCATAGACCGACTTCACTTTCGCGGCAAAATCCTTCAGCGGGAGCTCTTCAGCGGCCCGTCCGACTCTGCCGAAGCCCTGTACTGCCGGCGGAACGGCTTCCATTTCGTCTGCCCGGCT
>DBVZ01000005.1:7852-9796 GCA_002308255.1 Lachnospiraceae bacterium UBA1251 | reverse complement strand
ACTTTCGGTTCGATGAGTCCGAGATCCTTCGCGTTCCGGTCCGCCATTCCCGCGATATCGAAATTGGTATGCATGGCGTAATAAGAGATCCCGTTCTCGATCAGTGCCATGATCCTTCTCCCGATAAAATCCTGCCGGACGATCTTTCCGACCGGCTTAAAGAGCATCGGGTGGTGCGTCACAATGAGATCGGCGCCCGCCTGCAGCGCTTCTTCCAGCGTATCATCCGTCAGATCCAGGGCGCAGAAAACAGCACCGACCTCTTTCTCCTCATCTCCGACAAGCAGGCCGACGTTGTCCCAGTCCACCGCATATTCCTTCGGATATCGCTTTTCCAGTTTATTAATAATATCTCTGCACTTCATAATAGCAACCGTCTTCCACAACTTCTTTAAAACCGATTCTTCCACAACTTCTATAAAACCGGTTCTTCCGCAGCTTCTATATAATCTGCACAGACCCGTTCCCGTTCTCAAACAGCGCAAGGCCCGCTTCAATCTGCTCCAGTTCTTCCTGGAGTTCCTTACTTCTTGAAAGGATCCGTTCTTCCAGCAGATCCCCTCTTCTCGAAAGGATCCGTTCTTCCTGCAGCTCCCCTCTCCTCGAAAGGATCCGTTCTTCCCTGGATTCTTCCAGTTCCTTCAGGATGTTCTCCCTCACTTCTTTCTGCTTCAGAAGATGGTCCCTGACAGCGGGATTGCCGGATCTGAGAAGCACCGGGCCGAACCTCGCCTCCTCCGGCGTCAGTACCATGCGTCCCTGCTCCGCGGCAAAGCCTTCATAGTACTTCCCGTCTTCCACTAGGGCAAATTCGTCACGGATCCTCCATCCGTTCCGGGAAAGCCATTCTCTGACGAAAGAAAGGTCAGACTGCGGCTGCAGGACCAGACAGGAGAAGGATTCTTTCAGGGCGGGCGCATTTTCGAGAATGTCTCTCATCAGGATACCGCCCATGCCGGCAATGATAAGGGTACCGGTCCGGTCCTCGTCATCGGAATCTTTTCTGCACTTATTTTCTCCTGCAGATCCGAGCTTCTCTTCCCTTGCAGATCCGCACTTATCTTCTCCTGCAAATCCGCACTTATCCTCTCCTGCCGGGTCCTTCTGCCCGGCACTTCGGGAAAAATTCCGGATCCGGGAAAAGATTTCCGGATTCTTCAAACCGTCGCTGAGGACGGTCCGGATCCGGTCTTCCAGGCCGGCCGCACGGATGTGCTCTTCCGCTTTATTCAGGGGACCCGGCCTTACGTCGCAGGCGAGAGCATTTTCACACTTTCCGCTCCTGACAAGGGCGATCGGGATGTAGCCGTGGTCACAGCCGACGTCAACCGCGAACGGGCAGGGCGGGATGAGATCGAAAAGAGCCCCGAGGCGCGCGGAAAGTTTCGCCATGCGGGAACCGTCTTCTCCGGTTCCTCCTTTTGCATGCAATCTTCCGTTTTCGCCTGCGGGACTCTTTTTCATGTCATTTAAATGTCACTCAGTCAAGATAATCCTTCAGTTTTCTGCTCCTGCTCGGATGACGGAGCTTGCGGAGCGCTTTCGCCTCGATCTGGCGGATACGCTCACGGGTCACGTTGAACTCGCGTCCGACTTCCTCAAGTGTTCTCGCGCGGCCGTCGTCCAGGCCGAAACGGAGACGCAGCACTTTCTGTTCGCGTTCCGTCAGCGTGCCGAGCACTTCGACGAGCTGCTCCTTGAGCAGTGTGAATGCGGCGGCGTCTGCCGGGACGGGAACATTTTCGTCCTGAATGAAATCGCCCAGGTGGCTGTCTTCCTCTTCGCCGATGGGCGTCTCGAGGGATACCGGCTCCTGCGAGATCTTCTGGATCTCACGGACGCGGTCCACGGAAATGCCCATTTCCTCCGCGATCTCTTCCGGCGTGGGCTCCCTGCCCAGCTCCTGCAGAAGCTGTCTCGAAACGCGGATCAGCTTGTTGATCG